>CAYYRT010000250.1:0-61444 GCA_964474055.1 uncultured Acidimicrobiaceae bacterium | reverse complement strand
ATGCCCGATTGCTTTACACCTCCGAACGGCGCTTCGATATGGACACTCGATGAGGTGTTGACCGACAGCATTCCAGTTTGGATCGCTTTGGCCACACGCAGGGCGCGGCCGATATCGCGGGTCCACAACGAACCCGACAGTCCATAGATTGAATCGTTGGCGAGTCGAATGGCCTCTTCCTCGGTGTCAAACGGGATGATCCCGACCACCGGACCGAAGATCTCCTCCTGCATCACTCTCATGTCGGGGCTGACATCAACAAGCACCGCCGGGCTGAGAAAGTTGCCTTCCGAGTCGGGGCGAACTCCCCCGATCAGCCGCCGAGCCCCTTCCGCGGCCCCTATCTCGAGATAGGACTCGACCTTGTGGCGATGCGCCGCGGTGATGAGGGGACCCATCTCGGTTGACTCCAACCTCGGATCTCCCATCTTGATTTGAGAAGCGGCCTCGGCGAATCGCTCTTGCACTTCGGAGTAGACCGACCGCTCGACGATGATCCGGCTGCGGGCGCAGCAGTCCTGGCCGGCGTTGTCGTAGGCCGACCACAGGGACGACGGGATGCAGACGTCGAGATCGCTATCGGCGAATATCACGTTCGCCGATTTGCCACCGAGTTCGAGGGAAACCCGTTTGATGCCATCGGCAGCCTGGCGCATCACCTGTCTCCCAACCTCGGTAGAGCCGGTGAAGGATATTTTGCGGGTCAGCGGATGGCGGACAAGGGCGTCGCCGACTTCCGAACCCTGGCCGGTGACAACGGTGAGGACCCCGGGGGGTAGTCCAGCCTCTATCGCAATGTCGGCCAGGGCCATGGCGGTCAAGGGGGTTACTTCGGCGGGCTTAGCCACAACTGAGTTGCCCATCGCCAGTGCCGGAGCGACTTTCCAACCCAGTATCACCATCGGGAAGTTCCAGGGAACGATGGCGGCGCACACCCCGATGGGATGTCGGAACGTCAGCAGCGTGCCGGGGGCGTTCCCGGGGATGGTTTGTCCGTGAATCTTGTCGACCGCGCCGGCGTAGAAATCGAAGGTGGTAGCAACAGCCCCGATCTCCCCGCGGGCGGCCGCGATCGGCTTGCCGGTGTTTAGGGACTCGAGGCTGGCCAACTGCTCGCGATCGCGACGAATCAGATCGGCGATGCGGCCAAGCACATCTCGCCTTTCCCGCACCGGTGCCTTGCTCCAGACCCCGCTCTCGTAGGACCGATGGGCGTCGGTCACGGCCTGTGCGGCATCGGCCGCGCTGGCCTGCGGCACTTGCTCGAACGCTTCGCCACTGGCCGGGTTGATGAGAGTGGTGACCATGTTCATTGGTTTCTAATCACCCTGACCGTAACGCGCACGAAACAGGCTCGTAACAGGCCCTTCCCAGGCTCCCCCTCCGACACACGAGGAGGAGGCGGATGAGCGAAGGAACGATCGCCTGGTTGTTGGTGTGCAGTGCCATGGTGTTGTTCATGACCCCGGGCCTGGCGCTCTTCTATGGCGGGATGGTCAGGTCGAAGAACGTCCTCAACATGCTCATGAAGAACTTCTTCACGATCTCAATCGTGACAGTGGTTTGGACCCTGGTGGGCTACACACTGGCATTCGGGACCGACATCGGCGGAATCATCGGAGGATTCGACTTCCTCGGTCTGAAGGGAGTGGAGGGCGATGCCCTTTTGTTCATGGTCTTCCAGATGATGTTTGCCATCATCACCCCGGCCCTCATCTCCGGAGCGGTGGCCGAAAGGATGAAGTTCTCGGCCTGGGTGCTGTTCACCACGTTGTGGGCCCTGATCGTGTACCCGATCGTCGCCCATTGGGCGTTTGCTGCCGACGGGTGGCTGTTTGCCTGGGGGGTGAGGGACTTCGCTGGAGGACTGGTCGTCCACATCAACGCGGGCGTCGCCGCCCTGGCTCTGGTGTTTGCTCTGGGTCCCCGCAAAGGGTTTGGCGCCGAGGCGATGAGGCCCCACTCCCTGCCCTTGACACTGTTGGGGACCGGCATCCTCTGGTTCGGCTGGTTCGGTTTCAATGCCGGGTCGGCCCTCGCCGCCGATGGCATTGCCATCAACGCCTTCGTGACGACCCAAATCGCCGCCTCGGTGGCAGCGCTCGGATGGGTGGTGGCCGAATGGATGAAGACGGGCAAACCCACCACGCTGGGAGCTGCTTCGGGGGCGGTGGCAGGCCTGGTCGCCATAACTCCGGGAGCGGGCTTTGTATCGCCGTTGTCGGCTATGGCCATCGGACTGGCGGCCGGCTTCTTGTGCTTCCTGGCGGTGAGCCTCAAGTTCAGGTTTGGTTATGACGACTCGTTGGACGTGGTCGGGGTCCACCTGGCGGGTGGCATCGTCGGCTCGGTCCTACTGGGAGTTTTCGCCCAGAGTTCGGTCAACGAGTTTGTACCGGATGGCCTTCTCTTTGGCGGGGTCGGCTTCTTCTTGAAGCAGGTGGCGGCGGTCCTGGCCGTGATGACCTTCACCTTCGTCGCCTCCTACATCCTGGCTCGAGTCGTCAAAGCCATCACCGGGCTGCGGGTGGATGAGAATCAGGAAACCGAAGGCCTCGACATCTCGCTCCACGAGGAGCGGGGTTACGTGCTCTCGGAATAGGAGGAGCCATGAAGCTGATCATCGCCTTTATCAAGCCTTTCAAACTCGAGGACGTCAAGGACGCATTGAAGGGAATCGGAGTCAACGGCATGTCGGTCGGGGAGATCCGTGGGTTTGGCCGCCAATCAGGGCAAACCGAGGTCTATCGGGGTGCCGAGTACAAGGTCGAATTCGTACCGAAAACCCGGGTGGAGATTGTGGTCGGCGACGACGACGTCGATCGGGTGGTCTCGGCCATAGAAACGGCCGCCCGGACCGGGGAAATCGGAGATGGAAAGATCGTGGTGGTTGGGGTAGAACAGGTCCTCAGGATCAGGACCGGTGAACGAGGACCCGACGCCGTCTGATAAACCGGCTTCGACAGGAGCCATGGAGTCCGAGCGGGCCGCCTTGGGGGGCGGTCCGCTCGTTTCCTATCTCTCTGTCCGATCAGGGTTGATCGACCATGGAACGAGCGCTCAGCCGGCGTCAACCATCAGCTCGATCCTGACCGTCGCTCTCGATCAGGGTTTGCGAACGCTTGCGGCCACCGCTCCCGAGCTGGCTGTGGTAGCGGTCGGCGGATACGGACGCCAGGAGCTTTGCCTCTTCTCAGACATCGACCTTCTCCTGCTCCACGACGGTCCGGTTCCGGAGGAGGCGGTGCGAGCGGTTCTCTATCCGCTTTGGGATGCCGGCCTGAAAGTCGGCCACGCCACTCGCACCGTCAAGGCAACCCTGGGCTTTGCCCGCGAAGATCTCAACTCGCTCTGCAGTCTGCTCAATGCCCGTCTGGTCGCCGGGCCTGCCGACCTGACCGACCAGCTTTTCTCCGGTTTGGCCAAGCTGCTGGGGGGAGCTCGTTCTCAGCTTCCCGAGCAGCTGGCCGCAGAGGAGCGCGGAGTCTGGCGGCGAGAGCCGTTTGCCCTTCAGGAGCTCGACCTGAAAAACGGAAGGGGAGGGTTGCGGTCGTTACACCGCCTCGGATGGGACCGACGCCGTTCCGAGCTCTTGGGTGAAGAGCCATTCCTCCCCGTGCAACCCTCCGAGGAGGCTGCACTCCGAACGTTGTTGACAGCCCGGCAGGGGCTCCATGCGGTGGAGCGGCGGGCAACCGACGTCTACGCCATCGAACTTCGCACCCGGGTAGGAGCGTGGCTTGAACAGGATCCGATCGAATTCGCGACCGAGGTGTACCGGGCAGCCCGGGTCGTAGATGCCAGCGCCGCGCAGAGGTGGGGAAAGGTCCGTCCCGCCGGAACCGACCCAATCGCCCACGCTGGACTCGCGGTGGTGAGGTCGGTCCGATCGAGGTGGAGCCGGGGGACAGCTATCGCCACTCCATTGGCTTTTGCCCGGGCCGCGGCAGCGTCCGACACAGGTGGGCGACTGTCACCCTGGGAACGGGATTTCGCCGCCCGATCGGGTGCACCTATCTGGACCGCCGGTGACCGCAGCGGACTCGTCGACCTTCTCGCGGCCGGAGGCCCGGGTTGGGAGGGCCTGCTCGGACTGTGGGAAGCCGGCTGGTTGACGCGAGCCATGCCCGAGATCGCCCACCTGCGCGGCCTCGCCCAGGCAGCCCCTTTCCACCGGTACCCGGCGGACGCCCATCTCGGTGCGACGGTGAGCAACCTGGTCGAGTTGGCCGAAGGCTCGCCAGCGTGGTGCGGGGAGATCGTCGAGGAATTGGGGAGTCTCGACGAGGTCCTCTTGGCAGGGTTCCTCCATGACGTTGGCAAGGGACGGGGCGGCAACCACTCAGAAGTGGGAGCCACCCTGGCCGGGTCGTTGCTGCAACGCCTTGGATTTGGCAGTGCCAGCGTCGACCTGGTGAGCAAGGCGGTCAAACACCACCTGCTCCTTCCCGAGACGGCGTTCCGTCGAGACATCGACGACCCGGCCGTAGCTGCCGGGGTAGCCGCGACCATCGGGAATCGCGACCTCTTATGGGTGGTGACCCTGCTCGGGGTGGCCGATGCCCGGGCCACCGGACCCGACATGTGGAGTTCCTGGAAGGAGTCGTTGCTGCGGAAACTGGTCGACAGGGTGGCCGGGCTTCTCGAGGGGACCAGGTCGGAGTTGCCCGCGGAGATGCTGCTGAACCTCGCGCTTCTGGTACCGGACCAGAGTCGCGACCAGATCTCGGCCCATTTGGAGACGATGCCACCCGGTTACCTGGCCCGTTTTGGCCCGGAGATGGTGAGCCAGCATCTTCATCTGATCAACCCGCCCCCCGGGCCCGGCGAGATCAAAACGGCGATCGTCCCGGGCGCACCTGTGTCCACTGTGGTCACAGCCACACGAGATCGGCCCGGCCTGCTTGCCACGATTGCCGGTGTTCTGTCATTACACAATCTGGCTGTGCTGGAAGCGCGAGTGGTAACCGGCACGGATGGGACCGCCCTCGACAGTTTCCGCGTTCAGGATGCCCTCGGTTCCGACATGATCGGTCAGGGCCGGTGGCCGGCGGTGCGCGAGACCCTCGGCCAGGCAATCTCCGGCAGCTTCGACTTGGAACAACGGTTGGCCGACAAGCGCGCCGCCTATCCCGCCCGCGATCGTCACACACCGGCAATCGTTCGTCTGTTCCCCCGCCCCGACGGTCTGACCATCGACATCAGAGCCGTGGATCGAATAGGTCTCCTCCACGATCTGGCGGCTGCCCTGGCCCGGCTCAATCTCGAGGTCGAACTGGCCAAGATCGACACCAGGGGCAAGGAAGCCGTCGACGTTTTCGAGGTAAGGGCTCCGCCGGCTGTTTCTTCGGAGGAGATCGTGTCGATGCTTACGGCTGCAGCGAGCTAGGTCGGAGTCACGTAAGCGGCGGTGATGCCGCCGTCGACCAGGAAGTTGGCGCCCGTTGTAAAGGACGAGTCGTCGGAAGCGAGCCACAGTGCTGCCTGGGCCATCTCCTTGGCTTCGCCAAAGCGGCCGACGGGGATGTGGACGAGGCGTCGTTGCTTCTTTTCCTCAGTGTCGAGGAACTTCATCAGCAGTTCGGTGTTTAGAGGCCCCGGACTGAGTGCGTTTACGCGAATCCTCTCCCGGGCGTGAATCACCGCCAACTCCCTGGTCATGGAGAGAACCGCACCTTTGGAAGCGGTATAGGCAACCTGGGGAGTGGCTGCACCGAGTGTGGCAACGAACGATGCCGTGTTGATTATCGAGCCACCACCGGCCCGACGCAGCGCTGGGATCCCGTATTTGCAGCCGAGAAAGACCCCCTTGGCATTGACGGACATCGTCAAGTCCCAGACGGCCTCGTCGGTGGACACCGCATCGTCGTCGGCGGAATGCATGATCCCGGCGTTGTTGAACATCACGTTGAGTCGGCCGAACTCATCTTCGGCGGCGGCCACCATTGCCGCGGCATCAACGGCTTTCGAGACATCGGCGGTAACCGCAATTGCGCGCCCTCCAGAGTCGGTGACTATTCGGGCCGTCTCGACGGCCGCTTCGTGGTTGACGTCAACGACCACCACTTCCGCCCCCTCTGCTGCGAAGAGGACCGCCGACTCGCGGCCTATCCCCGACCCGGCGCCGGTGATGAGCGCAACCTTGTCCTCCAACCTCATGTCTCACGCCTCACGTCTCACGCCTCAGATCCGCTCGAAGTAGCGCCACCGCTCCCAGTCCGTAACGGAGTTGTCGAAGGCTTCCTGTTCCTTGCGATAGAAGTGGGTGTAGTGCGCCTGAACCTGTTCACCGAAGGCCTCGCGCACAAAGTCGGAGTTCGCAAAGAGGTCGGTTGCATCACGCAAGGTGTAGGGCACCCGGGGCAATTGCCTGGCCTGGTAGATGTCCCCCGCGAATAGGTCGGGGGGTTCGATCTTTTTCTCCAGCCCGTCGAGGCCGGCCGCCAGGATCGCCGCGTAAACCAGGTACGGATTGCAGTCGGCACCGGCGATCCGGCATTCGATCCGCAAGCTGGCGCCGTGGCCCACGACTCGAAAACCGGCTGTCCGATTGTCATAGCTCCAGGCAATTCGGGTCGGGGCCCACGAACCGTCCTGATACCGCTTATAGGAGTTGATGGTGGGGGCCAGAAAGGGCATCAGTTCGGAGACGTGGGCCATCCATCCACCGAGGAAGTAGCGAAAGACTGGACTCACTTCGACCGGTCCGACATCCAGGGGGCCAGGAAAGGCGTTGGTGTCGTTTTCCCAAAGGCTCAGGTGGACGTGACACGAGGAACCGGCCTCGGCCATGCTCGGTTTGGCCATAAAGGTCACGCTGACCCCGAGGCCCTCGGCGATCTCCTTCATGGCTAGCTTCATGACCGCGTGACGATCCGCCATGGTCAGCACGTCGGCATAACGAATGTTCATCTCGTGCTGGCCTCGCCCCCATTCACCCTTGGAATTCTCGACGGGGATCCCCGATGCCGACAGGTGCCTGCGCACTGCTCCGTTGTAACGCTCCTCCCGCGTGCCCTGAAGGAGGTGATAGTCCTCGATGTACCAACCGGCCGGTTTCAGGTCGTTGTAGCGACGCTCGGCTGCCTCCTGATAGGTGTCCTGGAACAGGAAATACTCGAGTTCGGAGGCACCCTTGGCGTTGTATCCCGACTTCGCCGCCCGGTCCAACTGGTGGCGGAGTATGGAGCGGGGGGCAACCCCGACGAGATTGTGGTTATGGGGGTCGTGAAGGTCACACAGGACCAAGGCGCTCCGATCGAGCCAGGAGGCCACCCGAAGGGTGGTTAGGTCGGGGACCATGTGGAAGTCGCCGTAGCCGAGCTCCCAGTTGGCGTAGGAGTAACCGGGAACGGGCTCCATCTCCATATCAACGGTGAGGAGATAGTCACATCCGTGGGTGCCACCTTCCTGTACCTCATCGAGGAAGTGAAGGGCGTCGAATCGCTTGCCGTGCACCCTCCCGTAATGGTCGGTGAAACCGACTACCACCGTATCAATCTCATCGCCGGCAGCCCGCTCAGCCAACTCGTCGATGGTCAGCATTCCGCGGACCATTAGCCCCTCCTCCTCGATTGATACCTCGACGGTCGCAAGCGTAGGTGGAACGGTCCCCCCGCGCGGTCAGAGTCACCTCCCAGAAATGCATCGATCCGGGCGACCCCGCCAAGAGGGTGTTACCTAATGTCGCCTCACCAGAACGGAGGAGGAGGCGAATGGCTACCGAGCGCAAGAAGGGCTCGGTTACATATCAGGATGTCGACAAGAGCTACTTCGAGCAACGTGGTCTCAAGCGCCATGCCGGAGTTTGGTCTTTGTGGGCGTTAGGTGTAGCCGCCGTGATCTCGGGAGACTTCTCAGGATGGAACCTTGGACTTGATGTCGGCGGGTTTGGCGGTCTGCTGCTCGCAACCGTGATCATCACCGTCATGTACGTCGGCCTGTGTTACAGCATCGCCGAGATGTCGCCTGCCCTGCCTCACACCGGTGGGGCGTACTCGTTCTCGCGGTCTGCCATGGGCCCTTGGGGTGGATTCATCACCGGACTGGCCGAGAACGTCGAGTACGTCGTCACCACGGCGGTGGTGGGCACCTTCGCGGCGGCGTACGCCCGGCCGGTGTTCGCAGAGTTGTTCAACTTCGATCAGGACGAAATGGTCTGGCTGGTCATCTTCTACGTGATCTTTGTTGGCCTCAACATCCTCGGAATTGAAGCGACGATGAGGTTCTCGATCTTCATCTGCTTCCTATCACTGGCTGTTCTGGCGATCTATTTCGTGATTTCGATCGCCCACTTCGATGCCTCGCTTTTGACTGATATAGAGCCGGAGGCAGGAGGCACACCGTTCCTACCGTTTGGGATCGGAGGGATCTTCGCCGCCTTGCCTTTCGCGATCTGGTTCTACCTGGCAATAGAAGAGTTGCCGTTAGCGGCCGAGGAGTCGATGGATCCCGGCCGGGATGTCCCCCGCGCCACCATGTGGGGCCTGTGGACTCTGGTCATCACCGGAGTTCTGGTGCTCTTCCTGAATACAGGGGTCACCGGGGCCGAAGCCATCCGCCTCTCAGGAGAACCGCTGCTAGATGGCTTCCGAGTGATCCTCGGCAGTGAGACCGGAGCAGCCTTGCTTGGTCTCGCCGCCCTCTCGGGCCTGATCGCCAGCTTCCACACCATCATCTATGCCTACGGAAGGAACATCTACTCCCTCTCGAGGGCGGGATATTTCCCGAAGTGGATGTCGGTGACCCACGGAACCCGGAAGACCCCCTGGGTGGCGCTGCTGCTTGGCGCCGTCATTGGGATCCTTCTCGCACTCTTGCTCAAGTGGGCAGGTGGTCAGGACTCCGCCTTTGCATCGACCGTGTCCGGTGCGCTACTCACTATGGCCGTGTTCGGAGCTGTGATTTCATATGCGATGCAGTGTGTTGCCTTTGTGTTGCTGCGCAGGAACATGCCAAGCATCAATCGCCCCTACCGGAGCCCGGTAGGCGTCGGAGGAGCAGTGATCGCGGGCATCATCGCGGTAATCGCCCTGGTCGCGACGTTCCTCAACGATGACTATCGACCCGGGGTTTACGGTACAGCGATCTGGTTCGTGCTGGCGATTGCCTACTTCGCCCTGTCGGGTCGCAATCGCCTGGTGTTGTCACCGGAAGAGGAGTTTGCCCTCACCCTGGGTGAACACGGTCATCCGGAGACAGAGGGCTACGGCACCACTCACGTAAGCGAGGCCATCGAGCCCTGATCCTGGCGTTGATCGGGACCGCCGACGAGGCGGTCCCGTTGTCCTCAGATGTCAGAGAGCTTCCGGTTGAGGGCGTTGAGAACGGCTTTGGCTGTGGCCATCACGGGGTCACCCCCACGTACCACGGCACTTCCGACGAGGTCGAGCCCGTTCTCGCGGACCTGAGCGAGGGCGATCTTCACCGGTCCCAGCTCCGAGGTAGCCACCGCCCGGAGATCGAGGGCAAGGCTCGGTGCGAGCGATTGCAGGGCCCGCAGGGTCGCCTCCCCCACCAGGCGGGCGCGGTGGACGGGGTCGCCATCGCCTTCGGCTCGACCGGTGTGGCGATCGTGCAACGAGCTCAGGGTTACCTCGACAACCGCCTGAGTACCGAGGAGGCGTTGATCGATGGACGATAGGGCGGGCCGGGATCGCGACATGTCGACGAAGCCTAATGAGTGGCACGGTCGCCCACGGTTCTCGGGGTATCTTCGCCTGCAATCAAAACGGAAGAGTTCTGTGCTCAAGGAGTCTCGAGACTTGAGCTACCCGGCCTTGCCCACTACCATGTTATGCATGGTATCTAGGAGCCCAGGGCAGGACCGCAACTCCCAGCTCTTGAAAGGAGTCCTCGACATGTGTCTGTTGGCGGTCATCTCGGAGGAGCCGACCTACGGCTACGAGATGGCCCGCAAGCTGGAAGAGCGTGGCCTCAATCTGGTCTCGGAAGGAAGCATCTACCCGCTGCTCTCCCGGCTCCAGAAGCAAGGCCTCATTGACGGCTACCTGGTGGAGTCACCCGGTGGACCGGCCCGCAAGTACTACCGCCTGGCTGCCCCCGGACGCAGAGCGCTGGTGTCGTGGACGGCCGATTGGAAGACTCTGGCGATGGGTGTGGATGGAGTCCTCACAGGAGGCGGCAATGGTTGACCGCTGGGATCTGCAGCGGGTGGTGGATAGTTGCGAGCGCTACTGGCGCGAGACCGGCGTACCCGGGCGGGCGTCCACCGAGATGCGGCTTCAACTGGAAGAGCACCTCAACTCCGCCACGGCGAGCGGACGACCGATCGAGTCGGTGATCGGCGCCAACCTGGCCGAATTCGCCGAGAACTGGGCTTCGGAGTACCGACTTCGGCCGACTGCGACGTGGGACGATGTGAAGAGTGGTAGGACCGGTCGCGATAGAGCGGCCCGCCGGGAATTGATTGCATACGCCGCTGGTATCACCTTGGTGGTGGCCGCGGTGGCTCTGGCTGCAAACGGAGGTGACCAATTGGAAAACGATGTGTGGCGATGGTTGTGGACCGGCCTGGCTGTGGTCATGGGGGTCGGAGAGATGTTCACGGCTGGATTCTTTCTGCTCCCTTTCGCCATCGGTGCGGCAGCCTCAGCTGTCCTCGCCTGGCTCGGCGTCGGCATCCTTCCTCAATGGCTTGTCTTCTTCGGGGTCTCACTGGTGGCCCTGGTCTACTTACGCCGGTTTATCACCCGTCAGGACGAGGGTGACCAGCCTGCGGTTGGCGCCAACCGCTGGGCCAATCTGAAGGGCACGGTGCTCGAGACGATCGATCCGATCGCGGTCACCGGCCTGGTCAGGATCGGCGGGGAAGAGTGGCGGGCCACAACCGATGGTCCGACCATCCCGGCGGGAACCCAGGTAATAGTCAAAGAAGTGAGGGGCGCCCGCTTGTTAGTCGTCCCCAACGAAGACGCATGAACGGTTTAATCAGAGCACAGGTCGCTGAGTAGAGGAGAAGATGTAGATGGACCCGGTCGTTTTCCTATTTGTTGTGGTTGCGGCAGCGCTGATTCTGGTGACGGCCACCGGATTCAGGGTGGTGAGGCCGTTCGAGAAGGGGCTAGTGGAGTTCCTCGGCAGGTACGAGAAGACAGTCGATTCCGGCCTGCGTTGGGTTATGCCTTTCGTGAAACGTCTGACCAAGGTCGACATGCGCGAGCAGGTGGTCGACGTGCCGCCCCAGGAAGTGATCACCAAAGACAACGTGGCGGTGACGGTTGATGCCGTCATCTATTACGAGGCCACCGACCCGGTGAAGCTGAAGTACAACGTTGCCAACTTCGTCCTCGCAGCCACCAAACTCGCCCAGACCAACCTGCGCAACGTCGTGGGAGACCTTGACCTCGATACGGCCCTGACCTCCCGCGACATCATCAATGCCAAGCTGCGTCAGATCCTCGACGACGCCACCGACAAGTGGGGCACCCGGGTCGTGCGGGTGGAGATCCAACGGATCGAACCACCGGCCGATGTGACCGAGGCGATGCACCGCCAGATGAAGGCCGAACGCGATCGCCGGGCCGTCGTCACCGAAGCCGAAGGCGAGAAGACGGCCCGGGTCTTGAAGGCCGAGGGTCTCAAACAGAGCCAGATCATCGAGGCCGAGGGTCAGGCCGAAGCGATCAAACGAGTGGCCGATGCCGACCGTTACCAGAAAGAGACGGTGGCCGAAGGTGAAGGAAGGGCGATCGAGCGGGTGTTCGCAGCCATCCACAACGGCAACCCGACCCCCGACCTGATTGCCATCCGCTACCTGGAGGCGCTACAAGGCGTCGCCAACGGCCAGGCCACCAAGATCTTCCTCCCCCTCGACACTTCCGGTGTGCTGGGCGGGGTAGCCGCCGTCGGCGAGTTGTGGAAGGACGCCCAGAAGAGCTGACCAACTGCGAACCCTGGGTTGTGGCGTCCCCTGGCGGACGCCTGAACCCGGGGTTCGTGGTTTTAGGGGTTGCGGACGATCGATGCCAGGCTCAGTTCGACCTCGGAAGCGTCCACTGGGGGGTGGAAGACCATGGTGTACCGGTCGCAACGGTCGCCGGCACCCTCAAACCAGGCCGCCACCCATTTGCCATCGTTGAACGGCCCCACCACGGCGCGGAAGCCGGCCACATCAACCTCTCCCCGCTCGCCGGGCCACTCCTCGGGCGGAAGGGTCCCCCGAATCAGGGCAACCGCTACCTCTCCGGCCTCATCAACCCAGAGAATCGATGTGGTTCCGCCAATCGATGTGAACTCGTCCAGTTCGACGGCGTCGGCGGGGGCAGGTTCGACCGTGACCCGGACCGGCAGACGGCGCACCGTGTAGGGCACGGTCGGACACTCGGGCGGCAGCGTGGTGGTCGGCCCCGCGGCAGAAGTCTGGCTGGTTGTTGGTCCGGTAGTGGTGGTCAGCGGCTCAACCGCAACGCTGCATGCAGCCACAACCAACCCCGCCAACAACAGGCCCCGCTTCATTCCTTCAACACTAGGGGTGACGGGGGGGCAAGCCCCGGCGGCTCAATTAGGGTGAAGTCATGGACCAGAAAGAGACCGCTCGTCGGGATTTTGCCGCCCACCAAGGCGAGCTTTTCGAGATAAGCCACTGGATGTACGCCAACCCCGAGGTGGCATATGAGGAGCGGGCCAGCTCGGCCCGCCTGGCACGATTCCTCGAGACGGTGGGCTTTGAGGTTGAGTATCCGGCCTACGGACTCGAGACCGCTTTTGCGGCGCGAGCGGGCAAGGACGGTCCCGAAGTGATCATCTGCGCCGAATACGACGCCCTCCCCGGCGTGGGCCACGCCTGCGGCCACAACATCATCGCCACGGCCGGGCTAGGCGCGGGTGTGGCCCTGGCTTCCCAGGTCGAACAACTCGGAATCCGCTTGACGATTCTGGGGACGCCTGCCGAGGAGAAGTTCGGAGGCAAGGTCGACCTCATCAACGCCGGGGCCTTCGGCGGAGGTGCGATGGCAATGATGGTCCATCCCTCCACTCACGACGTGGTCGATCCAAGGATCATCTCGGTGGCCCATATCGACGCGCTGTTCTACGGCAAGGAAGCTCATGCCTCCGCCTTTCCGTTTCTGGGGATCAACGCCCTCGACGCCTTCGTACAGAGCTATGTCAACGTGTCCACCCTTCGCCAGCAGCTCGAGCCAACCGACAAGGTGCACGGGATCGTCACTCACGGCGGCGAGGCGCCCAACATCATCCCGGCTTTCACGCGTTCGTCGTGGTACGTACGCGCCCCCGAACAGGACCGGCTCGATCAGGTGCTCCCCCGGGTGCTGGCCTGCTTTGAGGCTGCTGCCACGGCCACCGGTTGCCGTCTCGAGATCGAGAAGGTCGGCCACACCTATCAGGACATGATCGCCAACCCGGTCCTCGTCGATGTGTATCTGGCGAACTCCGCTGCCCTGGGCCGGCCGATGATGCGCGGCACCGACCTGCCTCCCAACATCGCCGGATCGACCGACATGGGCAACGTGTCCAAGATCCTGCCTTCGATCCACCCGATGCTCGGCATCGACTGTTTCCCGATCAGCAACCACCAACCGGAGTTCGCAGCCCACACCATCACCCCCACCGGTGACCAGGCCATCGTCGACGGCGCCCTGGCGATGGCGTGGACCGTGATTGATGTGGCACTTGGGAACAGATGGGGAGACTTAGAGACCTAGAGACGGAGAGACAGAGAGACTCGGAGACAAGGAGTACAAAACGGGATCCAGTCTCTGGATCTCTCGGTCTCCAAGTCTCCAAATCTCCAAGTCTCTCAGTCTCCCACCGAGTAGAACCGTCCATCGCGGGATCCCACAAAGATCTGGCCTTTCCAGACCGCCGGGGTGGATTCGATGCACGACTCCGCCATTTTCATGGTCCACAGCGGTTGCGGCTGGCGAGGGTCGGTGAGGGAATAGGCGCGAAGTTCCCCGAAGCAGTTGGCGGCCAGGAGTTGGTCGCCGACGACCACCGGGGAGGACCACGAGTGCCATCCCAATGTCTCCTCCCAAACGATCTCACCCGTTTCGGTGTCGACTGCAATTAGCTGCCCGGGGTGGGTGGCGGCATACAGGACCCCGTCACCAAGGGCAGGTGTCGCCCACAGCCCTCCAACGTCGTTGCCGCCCGGGATCGGGATCCCCCAGACATACGGGTCGTCACGATCCGGATCGAGTTTGATGAGTTGGCCCAGATCCTTCGATCGCTGGTTCCTGCGCTCCTCCTCCACTGCGACGTAGAGGTTGCCGTCAGCATCCGACACCAGCGTGGCGTCGGTGTCGTCGCCAACCCAGTAGTCGAAGACGACAGGCGCCGAACCGGTCTCCACCGCCGAGATGTCGAATCCGGCGACTCTGCCACCGGAATTGGCGAAGTAGGCGACCTGTTCGTGGACCATCACCGAACTCTCGATCGAGACGTTGCGACCGACCTGGTCGAGCAGTTCTGAGGTCCAACCCGGGGTCTGGAAAACCACATCGGGGTCAACCGTCACCAGACCGTCCGTCCCGATGTGGCGATTGAGTTTCACCGCAAAGAACCAGGAGTTCTCGCCGCCCTCGTACATGACATCGTCCACGATGACCGGGTTGCCGTCCCAGTCGTTGTTCCAAACCCCGGCAACCGCAGAGGCAGGCAGGGCCCACAACTCGGTCGGTTCGTCCCGGTCGAGCGCCACGATCCGGAGGTTGTCGTCGCGGGAGCCGAAGTAGAGCAACGGATACCCGTCCGGGTCAAGCGTGACCGAGCCCTTAATGATGTCCCCTACCCGGAAGGCCGGCCTGGTTTCGGCACCCGTGGCGGCATCGAGGAAATGCACGGCTTTGTCATAGGCGCCAAAGATCACCTCCGTCACCCCGTCGGGCCGCTCCCACACAACCGGCTGACCGGTCCATCCCGTGCCACACCAAACGCTCGACACTCCTCCTACCGAAGACGATCCGCACATCCCCCCTTCTGGCGGATACGTCCACAATTCCCGCGGATCCGCCGGCAGGGGCCCCTCGCCGTAGTAGGTCCTCGTGGGGTTGCCTCTGAACATCGTCAAACCGACGGTGGTGCCCCAGGGCCGTCCCACCGTCCAGCCAGGAACCGTCCCGATGACCCTCTCCGGAAGTGTGGTGGTTGTGGTGGGAGCGATCGTGGTCGTGGTCTCCCGCGGGACCGTCGTGGCCACTGCCCGGGGAACCGTGGTAGTGGTCGTCGTGACTGCAAGGGCTACCCCCTCCACGTCCGGTGCCCGGTTGGCGACGAACACTGCAGCGCCGGTCAGGGTTCCCAGCAGTCCAATCATGACCACCGCCGACCGGATCTGCAGGCTGCGTTCCGAACCGCGTTCGCTTTTCACGAGGGGGGTCCACAGGTCGGCTCACCGGTTAGCACCGGGTGGCCGGGGCTGTCGATGTAAGCGGGAATCAGACATCCCGTTATCTCCCCCTCTGGCGAGACGACCACCCTGGCCACACCCGAGGTGGCGCCGGCTACAGAGTTGGTCTGCCATACGAAGTTCCCGAGGCTCCAGGCCACCGGCCGCCCATCGACAATCTCGAACGGCTGCATCCGGTGGGGATGATGGCCAAATATGGCATCTGCCCCGGCTTCGATCATGGCCCGGGCGCTGGCGATGTCGTCGGCCCGGGGAGTTGTCTCGAGTTCGAAGCCCCAGTGGACGGTCACTATGACAAGGTCGGCGATCTCAGATGCTGCCGCGACGGCCGCAGCCATAATTTCGGCACTATCACCATTCGCCATGCCGGGGTCGTCATCCTCGGCCAGCCAGTCGGCGTTAGGGAGCACACCGCCAAAACCGAGGACGGCTATCCGCCAGCCGTTGATGGCGAAGAGGGCGGGAGCGTACGCCTCGGCACTGTTGGCGCCGACCCCCACGGGGGCAATGCCGTTGGCCATCAATTCGAGGCGGCCATCAAGCATCGCCTCTTCGCCGTAGTCCATCGAGTGGTTGTTCGCCTGGTTCGCTACCTCGACCCCCGCCATCCTCATGACGGGCAATGCATCGACTTCGCATCGGAAGTTGAAATCCTTCGGGACTGGTTCGCCCAACGTTGACGGCACACACTCCAGATTGACGATTGTGAGGTCGTCGCTCACAAACAACCCGTCGAGTCCGCTCCAGGCCCAGGCGTGGCCGTTTCGTGCGAGCGATGGGAGCGAGGAAATGTCGAGGTTGACATCACCGGTGCCATGGATGGTCAGCCAGCCTTTGGGGGGCAAGGTGGTCGTGGTCGTAGTTGCCGGTGGCGGCGGACGGGTGGTCGTTGTGGTTGGGGGCGCCGTACTGGTGGTCGTGGCGGCCGCAGTTAGAACGGTGGTCGTGGTGGCATCCGGGGTCGCCTGGTTGTACGAAAAGAGTCCGACGCCAAGGGCCAGACCGCCGATAACGATCATGGATGAGGCGGAGCGGCGGATTTGCACTTCGGAAATAGGCTAGGCAGCGACAGGGTCCGATTCGGACCAGGCCTTTTACAGAATCTGGGCCAGAAACTGTTTGGTCCGGGTTTCTTCCGGGGAGGTGAAGAAATGTTCGGGGGTGCCCACCTCGACGATCTCGCCGTCGGCCATAAACACCACCCGGTCAGCCACCGCTCGGGCAAAACCCATCTCGTGGGTCACCACGATCATCGTGATTCCGGAGGCGGCCAGTTCCTCCATCACATCAAGCACTTCTTTGATCATTTCCGGATCAAGAGCCGAGGTCGGCTCGTCGAAGAGCAAGACCTTGGGCTGCATGGCCAGCGCTCGGGCGATCGCGACCCGTTGCTGCTGACCCCCCGAAAGTTGTCCCGGGTACTTCCTGGCCTGCTCCGGGATCTTGACTCGCGCCAGCATGGCCATCGCCAGTTCCTCGGCTTCTTTCTTGGGCATTCGTCGCACCTGCCGGGGAGCGAGTGTCACGTTCTCGAGCACCGTCACATGCGGAAAGAGGTTGAACTGTTGAAAGACCATCCCGGTCTCGCGCCGTACCTCCTGGATGTTCTTGATGTCGTCGGTGAGCTCGATCCCATCGACCACAACCCGGCCCCGATCGTGTTTCTCCAGGCGATTGATGCAGCGGATCAACGTTGACTTGCCACCACCGGAGGGGCCGATGACCACGACGACCTCCTTTCGGCCAACCCGCATGTTGATGTTGCGAAGCGCCTGAAAGTCACCGAAGTACTTGTCGACACCTTCGAGGAGGATGATCTCGTCGCCTTTGGCGTGGGTGGCGTCTGCCAAGGCACTGGTGTTGGTCATCTCTCACCCACTCCGAGCTTGCGCTCCAACCTTCGAGCCTCGCGAGACATCGTGTACGACCCTACCCAGAAGATCAGACCGGCAAAAGGAAGAGTCAGCCGCTCCAGACCCTGGGCGAGGAAGTCGGGTTGGGTGTTGACATCCTGGGCAACATTGAGAACTTCGGGGAGTCCAACGATGCCAACCAGGGTGGTGTCTTTGAAGAGGCTGATGAATTGGCCGACCATCGCCGGAATGGTCGCTCGCAACGCCTGTGGGAGCACAATCAGCCGCATGACCTTCCAAGGGGACAATCCCAAAGCCTGAGCTGCTTCCACTTGGCCTCGAGGCACCGCCTGCAGGCCGCCCCTGACCACCTCGGCGATGTAGGCAGACTCAAATAGAGTGATCGCGATCAGGACCCGGGTCACGTTGCCGGGCCGAATACCAGCCGGCAGAAAGAAGCCAATGGCGAACACCCCCATTAGGAGCAGGGTGATCAGGGGAACCCCGCGGATGAATTCGATGTAGGCCACCGACAGAGTCCTCACCGCCGGCAGTGAGGATCGTCGACCCAGGGCGAGCAGCAATCCCAACGGGAAGGCCAGAAGAATCCCGGCAAAGGTGAGGAATAGGTTGAGGTGGAGGCCACCCCAGCCACGCCAGCCCACTCCCCCCAAGCCGGCCAGGATGAAGTAGACAGCTAGCGGCAGCACCAACAAAGAGGCCCAGGACAATTTCCGGGCACGGACCGGAAGCCTCTTACCCAACCAGGTGCCGGCGAAACCCAGAGCGGCAGCCCCAGCGGCGAGAAGGGATGGCGTGATGGTCTCTGTCAGGGCGAGCAAGACCACCACCAGAAGCAAGACCGGCCAGAAGCGGCGGACGACGTCAATTGAGCGGCCCGGCCGATGGGGAAGACCGGTGACCGCAGCGACGTCGCTCTTCTGCGCTGACAACGCTCCCGTCGCCAACCCAACGGCCAGGGCGATGAGGAGCAGCGCAGCCGCGGGCCGGTGTAGCTGGTCGCGGGGGAAGCTGCCCAGCATGAAGAGGGCGAGGTTGAGCCGGAGAATTGTGTAGTCGGCGGTGATGAGAAACCGGACCACCCCCACCAGAACCCAGGCAAACAGAGCACCGAACCCGGCGGTGATAAGAGTGTCGTACCAGGTGCGGAAGAGATGGCGGCGAGCCCACTGAAGCGACGAATGTCTCCGCAGAGGCGGACCCGTATCCACACCAGCGATCGTCATCTTGTAACCACCTGGAGCCGCCGGTTGAGAAGGTTGACTGCCAGCGATATCGCCAGCGAGAAGAACAGGTACACCGTCATCAGAATCAGGATGACTTGGGGCGCCGGTTGACCATTGCCGATCGACTGAAAGGCGAGGGTGGTGATCTCGGCATACCCGACGGCCAGGGCCAGCGAGGTGTTCTTGGTGAAGTTGAGGTACTGATTGATGACGGGAGGCAGGGCTATGCGCATGGCCTGGGGCAGGGTGACGAAACGAAGCCGCTGAAACCCGCTCAGGGCCAGGGCAGAGGCCGCTTCGGTCTGGCCTTTGGGGACGGCCTGGAGGGAACCGCGCACGATCTCGGCGACATGACTGGCCGTATAAAGCACCAGAGCAATCAGAACCGCGAAGTAGCCACCGAGTCCGCTGAACCCGCCACTGACCACCCGGCCGTCGAGGGTCGGCCGAGACAAGCCAAAGGGGCGATCAAGCAGCAGAAAGCCAACCACCCCCACTGAAGCGAACAAGCCGACCGACCACAACATCCGGTGATGGGCCACACCGGTCCGATCCGAGAGCCTCGTGCGCCAAACCCAAACTCCTACCGCCAGCACAAGAGCTGCGCCCAAGACCAGGCGGAATGCCGCAAATGTCTGATTGGCTTCAAATCCGGGAACGGTGATGCGCAGGTTGCTGATTACCAGCCAACCAAATGGCGTGATCGGTGCCCGGGAAGGTGGGAGCTGAAGGATCAGAGCCCGAAACACGAACACGATGATGAGCAGTGGGGGAAGGTTGCGGAGCAGTTCCACGTAGAGCGCAGCCGCCCTGGCCGCCAGCCAATTGGTCGACAACCGGGCCACCCCCACCACTACCCCGATGATGGTCAGCAGCGGCAGGCCGACCACAACCAAAGCGAGCGAGTTCTTGATGCCGACCAGAAACGCCTGGCGAATAGGGGCATTGCGGCTCAGCGCCGCATCGGGTATCTGCACCCCGACCGGTTGGTCGAGGAACCCGAAGTCCGTTCGAATGCCCTGAGTCCGTAGGTTGTTGATGAGGTTGAACCAGAGCACATAAAGCAGAAGCGCAGTACCGACCAGCGCGGCTACCTGCAGCACAATCCGAAGAACCCTGAGATCCCGCCACAGGGGCGGTCGCGAAGCCCGGGCCCCAGTAGTCACATCAACCAGTCGTCACATCAACCAGTCGTCACTTCAGGTGAGAGGGGGCGGACCCGGCCGCCCCCTCTCTCATTACTAACGGAACGGCGGGGCGTAGAGGAGACCACCGTCGGTCCACAATGCGTTGACGCCACGGGGAACACCAAGAGGCTCAACATTGCGGGCGTAGATCTCGGCGTAGTTTCCAACGGCCGCAATCGCATCAGCCGCCCAGTTGGGCGCAAGTCCCAGCCCCGAGTCAAAGATCGACACGGTCACGACACCGTTAGCGTCGGTTGAAGTGATTTCGAGGCCGAGGAGCCTGCGGATCTCGTCGTTGTCGACGGTCCCGAATGAGGTCACATTCGTCGAATCGATGCCGAGCTCTTCGGCAATGACCGGCGCCAATGTTGCCCAGTCGACGATCTGCGCCCACTGCGTGTCGCCATCCCTTACCACCGGTCCCAACGGTTCCTTGGAGAAGGTCTCGTCCAGGATCAACAGTCCCGCTGGTCCGCCATCGGCTTCAGGGAAATTGGCCCGAATGCCGGCGAGCTGGCTCTTATCCGAGGTCCAACCCTCGCACTGTCCTTCGATGAATGCCGCTTGCAAAGTGTCATTGGCTTCAAAGGTCAAAGGCGTAAAGGGAATCGAACCGAACCGGGTGGCCAGGTTGAGCTCTGTGGTAGTGCCGCTCAACACACAGACTGAGGTGTCGGCCATATCTTCAATGCTGGTAAACCCGCTGTCCGTCCGCACCATCATTCCTTGACCGTCATAGAAGGTGGTGTGGAGGAAGGTCGCCCCTTCCGAACCATCACGAGTGGCCGTCCAGGTGGTGTTGCGAATGAGCACATCGATCTCACCCGACTGCAGGGCAGTGAAGCGCTGCTGGGCGGTGAGCGGGAGGTACTCCACCGCATCCGGGTCTCCCAGGACCGCGGCGGCAACTGCCTTGCAGAAGTCGACGTCAAACCCGACGAAATTCCCATCGGGGTCACGGAATCCGAAGCCGGGTACGGCATCGTTTACGCCGCAATTCAGCGTCCCTCGTGCCACCACGGCGGCCAGGGTCTCGCCGGAGGGGGCAGTTCCCCCGTTACCGGCGGCGGTTGTTGTCGGGTCGGCAGCTTGGGTACATCCGGCAAGAGCCAGGCAAATCACTCCAAAAGCCACCAAATATCTTCTCATTATTTCCTCCCAGGCTGTCGGGGACGTTCTCGACCCTAGCAACCGGGCAATCCCCTTTGGCAAGGAAAGCCTCAATGCAGTTGGTCCCGAGACCTGCCATCCTGTGGTTGGAATGAACGAGGCAACGGTCCAAGTCACCGACGCCAAGCTCCTGGACGATGCCGCCGGCGGCGATGCTGACTCCTACGCCATCTTCTTCCGCCGCCATGTCGGTCCCATCTCCTTGTATGCGATCCGCCGCTGCAACGACCCGGAGGACGTCGCCGATCTCGTGGCCGACACGTTCCTGATTGCCCTGCAAGCCGCAGGTCGCTATATCCCCGAAACCGACACCGCCCTCCCATGGCTTTTCGGGATAGCCCGGCGCGTGTTGGCGCGGCAGCGACGACGGACGGCTGGAGCGATGCGACTGATGGTCAAAGCCAGCAACACCCAGGTGCTCTTCACATCGCCGGAGGACGATGCCGTTGCGTCGGCCATTGATGCCTCCCGCCAGGCCCCGGCTTTGGAAGCTGCTCTTGCCTGCCTGAGCCTGGGTGAACGGGAGGTTCTTGAGTTGGTCGCCTACGACGGTCTTACCCCTTCCGAGGCTGCCCTGGCGCTCAACCTCAGCCCCAACGCGGCCCGGCTCCGACTATCACGTGCCCGGCGTCATCTGCGACAGATGCTGGAAGGCCCGTCGATCGAAGTTGAGGCTCGCCATGCCTTCTAGGTTGCAAAGGCCCCCGGTTCCTGAGACGCCCGACTTCTGGGATCGCCTCGAGGCTGAACTGCGTCGCCGGATGATCTCGAGTCCCAGGCCGTCCCGTCCGCGCCGCCGCGGGATTGTGCGCATGATGCGTCCGATGGTCCGACCCGCGCTCCACGGAGCCATGGCCCTGGTCGCCGTCCTCATAGTCGGTGCAATGGGCATGCCGGACCGCAACTCGGCCCCCGTCGTACACAGTCCCAACCCGGCGAGAATCACGGGATGGGTGCCGGTGGTGGAAGTGGAAGACCCCCATGCACCGGTCGTTTTCTACGCCCTCGTTGACCGTGCTCCCCGGTTCATAACCTTCATCGAGTCACAGCCGGGTGAATCTCTGCCCGAAGCGCAGGATCTGTCGACCGTTTAGACGAACAACGCTCCAACCCGCTTTATCACCCCGTCGGCATCGAGGCCGAGTTCGCGCATCAACTCTTCCACCGATCCTCCGGGAAGGAACCGGTCGGGAAGCCCCAGGACGGTCACTTTGCCGGAGTCGCCTGTGATCGACAGAGATTCGAGAACTGCCGCGCCGAATCCGCCCGCGACAACATTGTCCTCGATGGTGACCACTTTCCGGTAGCGAGATACCCACTCCGGAAGCCGGGGATCCATCGGTTTGACCCAGCGGGCATTGACGACGCCACAGGAAATTCCTTTGCCCGCCAGTCCGGCGGCCGCCTTTTGGGCAACCTCCACCATCCGGCCGACGGCGAGGAACAGCAGGTCCTCACCCTCGGAGAGCTCCTCCCACACTCCAATGGGAATCGGCTCGGCAGGCAGTTGCGGAAGAGCCGAGACCGAGGCCTTGGGAAATCGAATGGCGATCGGCCCGTCGTGATCGAGCGCACTTTCGAGCATCCCGGCGAGTTCAACGCCGTCGGAGGGAGCCCCGACCACCATGTTGGGGACCATCCGCAAATAGGAGAGGTCGAAGGCACCGTGGTGGGACGGGCCATCAGGTCCGGTGATCCCTGCCCGATCGATTAGAAACACGACGGGTAGGTCGTGCAGGGCGACGTCGGTGACGACCTGGTCGAAGGCCCGTTGCAGGAAGCTGGAATAGATAGCCACGACCGGTCGCTTGCCGGCCATGGCCATGCCGGCCGCAAGTGTCACGGTGTGTTGTTCGGCGATGGCCGTGTCGATCACCCGTTCCGGGAACTCCTGAGCCATCTCCTGAAGCCCGGTCGACGAGACCATCGCGGCCGAGACTGCCATCACCTCCGGGCGGCGGCGGGCCGCCTCAAGCAACGCCCGGCCGGCGACATCGGTCATCTTCAGTTCTTGTTTGAGAGCTTTGCCGGTGGCGACATCGAAGGAGCCGACGCCGTGGAGCTTCTCCAACTCGTCGTCGATGGCGGGGCGATATCCCCGGCCCTTCTCCGTGACCACATGCACGATCACGGGCTCACCAAACTCTCGACCGCGCCGCATCGTCTCCTCGAGAAGTCCGAGATCATGCCCGTCTATCCGGCCCGAGTACTTGAGGCCCAGGGTGTCGAAGACCGTCGAGGGCTCGACGATCTGCTTGACCGCCTCCTTAAAACGGTTGGCGAGCTCATCCGCGGTTTCCCCCACCATCGGAAGGCCCCGCAGCATCCGGCCGAAGGTGCGCTTGGCCCACTCATAACGGGGGTCAAGTCGATAGTGAGCAAGGTTGGCGAGGGCGGCCAGGCCCCCAACGGTGGGTGCGTATGAACGGCCGTTGTCGTTGACAATGATCATCAGGTTGGAAGGCCTCGTGACCGCGATGTGGTTGAGCGCCTCGTGAGCCATCCCGCCCGTCAAAGCACCGTCGCCGATGATCGCCACGGTCCAATAGTCCGGGTAGGTGAGGGCATGTCCCAGGGCGTAGGACAGCGAAGTCGACGCGTGACTGTTCTCAACAAAGTCGTGGACGCTCTCTTCCCGGCTGGGATAACCCGACAAACCGCCGTATCGGCGCAGAGACTCGAAGCGGTCCTGGCGGCCGGTCAGGAGCTTGTGGACATAACACTGATGACCGACGTCCCAGATGAGCCGGTCGTGGGGGCTGTCGAACACCCGGTGCAGAGCCACTGTCAGTTCCACTACCCCCAGGTTGGGACTGAGGTGCCCGCCGGTCCGGGAAATGTTCTCGATCAGGAATTCACGCACCTCGGCACAGAGCTCTTCGAGCTGAGCCGGATTGAGGTGACGCAGGTCGGAAGGTCGCCGGATCTGGGAGAGCACGGACACGACCAGTCAGACTACTTAAAGCCGGGGAAAAGACGTAAGACGTGAGACGTAAGACGTGAGACGTGAGACGTGAGACGTGAGACGTGAGACGTGAGACGTGAGATCAGGACATAGGTGCCAGGCTTAGGTAGGCTGAGCGTTGGTAAACGACCGGGAGGTCTCAATGAGGCTCAGGCGTTGGCTCCTTGCCCCAATGGCGATAGCGCTCTTGGCGGCCTGCTCAAACGAAGACAGCACCATCACAACGTCCGGAGACGGAACGCTGCCGACCGCCACGTCCACCAGCACCACCAGCGATGGCACGGGGACCACCGAACCCACTGCCAATCTTCCTGACCTCGAGGGCCGAACCGTCACCGTGGCCGTCGATAACGAGACCTTCCCATTCAACTTCACCGACGACGGAACCAATACCGGCTGGGACTACGAGGCGCTGACCGCCATCTGTGAGGCCCTCAACTGTCAGGTCACATTCAGCCAGGTGTCCAGCGGCGCGGTTGTTGCGGCGGTCTCACAAGGCGATGCCGATGTGGCCGGAGACGCCACTCTGATTGCGGACCTACTGACCGCCGAGGTGGACTTCTCCAGCCCCACACTTCCAATGGAACAAAGGCTGGTGGTCCGCTTGGACGAAACGCGGTTCAACACCGTTAGTGAGTTTTCGACCACCACAGCAACCGTCGGAGCAGCGACCGGCACCGCCAATCACCAGCTTGCCCTCGACACCTGGGGCACCGCTCGAACTCGGACCTTCATCAACCTGGACGCGGCGATC
Source organism: uncultured Acidimicrobiaceae bacterium (assembly GCA_964474055.1). Classification (GTDB taxonomy): domain Bacteria; phylum Actinomycetota; class Acidimicrobiia; order Spongiisociales; family ZC4RG35; genus JAICND01. The sequence continues at coordinate 36,877 of CAYYRT010000250.1, read as the reverse complement.
GCCGCCCTGGTCGGAGGTGATGTTGATGCGGTGGTGATCTTTGATTACGCGGGCCAGGGATACGTCGGTGCCAGCGACGATGACGTCAAACAGATCGAAGGAGTGCTGGGCTCGGGCGAACTGGCCCTCATCTTCACTCCTGGATCGGACCTCGTCGCGCCCTTCAACGAAGCACTGCTGGAATTGACGGTCAACGGGACCATGGGCACGCTCAACACCTTCTGGTTTGCCCCGGCCTCAGCTTCCTGAGGTTTCGACCGACGCAGGAAGGTCGATCCGGAAAACCGACCCCGCCCCAAGTTCCGATTCGACGGTCACGGTCCCGGCATGGCCTTCAGCAACGTGTTTGACGATTGCCAGGCCCAACCCCGTCCCGCCCGTTGCCCGTGATCGAGCGTTATCCACCCGATAGAAACGCTCGAAGATTCGAGGGAGTTCTCTGCGGGGTATGCCTTCACCCGTGTCGGTGACAGCGACGAGGCACCGGCCGTTACCGGCTGACACCGTCACCTCCACCGATCCACCTCTCAGTGTGTGGCGGAGGGCGTTGTCGATCAGGTTGCGAATCGCCAGCCTCAGATCCTGCGGGTTGCCCGCGACCTGGACGGGAGTCGCCTCCAGACCGAGATGTATGCCCGCCTCATCGGCACTGGTCCGCATTCTGTTCACTTCGGCTTCGACCAGTTGGTCGACCCTGACGGGCTCGGCCACCATGAGGGTGGACTCAACCCTGGAGAGGTCCAGCAGGTCGCTCACCAATCTCGCCAGTTGCTGGGCCGAGCGCTCAACCTGCACCGCGAATCGTTGCGCAGCTTCGGGATCGCGTGCGAGAGCGAGATTGAGCGCCTCGGCCGATGCCAGCATCGCTGACACCGGGGTCTTGAGCTCGTGGGAGGCGGCGGCAACGAAGTCGCGACGCACAGACTCGATCCGGTTGTTGACGGTGACGTCGGTGATGGTGACCAGCACCCGTTTGTCGGCAGGGAACAGCACCGCGGCCGCCCGCAGGGTCCGCACCGGTGAGCCGTACTCCATGTCACCTTCCGCCACCGTCTGTTCAAGCCGAGCCTGACGGACCAGCTTTTGCAGGCCCCGGGGAACGAGGGTGGAAAGCTTGTCCGCCGGCCTCACCATCTCATGGGCCGCCTGATTGGCGAAGGCGATCACGTCATCCTCGCCGACCAGCACCACACCCTGACGGACCACGGCCAGGACCTGCTCCAGGAGGCGACGCTCCTCCTCGGATCGGTCAGCCCTGGCCTCGGCGTCAGTCGCCCGGCGGGTCAGCTGATCGGCGTTGCGATCGATGTCCAACTGGGTACGACGCCCCAAGATGAGGACCAGCGCCGCACCGACCGCGCCTGCCACAACAGCAGCGGCCACCTGACCTCCGGTCGGGTCCCCAACCGTTGCTACCACGGCAAGGATCAAACCAAAGGCGATTGCATAGACGGCGAGCAGCCGCGGGACCACGCTCCGCCTGGACCTACTCATCGACGAACTTATAGCCCAATCCTCGAACAGTGACGATGTGGCGAGAGCCAGCCCCACCTGGCTCGAGCTTCTGACGAAGCCGCTTGATGTGGACGTCCAGTGTCTTGGTGGCGCCAAAGTATCCCGGACCCCATACCTCGTCGATCAGGGTGTCCCGAGTAGCCAGGCGGCCCTTTCGGCGCATCAACGACTCCAACAGATCGAACTCCTTGGGTCGCAACGGCACCGGCGTGCTCTCCACCCGCACTTCGTGGGCATCAACGTCGAGTTCGATGCTGCCGCCACGCAGGACCTCATTGCCATCGGCGAGGGCCCCCGACTTCCCGGAGCGTCGGATCTGTGCTCTCACCCGGGCTACCAGTTCCCGCATGGAGAAGGGTTTGGTCATGTAGTCGTCCGCACCCAGTTCAAGGCCCGCCACTTTGTCCGCCTCCCCTTCCTTGGCGGTGAGCATGATGATGGGGACATCGGACTCCCGCCGAAGCTGGCGACAGACGTCGAGGCCCGACATGCCTGGCAGCATCACGTCAAGCAACACCAGCGCCGGATTGAGCCGTCGCGCGGCCTCCAACCCTTCCCGGCCGTTGGACGTCGAGGTGACCTGAAACCCTTCGAGGTCGAGGGCGTATTTGACCGCCTCGACTATGGCAACTTCGTCCTCTACCACCAGCACCCGCGGCCGATAGTCGCTAGCTGGCGCCGTTGATGCCATCTTCGTTGAACTCCATCATCTCGCCTGTAAGAAGAAACGCGGTCTGTTCGGCGATGTCCACCACCTGGTCGCCAATCCGCTCGAGCGCCCGGCTCACCAGCATCATCCGGATTGCCCACTCGAGAAGCGCTGGATCGGAGCCGCATTCCACGACCTCCCGATACATGTTGCGATTGAGGCGATCGACCGGTTCGTCCATGGCCGGCAACAGTCGGGTTTCGTCGATGTCGCGGCGAACCAGCGCCTCCACCCCGGTGCGAATCATCTGGCGAACCAAATCACCCATCTCCCTGATCTGGCCGATGATCCGCTCCGAACGTGGCAGACCGTAGGTGATCTGCGCCATCTTGGCGATGTTGACGCACTGGTCGCCCATCCGCTCAAGCGTGGTGTTGAGATGAAGGAGGACTGACATCATCCGGAGATCGCTGGCCATGGGCTGTTGGCGAGCCATCAGGGTCAGCCACCGGTCGTGGACTTCCAGGTAGACCCTGTCGATCTGGTTGTCGAGCGCCACCACCCGGGCGGCCAGATCCATGTCCGGCAGGCAGACCGCGTCAACGGCCATGCCGACCATCTGCTCGGCCTGGTCGGCCACATTGAGAAGAGTTTGCTCGAGGTCGGACAGTTCCTGATGAAAGTGCGAACGTATGTCGGTCATCCGAACCGTCCTGTTATGTAGTCCTCAGTGGTCTGCTCGCGGGGTTTGGTGAAGATGTCCTCGGTACGGCCGTACTCGACCAGGTAACCCGCCCGCTCGGCATTCATGTTGAAGAAAGCGGTGAAGTCGGATGCCCTGGCAGCTTGTTGCATATTGTGGGTAACGATGATGATCGTGTAACGCTTTTTGAGGTCCTGGAGCAACTCCTCGATACGCAACGTCGCAACGGGGTCGAGGGCCGAGGTGGGCTCATCCATCAACACGATCTCGGGCTTGACGGCGATTGCCCGGGCAATGCACAGCCTCTGTTGTTGGCCGCCTGACAACGAGTATCCGCTCTCCTTGAGCTTGTCCTTGACTTCATCCCAGAGGACCGCCTGACGGAGGGCCTCTTCGACCAGGGTGTCCATCTCCCCTTTGAACCCGTTGACCTTGGCTCCCCAGGCAACGTTGTCATAAATGCTCTTGGGGAAGGGGTTGGGCTTCTGGAATACCATCCCCACCTTCCGGCGCACCTCCACCGGGTCAATTCCCGGACCATAGATGTCGACGTCATCGAAAAGGATCTGGCCCTCCACCCGGGCGGAGGGGACCAGATCGTTCATCCGGTTGAAGGAACGGATGACGGTGCTCTTGCCGCAACCGGATGGTCCGATCAAGGCAGTGATTCGGTTGGCGACGCAAGCCAGATCGATGTCCTTGACCGCCTGAAAGTCGCCGTAGTAGACCGAGAGCTCCCGCGCCTGCACCGCGACCCGATCGGTCGGAGGTGCTGGGGAGGGCGGTGGGATGGTGGTCAAGTCGATCTGTTCGTCTTCCAACATATCCATCAATAGCTCCTCTGAAACCGGTTGCGCAAAATGATGGCGGTGGCATTGAGCGCCAACAACATGATCAATAGCACGACGATGGCGGCGGCAGCAATGTGTTGAAACTCGGGTTGGGGGCGGGAGGTCCATTGATAGATCTGGATCGGCAGGGCCGTGAATTTCGAAAACGGACCACTCGGGTCAACGGTGATGAAGGTCGAGGCACCCACGACCACCAAAGGAGCGCTTTCCCCAAATGCCCGGGCCATCGACAGGATGGCGCCGGTCAGGATCCCGGGGGCGGCGTTGGGCAATACATGGGCCCTGATCGTCTGCCACTTGCTGGCGCCGAGCGCCAAGCCGGCCCGGCGCAACGACTGGGGAACCGCCCTGATCGCCTCCTGGGCACTGATGATCACCACCGGCAACACCAACAAACCCAGGGTCAGTCCGGCGGAAATGACCGTTCGGCCGTTGGCCACGTCACCAGGGGCAGTAGCCCCAACCGCCGAACCACTCGTGAATGTCTCCAGGGCCCTCACGAAAATCGCCAGACCCAACATTCCGTAGATGATCGACGGCACCCCGGCCAGATTGTTGATGTTGGTCTGGATCAAGCGGTTGAGCCGGTTGGCACCTGCGTACTCCTCGAGATAGATGGCAGCAGCAACACCGACCGGAAAAGCAAACAAGGCCGTGACGGCCAACAACCAGAGCGAGCCGAGGATGGCGGTGCGAATGCCGGCCACTTCGGGTTCGGGATTCTGGGGCGAACGCACAAAGCTTCCCGACACCCAGGAGCGAAACTCCAGCGTCGCCTGGGGAAACTCGGCCGCGACCTGCGCCTCGATCTCGGGGCGCGAAACAATGCTCTCGACCAGGTTCCAGGTAGCCACCACATTCGGCTCTACGACCCTCTCCAGAACCAGTTGGTAGACGGACGCCTGGTCACGAGCAGGGAGCGTGCAACCCGGGGTGGCATCGGGTCCGGCACAGAGAACATCCCAGCTCTCTTGAGGTTCGAAAACCAGGCGATCGTCATAGAACCTTTGATCGCGCTCCAGGCGCCGGCCTGCGTTGGTGGCGATGTAGCCCTGGAGAATGACCACCAGAGTGTCCTTGTCAGTAGCTGCCAACTCTTGGTCGGGCGGGAGGTTGAACTCGGCGATGATCTTCTCGGGGGCGATGGTGCTCTCCATTGCGACCAACCCGAAGGCCTGGTTGACCACCGTGTAAATGAGCGTCAACAGCGACAGCACGGCGAGGAGAAGTGCCCCGAGGAACAGCATGCGAGAAGCCAGCCCTCGTCGAGCCCGCCGCCGGGCAAGGCTGGTGGCCGCCGGACCCTCCGGGAACTGTCCCTTGACCACCCCGCGGACTGCGTCCATCTCCTTCTGCAAGGTCATTCGTAGACCTCGCGGAAACGGCGGACGATTCGCTGGCTCACCATATTGAGCAGCAACGTGATCACGAACAGCGTCAACCCGATCGCAAAGAGGCTGTTGTACTGGAGGGTGGCGTAGCTGATATCGCCGCCAGAGATGCGGACGATGTGACCGGTCATCGTCTCGCCGGCCACAAAGGGATTGAGGATGTAACCCAGCAGGCTGTCCTCGCCAAGAACGAAATTCTTCGGTCCGGCGCCCGCCGCGATCGCGACGATCATCGTTTCCCCGATGGCCCGCGATATGGCGATCATGAAGGCGGCCGATATGCCCGAGAGAGCGGCGGGTACCACGATCCGGACCGCAGTCTCGAATTTGGTGGCGCCGAGTGCCATGGACGCCTCCCGCAATGATCGGGGAACCGCCGACAAGGCATCCTCCGCCAGCGAAGAAACCAGCGGGATCACGAGAATGCCGATCACGATCCCGGCGGAAGCATCGTTGAAAATCTCGACGGTCCCCTGACCTAAGACGGTGCGAAGAAGCGGGGTCATGAACAACAGTGCGAAGTAGCCATAAACGACGGTGGGGACACCGGCCAGTACCTCAAGAACCGGCTTAAAGAACTTGCGGACCCGGCTCGAGGCGTACTCGGAGAGATAGATCGCGGAAGCCAGACCGATGGGCAACGCCACCAACATTCCGATGAAAGATGTGAGCAGCGTCGCCAGTAGCAGAGCACCAATTCCAAACTCGCCCAACGAAGGTTGCCACACGGTCGAGGTGAAGAACTCGACCGGCGAAACCGCCGGATCCTGGAAGAAAAGCAAAGCCTCTTTGCCGAGTTCGTAGACGATGCCGACGGTTGTCAAGATGGAGACCGCGCCAGCGAGGAAAAGACCAGCCTGGATGATCGTCTCGGTGGGCCGGGAACGACGCCGCAACGAGTGGCCGGAGGCAGTAGTGGTCGCCGGTGGGGTGGCCATGTAACTGTTGGGGATGGTAGGCGGAATGGGGAGGACAGCGGCCTAGAAGGTCGGCAGGCTGCCCTCCCCGAATCCGGCTAATCACATGCCCATGGCCTCCAACCAGGCATCAACTGCTGACTGAAAGTCGGCGGCTGGAGCCGGGAAATAGCCGACGTCGATGATCACGTCGTTGACCACATCCAGGTAGTAGGCGATGAAGGACGCCACCTGGGGTTTGTCGCCCATTATCGAGGCATCGCTGTAGATGAACAACGGACGGGCCAGCGGATAGGTGGAGGCGTCCACATTCGCCTGGCTCGGCTCAACCCCTTCCACATCCAGCACCTGCAGCACGTCGGTGTTCTCTACGAAATACGCGTAGCCGAAGTAGCCGATCGCACATGGGCTCGAGAGGTCACCCTCCGTGCAGCCATCACCGGAGACACCCTGCACCAGGAAGTTGTCGTCCTCGGAAAGCTGGAGGTTTTCTGCCCCCAGAAGTGGAGCGGGGTCGTCGTCGAGGACTGCTTCGACGAAGTAGTCAAACGTCCCCGAGTCCTCGCCTGGCGAGAACCGCTGAATGGGATGTGCTGGGAAACTGGGGTCGACATCTGCCCACGTGGCAGCTGTCGAGAACGCCAGCGCAATCTGGGCAAGGGTCAAGTTCTCGGCGAAGTAGTTGCCGGGACTGACAACTACCGCTAGAGCATCGGTCCCTACTCGGAATTCGATGGGAGTTCGTCCGATTCCCTCGCATAGCGCCACCTCATCGTCTTCGATGGCCCGACTGGCGTTGGAAACATCAGATTCGCCGGCGACGCAGAACCGCTCAAAGCCTGCCCCGGTCCCGATGCTGTCGATGGTGATGGTGTCGCCATATCCTTCATCCTCAAACTGGGCGGCAACTGCCTCGGTCAGTGGGAACACGGTCGAACTTCCGGCCGTAACGATGTCACCCGTGACGGACAATGGATCAACCAGCGGCAGCCCTTCATCAGTTGGGGGTGCCGTCGTCGGTGCTGCCGTGGTGGTGGGGCCAGCGGTGGTGGTGGGAGCAGCGGTCGTCGTTGTGGCAGAGCCGCCGCAGGCGGCCAGCACCAACAGCAATACGCCTATCAAGGCCAGCTTGGATCGGTTCATTTCTCCTCTGTCTCTCCTTGTCGGGAATGCCGTCCTCCGCGACGGCGGCGCGGGATTGATCCGCGCGTGCGACAAAGTACGGAGGGCCGTTAACGCGGCTCCAGCCCGCGGGTTAACGGGAGGTAAACGTTGTCACCCCATCCCCTTCTTGCGTAGATCGGGCGCCATTTTCGGCGGCTTTTCTACGCCGGAAGGGGGTTAGAGGAGTGCTTTGGCCCTTGCCTGGGCGAGGCCGACTAGCGAGTCCTGGGCGTTGACGTTGTTTTCGGTGAGCACCTTGGTCCAGGTCCCGTTGGCACCCAACTCCCAGGCAAGTTCATCATCGGCCAGCAACACCTCCAGGATCTCGTCCAGACGGAACTGGAGGTCGGGATCCTCGACCGGAGCAAGCGCCTCGACCCGGCGGTCCAGGTTCCGGGGCATGAGATCGGCCGAACCGATCAAGTAGGTGCGGCTCCGCGACCGGGAGCCAAACCTGAACACACGGGAGTGTTCGAGGTACCGCCCGACAATCGACCGGACCTTGATGTTTGATGATTGACCTGGCACACCCGGCACCAGGCAGCAGATCCCTCGCACAATCAGATCGATGCGGGCTCCGGCCTCGGATGCTTCGTAAAGGGCATCGATCATTCCTGAATCGACCAGTGAGTTCATTTTCAGCGTGATCATCCCGTCCGGCATCGCCGCCTCGTGTTCGATCAACTCCACGAGACGCCCACGAATCCCGTCGGGGGAGACGGCCAGCTTCCGATAGGTTCGCTGCCGGCTGTAGCCGGTCAGGAAATTGAAGAGGTCGGATAGATCGGCACCAAGGTCCAGATCAACCGTAAAGAGACCGACGTCTTCATAGATGCGGGCGGTGGACTCGTTGTAGTTGCCGGTGCCGATGTGGCAATAGCGACGAATGGTTTCCCCTTCATCCCTGACCACCAGTGAAAGTTTGGTGTGAGTCTTGAGACCGGCCACGCCGTAAACGACGTGCACCCCGGCATCCTCGAGGCGTTGGGCCCACTCGATGTTGCGCTCCTCATCAAAACGAGCTTTCAACTCGACCAGAGCCACCACTTGCTTGCCTTCGTTGGCGGCGTGGATCAGGGACTGCATGACCGGGCTGTCCCGACTGGTCCGGTACAGGGTTTGTTTGATTGCGAGAACCCGGGGGTCGCGGGCCGCCTGGGCAAGAAACGCCTCGGTGGAGGAGGCAAACGAGTCGTAGGGATGGTGCACGAGCAAATCCCCGTCTCTGATCACTCCGAACACCTCCGGCAGGGAGCCTTCAACCGGGGACAGGCGGGCGGGGATCACGCCGGTGAAAGATGGATACTTGAGATCAGGGCGGGTAAGTGTCTGCAGGTTGGCGAGGCCACCCAGGTCGAGGGGGCCCTCCAGGTGGTAGACCTGGTCGTTGGTGGCGCCCATCTCCCGCAACAACAGGTCGAGGACATCATCGGGTAAATCGGGTGCTACTTCGAGACGAACCACCCGGCCGAATCGGCGCCGAGTGAGTTCGCTCTCAATGGTCAGGAGCAGGTCGCCGTTCTCTTCCTCTTCTTCGAATTCGAGATCGGCATTGCGCGTCACCCGGAATGTGTGGTGGGCCAGAACCTGCATGCCGGGAAACAGATCGGAGAGATGGGCAGCGATCACCTGCTCCAGGGGAACGAAGCGTTCACCGTCCGGAAGCACGACAAACCGGGGGAGGATGGGGGGGACCTTGACCCGGGCGAACCGGGTCAGCTGGGTGTCCGGGTTACGGACCACCACCGCGAGGTTGAGCGAGAGGTTTGATATGTACGGAAAAGGGTGCGAGGGATCAACGGCCAGCGGAGTGACGACTGGAAAGACCCGCTCCCGAAACTGGTGATCGAGGTGGTGACGGTCGTCCTCGTCGAGGGCTCCGTAGTCGGAGAACCCGATACCGGCCGTTGCGAGCCTGGGGGCCAGATCGGTGATGAACACCTTGCTTGCCCGTTCGTACTGTTCGCTGGCGAGCTCGCGCACCGCTGCCAGGGTCTCGAGGGGGGTCCCCCCGTCGGCAGTGGGACTCCAAATCCCCCGGGCCCCTTGTTCGAGGAGTCCCGCCACCCGAACCTGGAAGAACTCGTCCTGATTGGACGACCAGATCGCCAGAAACCGCACCCTCTCCATCAACGGGACATCGGGGTTCTCGGCCAGAGCGAGGACCCTTCCGTTGAAATCGAGCCAGGAAAGCTCTCGATTCAGGTAACGGTCAGGCATGGCGTGCACCCATTTTGATCGACCGACATGATCCTTGGGTTAACAAATAGCAAAGAGGCGTGAGACGCTCAAGCGGAGAGGCCATGGGTGAGAAAGTCCCTGAGGGCGCCGGTGACCTCGGCCATCCGGCGGCGAGGGTCGGGAGCTGCGATGACCGCTCGGGCGCCCGACATCATCACGTCCTGGATAAACCGTCCGGCGAGGTCGGGCGGCATTGCTCGAAACGACCCGGCGGCCACGGCCTCCCCGTAGGTCTTCATGACCGCAACTGCCAGGTCACTGTGCGCCATGCGTATCCGATCCTGGGCTGGCGCGCTCAACCTGGGCACCTCGCGATGAAGGATTAGCCCCAGCACCGGGTCGGAGGCAACAAACTCGACGACGGCGACGGCGAGATCGAGAAGCTGGTCGGCGGCGGGCTGGCTTCGCTCGACCCTCTCGATGAGGGTCTCCATAACCCCGGGGAGGCTCTCCTCCACCATCGATGCGATCAGATCATCCCTGTCCCGAAAGTACTCGTAGAGGGTGGTTCGGCCGATTCCAGCCGCCGCCGCCACCTCCCCAAAGTTGAGGTCAGCACTCCCGGTCTCCTCCAGCAATTCCCTGGTCCCGGCGAGGATCTGAGAGCGAGTTATCGCCTTGTGTTCGTTGATAGAACCGGCCCGAATGCGGGGCATGGATTTACAGGTTACTAAGTGGCTCCCGGTAGATGAGGGCCCCCCAGTGGGCTCCCGCGCCGAACGCGGTGAAACAGACGATCGTTCCCGGCTCCACCCTCCCCGTTTTGCGCAGTTCGTGGAAGAGAATGGGAAGTGTCCCCGAGGTGGTGTTGCCATATCTGGCGATGTTGGAGGGGATTCTGTCTTCCCCCATCGACAACTGGCGTCGCACACCTTCCAGGATCCGATCGTTGGCCTGATGAGCCACGATCAGGTCGAGGTCCTCAACCGCCAGTCCGGCCCGCGCCGCCACCGAGCGCACCACCTCGGGCATCAGCCTGACCGCTTGCCGGTAGAGCCCCAGGCCGTCCATCACCGGCAAGTGGAGTCCTTCTGCCAGTTGCTGTTCATCCACGTAGGGCCGATGGGTGAATCCGATGCCCTGAACCTGGATCAATCCGAACTGACTCCCGTCGGTGCGGAGTTCAGATGCCAAAACACCCTCGGATTGCGAGGTCCCCCTGGTGACGACTACCGCTCCAGCCCCATCCCCGAAGAGGACCGCCCACGAGCGGTGCTCGGTGTTCAGATCCCTCTCATCGACGGTGAGTGGCTCATCGGACCTGCCCATTGCGACCTCAAAACCCCTGCCCCAAGGGAAGTAGCCACCGTGGACCTCAGAACCGACCACGATGACGGTGTCAGCCCGATCGGAGGCGATGAGGGAGTCGGCCAGATCGAGACCGTAGAGGAAGCCGGAGCATTGCTGGCGAAGATCGAAGGAGGCGACCTTGTTGAGCCCCAGGGCGTGTTGGATGAGGGGAGCGTTGCCGGGAGCCTGGAAGTCCGGAGTCATCGTTGCGGTCACCAGGGCGTCGATCTGACCGGGAAGGAGATTGGCGTCGGCCAACGCCGCACTTGCCGCTCGTGCTCCCAAAGCTGCCGATCCCACGCCGACCTCGACCAATCTCCGCTCCCGCACTCCCGTGCGCGACGAGATCCACTCGTCCGAGGTGTCCATGATCCGGGTCAGATCGTCGTTGGTGACAACGTTGTCGGGCACCGCCATGCCCGTCCCGATGATGACCGAACCCATGCGGTGAAATTAGCTGCACGCAGCGGAAGAGCGGCCATGCGTCAGCGGACCTGCACCTTGTGCTGGTATTACCGCACAATGCATCACCTCCCGGCTTGGCGCAGGAGACTCGTCACCCTTCCGCTGTTGGGGGTGACGTGGTTGCTCACCCTGGCCCTGCTGCCTGTGCTGTTGTCCATGGCCGTCCTTGTCGACCTGACTCGACTCGTGCGATCGCGGGTTCCTCCCGTGGCTTCAAGGCTGGTCGTCTTCGCGGTCGTTTATCTCACGGCCGAGGTGGTAGCGGTGGCGGCTTACTTCCTCATCTGGTTGTGGGCCGGATGGCGATCGAACCCGGAACGGCTCTCCAGACTCACCTACGCGTTGCAGAAGTGGTGGGCCGACACTCTCTGGCTGTCAGCTCGTTGGATCTTCCGACTGCGGCTCGAAATCGAAGCGCCGCAGGATGCTTCCCCGGGCCCGATCCTGGTGCTCTCCCGGCACGCCTCGATCGTGGACAACCTGCTCCCCTTCCAGATCTTCACCAGCCCTCACGGGATCAAGCTTCGTTACGTTCTCAAGAAGGAACTGCTCATAGACCCGGCCCTTGACCTGGTCGGATGCCGGCTCCCCAATCACTTCGTCGATCGGCGGGGGCTCGACACTGACCACGAAATGAACTCGCTACGCGACCTTGCCGCTGATCTGAGCGATGACGAGGGGGTTCTGATTTTCCCTGAGGGCACCCGATTCACCCCCGAGAAACAACAGCGAGCGGTGGCGGCGCTCAAGAGAAATCCGCGCCTGCACGAGCTCGGAGGCAATTTGCGGGGATTGCTTCCTCCTCGTCTCGGTGGGGTAACGGCTCTCCTCGACGCGTCACCGGCCGATGTGGTCATACTTGGGCACAAGGGACTCGATGGATTCGCCCGGCTCCAAGACATCTGGTCGGGCGGCCTGGTCGGGCAGGTGATCAACGTGAGATTGTGGCGCGTCCCCCGCCAGGAAGTCCCCGCGGATCGAGCCGACCGATCCGAATGGCTATACGGAGCGTGGGCTGAGATGGATCGTTGGTTGGGCGCTACGTCGACGATCGGTGCCAACGGTGTCTGAGGCAATGCTGGCTGCCGCCGCCACCGTTGCGGGCTTGATGCTGATCACCTGGATCGTCAGCGGCCTGATCAAGGATGCCTCGATCGTGGACCTCATATGGGGCCTCGGGTTCGTGCTGGTGGCATGGGCGGTGGTCGTTGCAACGAGTCCCATCGGGAGCCGCGGCTGGCTGCTGGCGGTCCTCACCACCATCTGGGGTCTGCGTCTCAGTGCCTATCTGACCTGGCGAAACCTGGGCAAAGGTGAGGACTACCGATACCAGGCGATGCGGCGCCAGCACGGTGATCGGTTCTTTCTGATGAGCTTGGGGACCGTATTCGGTCTCCAGGGTCTGTTGATGTGGATCGTGTCGTTACCGGTTCAGGCCGGGATAGCTGGCGGCGATCCCGGAATGGCTCTTTCGCCGCTCGACGGCTTGGGAGCCGCACTGTGGCTACTGGGGCTCTCGTTCGAGACCATCGGGGATTGGCAACTCGCCCGTTTCAAGGCAAACCCGGCCAACAAAGGGAAGGTGATGGACCGCGGTCTGTGGCGCTACACCCGGCATCCCAATTACTTCGGGGACTTCTGCGTGTGGTGGGGTCTGTTCCTGGTCGCGGCCGCAGGCGGAGATTGGTGGACAGTGTTGGGACCGCTGGTGATGTCGGCCCTTCTCATCAGGTACTCGGGGGCAGGCCTGTTGGAGAAGACCATTGGTACACGGCGTCCGGGCTACGAGGAGTACGCCAGGCGAACCAACGCTTTCTTCCCCGGCCCGCCAGAGAGTCGTGAGACGTGAGACGAGGGACATGAGACGAACCCAGGATCCTCTCACGACCCACGACTCACGACTAGTTTCTGACCGTGTACGTTGACGCTGCGCTATATCGCGATGGGGTCCGTCTTCCCGGTCCATTTGTGTTGGAAGGCTCCCACGAGCTTTGCACCGGGTCCAACACGTTTGCGTGGATCGGTCTGTACGAACCCACAGAAGAAGAGTTCGCGGCGGTACGAGAGGAGTACGGTCTCCACCATTTGGCCGTTGAGGATGCGATTCGTGCCCACCAGCGCCCGAAGTTGGAAATCTACGACGACACCTTGTTCGTCGTACTCAAGCCGGCTCGCTACGTAGACCCGGTCGAGGTGGTGGATTTCGGAGAGATTCTCTTGTTCATCGACCGGCACTTTGTAGTGGCCGTTCGCCATCGCGAGGTGTCTCGTCTAGTCGAAGTGCGTAAGGCTTTGGAAGCTGCACCCGAAGAGCTGACGCTGGGACCGGGTGCCGTCCTTCATGCCGTCATCGACCGCGTAGTGGACGATTATGCAGATGTCCTAGTGGGTCTGGAAGGAGACATCGGGGAATTGGAGGCTCAAGTGTTCTCATCAGCCGCTGCGCCCACCGAACGCATCTACAAGCTGAAGCGAGAAGTACTTCAATTCAACCAAGCAGCTCAACCTTTGATAGGTCCCCTAGATCGATTGGTCGGTGGTCACTTTGATGCCATCAACCCGGGGTTGCGAGAGTATTTTCGCAACTCCCACGATCACCTTTTGCGAGTCGTAGAACGAATCACAGCCTTCCGCGATCTGCTCACCTCCATCTTGGAGGCGAATTTGATTCAAGTGACCGTGAGGCAAAACGAAGACATGCACCGTCAGAATGAAATAGTCAAGAAGGTCAGCAGCTGGGCGGCGATTATCGCCGTACCCGCCCTGATCACCGGCTACTACGGCATGAACGTGCCCTATCCGGGCTCCGGCAGAACCTCGGGTGTTATAGCGGCGACGCTTCTGATAGCTCTACTGTCACTGGGGCTCTACCTCGTCTTTCGTCGCCGCGACTGGCTTTGAGACCCGACCAGAAGGGCTAGGGAACCGGGAGGTCGCGAGTGGTGAGCACCACGATCTCCACCCGGCGGTTGAGCTGGCGGCCTTCGGGGCTGTCTTGGCCATCTGGGTTTGTGTTGGGTGCGAGGGGTTCGTCGGCGCCGTGGCCTTCGGCAGTGAGCCGGTCGGAAGGGATTCCAAGGGTGGCGATGAGGGTGTTGACCACGCTTTGAGCTCGCTGCTCGGAGAGGCGCTGGTTGTAGGAAGCCCTGCCGATGGAGTCGGTGTGGCCGATCACGATGACCTGGTCGCCTTCGAAGTACAAAAGCACGTCTGCGATGAGAGAGAGGGCCTGGGCGGCGTCAGGTCTGAGCTCTGCGCTGTTGAAGTCGAAGAGGATGTTGTCGGGCAAGGTGAGCCGGAAGCCGCCTTCAACTTCGGTGGCTCCAAACTGGGTGAGGGTTTGGGTGATCTGCTCGACCTCGGAGCTTGCGAAAGTGTCCTCAACGAGCCTGCTCCGAGTGCTCACGGCGAACACTTTTGGTTCGATTGGCTGGAGGGGTGCGGCAGGCCGTTCGAGTGCGTACGGTCCGAGCCCAAGCGACGGCCTCTGACTTGTGGGGTCGTCAAGTGACCCGCCCGCGTTGAAGGTGAGCGAGATTTGAGTGGCGGTATCGGCGACGCGACCAGAGAACGCGAAGGTGCCTTCGATGGAGGCGCCAGGGTCGAGGGTCAATTGTGGGTTGTCGGCGGGAGCTACCAGAGGATGCAGATTGTTGTGGTCGTCGACCAGATAGGTCGGGAGGGCCGCCAACGCCACCCGGTGACTGCCGCCGTTGGTCACGACCAGTCCAGCGCTGATGCCGTTGCTGCTGAAGACCATGGACGCCAACTCCACTCGAACGCCGTTGGGATGGTCGGCGGCCGCTTGGACTCCTATCGGGTTGGGGAGTGGAGCGATCGTCACGTCGCCGGCGAGGGGGATCGCTTCGACTATCAGCCTGGGGTAGATGACCCGCTGATCGCCGGTGTCGCCTCCCAAGCCGGCGTTGAGGCCGAGGCCCAGGCTCACTGCCTCTGGGTGGATGCGACCCGCGAAAGAGAGAACGCCACTTCGGGCGGATCCGGCTGGGATGACGATCGACCCAGCCTTCTCAGGCAGGACAAGTGGATACCGGTTTTCGAGGTCGTCGATAAGCAGGCTGGGGGCGATGGTGGGCGCGATGGAGGCATCGATCTGACCGGGGTTGGCGATGCGGACCCAAACCCCGATCCGATTTTCCGTGAAGTTGATGCCTTCTATTTGCAGCTCCACTCCTGTCGGAGCAGCGACCGAACGGTGCAGGGGAACCGGGTCGGGGAGGGTAGGTCTGCTGATCTCCGAGTCGAGAGCGATCGGGCCCAACTCCATTGCGGGTGAGCTGGTGGAAGAACCGGATGTCGACGAGCCGTGGCCGGAGTTGAGGATGAGCGTCACCGCCGAGGGGCCTGAGAGAGGAGTGAAGCGCAGGACGAGGCCAAGCTCGGCACCTGGCGCGATCTCCTCCTCGGGCAGCCCTTCGATCAGCTGGGCTACCTCTCCCGTGTCGGCGCGCAGTTCGGTAGTCCCCCGATCGATGCTGATCCCGTATTGAGAACCGTTGGTAACACTCCCCGACAGGACTACCGAGTCGCCCAGCACCTCGACCCGGTCAACTCTCAACTGCGTGCCGTTGGGATGGATGGCGAGAGCCAGGAGCTCGAATACCTGCGACCCCGCCGCCCCCCCCAGGGCCGTGGTCGCGGTCGCGGTTACCGCTGTGGTGGTGGCAGATGGGCCAGCTCCCGCCTGGCACGCTGTGGCCATCACCAACAAGAGAACAGCCGCTCTCAAGCGGTGGGGCATTGATCGCTGTTTGAGGGCACTCAAACCTATCGGTAGGCACATCCCGTCTCTGGACGCCTCTGCCAGAACAATGATGGCCCCGCTCCAATAACATAGCCCCGACCCCGGGTCATTATTCGCCAGCCGGTTGGGAGAAATCGTGAACAAGCAAGCGGAATACGTCCTTCGTACGGTGGAGGAACGAGGGATCCGGTTCGTGCGGTTGTGGTTCACCGACGTGCAGGGTTTTCTCAAGTCGGTTTCGATCAGCCCGGCCGAACTTGAAACGGCCTTTGAGGAGGGGATGACCTTCGACGGCTCGGCTGTCGACGGTTACGCCCGGGTCCAGGAGGCCGAC
This sequence comes from uncultured Acidimicrobiaceae bacterium, assembly GCA_964474055.1. Classification (GTDB taxonomy): domain Bacteria; phylum Actinomycetota; class Acidimicrobiia; order Spongiisociales; family ZC4RG35; genus JAICND01. The sequence continues at coordinate 20,592 of CAYYRT010000250.1, read as the reverse complement.
ATGCTCGCCCAACCCGACCCGGCCACCTTCCAGATCCTGCCATGGCGCCCGGACCAACAGGTCGCCAGGATGTTCTGTGACATAGTCCTCCCCGACGGCACTCCCTTCGAGGGTGACCCCCGCGGGGTCCTCAAGCGCAATCTGGCCAAAGCTGCCGATCTTGGATTCACCTTCTACGTGGCACCCGAGTTGGAGTTCTTCTACTTCCAGGACGCCGGTCCGGAACCCCAGGTGCTCGATCATGGCGGCTATTTCGACCTCACCCCCCTCGACATGGCTCAGGAGTACCGCCGCAAGACCATCAACGCTCTCGAGTTGATGGGGATCCCGGTGGAGCACTCCCATCACGAGGTAGCGCCGAGCCAACACGAGATCATCGTCCGCTACACCGACGCCCTGACGATGGCCGACAACATCATGACCTTCCGATTGACCGTGAAGGAGGTGGCGATGGAACATGGGATCTACGCCACCTTCATGCCCAAGCCGCTGGAAGCACACGATGGTTCGGGCATGCACCTCCATCTCTCCCTCTTCGAGGGTGACCGCAACGTCTTTTACGAACCCGGCTCCGACAACGGCCTCTCCAAAGTCGGCCAGCAATTCGTGGCCGGCCTTCTAACTCATGCTGCCGAGATCACCGCGGTCACCAACCAGTGGGTCAACTCGTACAAGCGACTCGTGGCCGGATTCGATGCCCCTATTTGGATCTCCTGGGCTCGCAACAACCAGTCGGCCCTGGTCCGAATCCCGCTGGCCAAGAAGGGTAAGTCGCAATCGGTCCGAGTCGAGTACCGCTCTCCCGATGCGGCGGCCAACCCCTACCTCGCCCTATCGGCAGTGCTGGCGGCCGGTCTGTCGGGAATCCGCAACAACTACGAACTTCCCCCCGAGGTGAACAGCAACGTTCATGCCCTGACCAGTGCCGAGCGCCAGGCCGCCGGGATCGCTCGCCTTCCTGAAACCCTCTCCGAAGCACTCGACCGCATGGAGCGTTCGGAACTGATGGCCGACGCGCTCGGTGAACATGTCTTCGACTGGTTCCTTCGCAACAAACGGAGGGAATGGGACCGCTACCAGCACCATGTGAGTCGTTTCGAGCTTGACACCTATCTGCCCGTCCTCTGAGAGATGGATGTAGCCGTATTTCCAGCCGACCATTCCGAATCGCTGGCAGCGGCATTGCTGGCGGCGGGTATCAATGCCGGAGCGATCGCTGACCTGGCCGGCGAGCTTCCGGGCGACGCCGGCGCGCTGGTGGTCGAGTTGGGAGAGGAGCCGCTCCGTCGTCTGCGGATGCTCGAAACCCTATCTATCGAAAACCCGGTCCCGGTCCTGGCTGTGATCGAGCACTCCCAATTGTCGATGATGGATGCAGCGATCGGGATCAGCGACTTTCTGATGACGCCACCCGATCATGCCGAGCTCAAGTTGCGGGTGCGGCGATTGACCCACGCCGCCGGCACCGACGAAGTGCACCACTTCAAGGACCTGGAGTTGAATGTCCTCACCTATCAGGCCGCCCTCGCCGGTCGACCGATCGACCTCACCTACATGGAGTACGAACTGCTGCGCTTCTTCATCGAGCATCAGGGGCGGGTCTGGAGTCGCGAGCAGCTCCTGTCAAAGGTATGGGGCTACGACTATTACGGGGGAGCCAGAACGGTCGACGTCCATATACGCCGTCTCCGCGCCAAACTCGGCGAGGAGCGAGCTTCGTGGATCGTCACCGTGCGCTCGGTCGGCTACAGGTTTGGTTAGGCGTGAGGCGTGAGGCGTGAGTACGGAACGCGTACTACCCACGTCTCACGTCTCACGCCTCACGTCTATCCGAAAGTGATGCCCTGGGCCAGGGGAAGATCGTCACCCCAGTTGATGGTGGTGGTTTGCCGCCGCATATAGACCTTCCACGAGTCCGAACCCGCCTCCCGGCCGCCCCCGGTCTCCTTTTCGCCACCAAAAGCGCCGCCGATCTCGGCTCCCGAAGTACCGATGTTCACGTTGGCAATCCCACAGTCGGAGCCCACCGTCGACAGGAAGCGCTCCGCCTTCTTGAGCGACTCGGTGAAGATCGCCGAGGAGAGGCCCTGGCGGACGCCGTTCTGGACGGCGATCGCCTCCTCCAGATCCCCCACCTCGATCAGATAGAGGATGGGCGCGAACGTCTCCTCCTGCACGATCGCAGCCTTCTTGTCGATCCGGACGATGGTGGGCTCGACGAAGTTGCCGGGTCGGTCAAGGCGGTGGCCGCCGTACAGGATCTGCCCGCCCTGATCCTTGGCCGCGGCCAGTGCCTCCATCATGTCCTCGATCGCCCTGGAAGTGACCAAAGGCCCCATCAGGGTCCCGGCTTCTAGGGGATCCCCGATGGGCACCTGGCGGTAGGCGTCGACGAGGCGATCGATGAGTTTGTCAGCGATTGCTTGATGAACGATCAGCCTTCGCAACGAGGTACACCTCTGTCCGGCAGTGCCGACCGCGGCGAACAGCGCGGCTCGAACAGCTAGTTCGAGATTGGCGTCATCCATAACGATGATGGCGTTGTTGCCGCCAAGTTCAAGGATGGAGCGTCCAAAGCGGGTGGCGACTGCGCTGGCAACCTGGCGCCCCACCCTGGTCGAACCGGTGGCACTTATCAATGGGAGCCGTTCGTCGTGGAGCATCCTCTCACCGACCACCGCACCCCTCCCGACGACGAGATTGAACACCCCCTCGTAACCGGTGCCCTTCATGACATCGGCGGCAATCCGGGTGACGGCGATCGCAGTCAAGGGTGTTTCCGAGGACGGTTTCCACACCACAGTGTCACCACAAACCGCCGCAATCGCTGCGTTCCATGACCAGACAGCCACCGGGAAGTTGAACGCCGTTATGACGCCGACCGGGCCGAGCGGATGCCACTGCTCGTACATGCGATGCAAAGGCCGCTCGGACGCCATCGTGAGCCCATAGAGCTGGCGGGAGAGTCCAACTGCGAAATCGCAGATGTCGATCATCTCCTGCACTTCGCCCTCGCCCTCGGCTCTGATCTTTCCCATCTCCAGGGTGACCAGGGCCCCGAGCGCCTCCTTCTTCTCGCGGAGTGCCTGTCCGATCAAACGGACGTACTCACCACGTTTGGGAGCGGGAAGTGTTCGCCACCGGTTGAAGGCCTCCACGGAACTGGCCATCACCTTCTCGTAGTCCTCGACCGAAGCCTGGCCCACCGTTGCGAGCGTTTCCCCGGTGGCGGGGTTGAGGACGTCGAGCCGATCTCCGTTGGAAGGAAGCCACTCGCCGGCAAAGCTGCCGGGGTTGTGATCCATCAATCCAAGCGCGGCAAAGACTTGCGGCTGATTCATGATCCCAACTCTACGTAGTCGGGCCCGCGCAGTCAGCGGGCGGCGATCGCTTCGATCTCGACTTTGAACTCGGCGCGAGGCAGGGCGGCTACCTGATAGGTGGAGCGCGCAGGCGGTTCGGAGTCGAAGTAGAGGCCGTAGGTCTCGTTCACCCGACCGAAGTCGGCCACATCGGTCAGGAAGACCGAGGTCTTGACGACATCGGAGTAGTCCAGACCAAGATCTCGGAGGATCACCCCGAGGTTGTTCATGATCATCCTGGTCTGGTCGACCACGTCCTCAGGAGTGGGGCCACCCTCCACATCCAGGGCCACCTGGCCCGATACGAAAACAAACCCGTTGGCCTCGGTTACTACCGAATAGGGCGCGAGAGGTTTAGGTGCGTTCTGGAGCGAAGGAACGTGTTTGGGCAAGGATCAGGAGAAGCTATTCCCGCATCCACAGGAGCGGGTCACGTTGGGATTGTCGATGGCGAAACCGCCGCCCATCAGGCTGTCCTTGTAGTCCAGGGTCGCTCCTTGCAGCCGACCGGCCGACTCGGGATCGACCACAACCTTGACTTCGCCGTACTCGGCCACAAGGTCGGTCGCCTCGATCTCGGAGTCGAAGAACATCTCATATGAGAACCCCGAGCATCCTCCGGCGCGAACCGCTACCCGCAGGGCGAGGCCAGGCTCTCCCTCGGCGGAGATCAACTCGCCCACTTTGACCACGGCCGTGTCGGTGAGACTCACCACCGGTATGGGCTTGGCGGATTTGATGCTGAGAATCTGGGTCATTACCAAGATTGTAACCCGGACTGGGGTCGACGGTATTCCCAATCGTCGACGTGGGGCATATCCAGGTGGTCGGTAGCCTTGTTATTCATATGCCGATCATCGAGGCAATTTACGAGGCGCTTCGGGGAGTAATCGACCCGGAGTTGGGTGGCAACGTGGTCGACCTGGAGATGATCACCTCGGTTGATGTAGACGCCGACGGAATAGCCGAAATCGGGCTGATGCTGACGGTGGCGCAATGTCCGATGCGAGGGTTTCTGGAAGGAGAAACCGCCCGTAAGGTCAGGGCCCTTCCAGGAGTGAAGGACGTGGTCGTTCGCACCACGGCGATGACGTCGAAACAGCGGGCCCGTCTCATGTCGGGGGCCAGGATGCGGGCCAGAGAAACAGCTCTCCCCACCAGGGTCCACCCCACCACCCGGGTGGTGGCGGTCAGTTCGGGCAAGGGCGGGGTGGGCAAGTCCACTATCAGTGTCAACCTGGCGGTGGCGTTGGCCGACCAGGGTCTTTCGGTCGGCTTGCTCGACGCCGACATCTGGGGGTTCTCAATTCCCCGAATGATGGGGACCGAAGCCCGTCTGGAGGCCGACGAAGCCACCAAGCTCATCATCCCTGCCAGCGTTGGCGGTATCAGGCTGGTGTCGACCGGTCTCATCATCGAGAACGAGGAGACGGCTCTGATGTGGCGCGGACTGATGCTGTCCAAGGCCCTCGAGCAGTTCCTTCACCAGGTCGACTGGGGCGAACTCGACTACCTGGTCATCGACATGCCGCCGGGGACGGGCGACATCCAGATGGCCCTTTCGCGCCTCCTCCCCCAGGCGGAGATGGTGGTTGTCACCACTCCCCAAAAGGCCGCCCAGAAGGTCGCCATCCGGGTCGCTGACATGGCCCGCCGCTCGCACATGCCCATCGTCGGGGTCATCGAGAACATGTCGTCGTTCACCTGCGACCACGGCGTCGAGTACCCACTCTTCGGAAGCGGTGGCGGGATCGATCTGTCCGAGGCGCTGCTGGTACCGCTCCTTGCCCAGGTCCCACTTGATCCCGAGGTGGTGGCGGGAGGTGATGCCGGCATGCCGGTCACCAGAGCTCATCCAGAAAACCCGGCGGCGCTGGCATTCCGGGCCGCCGCCCGGCGAGTCGTCGAACTCCTGCCACCGGTGGCCGACGAGAGTTGCACAGGCCGGATCGCCAAACTTCTGGAACAGCTATCGGTCAGCGGCCAAGAGGTTCCTCCCTTGTCCACAAGTAACTAGTCACTTGGGGCGTACTCTAAACGGGTCCCAGTTAGCGCGGCCCAGGGGCCGATGATGTGCGAGAACGTGCCCGGTAAGACGGGTGGGACGGCTGGGAGGCTGTCTTCTCTTCGGGGCCTTGGATCCCCCAACGGGGCCCCGACCAACACGAGGGCCTGTAGTCCCCCACAGGCCCTCGTGCTTTTGGGGGACGACTAGGTGGGCTTGATCCGTTCACCTTCGATCACCACCGTGCCTTCATGGGCCAACTTGCGGAGATGGGCCATCACAGAAATTGCGGCCAGCGGGTGAAGCCCGGGGTCAACCTCCCGGTAGACGATCTCGACGACTTCACCCAGAGTCGTGGCGCCTCCCTGGATGGCAGCCGCGATCTCTTCTTCGCGCTGGCGACGATGTGCCAGATACCAGTTGATGACCTCCCGGGGCTGGTCTAGCTCTTGACCATGCCCGGGAAGCAACCGGGTCAGGTCGATCCCCTGCAAGCGGACGAGAGAGGCCATGTAGGCGGTTGCGTCCTCGATCATCACCGACGACCCCCCGATGATGTGGTCCCCGGAGAAGAGCACGCGGTCGATCAGGAAACAGAGGTGGTCGGCGGAGTGACCCGGAGTGTGCATGACCAGCATCCGGGCTTCACCCAGCTCGACGATGTCGCCATCGGTCAACACCCGATCGGGCACGAACTCGGGACCCGGCCCATACCCCAGGGCTGGCACTTCGTAGTGACGGGCAAGCGGATTGGCCAGCGGGGCATGGTCAGGATGGGTGTGGGTGACCATGACCGAAGTCACCTTCCGATCACTCACCGCTTCCTCGATTGCTGCGCGATGCCTGGAGATGATCGGTCCGGGGTCGATGATTGTGACCTCACCAGTGTCGAGCAGCCACGTGTTGGTTCCAGGTCCGGTGAACGGTCCCGGGTTGGGAGCAAGGACTCTCTCGATCTTCACCGGTTTCCTTCCCACAGAGGGATCTCGACCTCTACCACCGACCCGTCCTCCCTGACATGCGGTTGGATCGGCTCGGTCCGCGCCATCGCGGCCGCTCGTTCGGCCTCGGCGCCAGAGGCAAAGTGGGAGAGCCAGCGCAGGTGGGCCAACGTTGGCAAAACCATCCGCCAGTGGTGGGCCTGATGGGCCGCCAGGGCGGTGGCAGGAGCAACAAAACCTGCCTCCACCACCTCATCGTCGGCCAGACGGAGGGCCGGTCGGTCTGCCAGGGAAATCAAGAAGAACCTGGTGTCATAGCGGCGGGGCATCTCGACTGGTGTGACCCAACGGGAGACGAACACCATCCGCTCCGGATTCACCTCCACCCCCGCCTCTTCCAGCAGTTCCCGGCAGGCGGCGAGACGAAAAGGTGTCTGGTCGTTTCCGTTGAGGGGACCATCGCTGGCGTCAAGCACGCCTCCGGGGAAAACCCAGGCGTCTCCAAACATCCCCCCGGGCGGACGCCGCATCATCAGGACCTCGAGCGGGCTATTGAGCAACAGCAGCAGGCTCGCCGCCGAGACCGGAACCACCGGTGTAGTCGTCACCCGGTTCAGGGTAAACGGACAGCTCAATCCCTCCCGGAGCGGGATCAGAGGGCGTCGGTAGTCTGAAGGTCTGATGTCTCTGCGAGATCTCCCCTCGGTCGACCAACTGACCAACCAACTGACGGACGGGGGCCTCCCCCGTCCCCTGGTGGTGGAGGAGGTTCGCAAGGCCGTAGGACAAGCGCGGGCCGACCTGGCCAAAGGCGATCCCTCCTCCGCCGAACAACTAGCTCGTGCCAGCCTTGACCGCCTAGGTCGGTCCCGACCCGTAACCGTTGTCAATGCCACAGGCGTCATCCTCCACACCAACCTGGGGAGAGCCCTTCTCTCCGGCCCCGCCGCGGCCGCTGCCACTGCTGCCTATACCCACTTTGGGAATGTGGAGTTGGACCTGGCGTCCGGTGAGAGGGGCGCCAGGGCGGCCTATCTGCGGACTTTGACCGCCACCCTCACCGGGGCCGAGGACGCCTTGATTGTCAACAACAACGCCGGGGCGTTGTTTCTTGTGCTGATGGCCCTTGCGCTCGGTCGCCCGGTTCCGGTGTCAAGGGGAGAGATGATCGAGATCGGGGGCAGCTACCGCTTACCCGAACTGCTCGCGGCCACCGGAGCCCAATTGATCGAGGTCGGCACCACCAACCGGACCCGGTTGGCGGACTACGCCGCGACTCTTCCTCGCCAGCCTGCCCTGCTGCTCAAGGTCCATCCCTCGAACTTCCGGGTGCAGGGTTTCACCGAAGAGACTCCGCTCGCGGCCCTGGTCGCCCTTGGCCGGGAGTCGGGGGTGCCGATCGCCTTCGATGCCGGCTCCGGTCTGCTCGACTCGACAACTCCCTGGTTACCCAAGCCCCCCGAGTGGCTGGCCGGCGAGCCGGGAATACGACAAGCCGTCGCAGCCGGGACCGATCTGGTGCTCTTCTCCGGGGACAAACTGCTCGGCGGTCCGCAGTCGGGCATCATCGTGGGCAAGGCCGAGCTCATCACCCGTCTCCTCCGTCATCCGGCGGCGCGGGCCTTGCGCATCGACGCCGCCACGGGAGCCGCTCTCACTACAACTCTGGAGACCTACGCCGACGGCCGCGCCGGCGAACTGCCTCTCTGGGAGATGGCGACTCGACCGTACGAAGCACTCCGGGCACGGGCGGAGCTCGTTCTCACCGCGAGCCGGGTCAAGGGAACGATCGTCGGTGGCAATTCGACTCTCGGGGCCGGCTCAGCGCCCGGCTCGGAAATAGCGACACCACTGATCGAGATCGACGCGCCGCAAGACGCCTATTTCGATCTCTTGAAGGCAGACCCGCCGATCCTTGCCCGGCGACAGGAAGGCCGCCTTCTGATCGACCTGCGAACCGTCGATCCGTCCTCCGACTCCCACCTCGCAGCGGTCCTGCGGTCGGCATGCCCGTTGTAGGGACCGCTGGTCATGTGGATCACGGCAAGTCAACGCTGACTTTGGCCCTGACCGGGCGCGATCCCGATCGCTGGGACGAGGAGAAGCGCCGCGGACTCACCATCGATCTCGGGTTTGCATGGACCAGCCTCCCGGGAGGCTTGGAGGTTTCGTTCGTCGATGTGCCCGGCCACGAGAGGTTCATCAAGAACATGCTGGCCGGGGTTGAAGCGATCGACGTCGCCCTGTTCGTGGTCGCCGCGGACGAAGGATGGAAAGCTCAGTCCGAGGAACATCTGGCTGTGCTTGACCTACTCGAGGTCCATCACGGTGTGGTGGCGCTAACCAAGATCGATCGGGTCGACGACGACACGGTGGAGCTGTTGAGGCTTGCCATCGACGAGCGACTGGCCGGCACCACCCTGCAGGGATCGCCGGTTGTCCCGGTGTCCGCCACGACCGGTGAGGGAATGGACCAACTCCGGGCCCTCCTGGCAGCCAAAGCCCGGGCGGCCGATCCGAAACAAACCGGTCGACCCAGGATGTGGATCGATCGCAGCTTCACCATCGCCGGAACCGGCACGGTGGTAACCGGCACGCTCCTTGGCGCCCCGCTCGAGACAGGAATGACGGTCGATGTCTGGCCATCCGATGGAGGGGTGGGAGCCGACGCCGCCCGCATCCGCACCCTTGAAAGCCATGAGACACGAGTGGAGAAGGTCCTTCCTTACCGACGGGTCGCCGTCGGTCTGGTCGGGGTCGAGCGGGATGAGATCACACGGGGAGCAATGCTGGGAGGTCCTGGAGACTGGCAACCAACCCGAAGGTTTCTGGCAACGGTCCGACATCCGCGCGAGGTTGAGGGGTTGGGATCCCGGAATGCGCTGCAGCTTCACCTTGGAAGCGGCGTTTGGCCGGTGCGGGCACGCCAGCTCAATGACACCACTCTCCTCTGTGAATTGAAGACCGAGCTCTGTCTTCAGGTCGGAGATCGGTTCATCCTGCGCGACACCGGACGCCGAGCGGTGGTCGGAGGCGGCCAGGTCCTCGACCCCGCCCCACCAGTGCATGGAGGGGCCTTGAGGAGTGCAGCGGCGGTCATGGTCGATCAGCTGAAATCGGGTCCCGATCACATTGCGGCCGCTCTCTTGTCGGTTCGACGATCGGCATCGTCTGGGACCCTCCGAGCCCACTCGGGAGGCGGACGGCCTCCGCGGGCCGTCTCGGTAGGCGAGCTGATGGTCCACCCTGACGAAGCAAGCCGGCTCACCATCGAGCTTCTCGAGCACGTCCGCCGTTTTCATCTTGCCAACCCGATGCGACCCGGGGCGCCGGCCATCCTCCTTGCCAACCAGGTCGGTACGACCCCGGCGCTGGTCGAGGCCATTGCCCGCATCGAACCGCGCCTCGAAGTGGAACACGGCGTGGTCAAGCATGTCGACCGGGGGGAAGCCATCGACCCCACCGCGTCCCCGGAATGGCTCGAACTGCGCGAGCGGCTCGAGGCCGGGGGGCTGTCAGTTCCCCGCATATCCGAGTTGGGGCTCGAACCCGAACTCTTCCATGCTCTGGTCCGGGCCGGCCAACTGGTGAAGATCGGCGACGATCTCGCCTATCTGCCCGATCAGATCAAGGAGTTGATGTCGGTGTTGGAGGGCCTTCCTTCAGAATTCACCGTTAGCGACTTCCGGGAAGCAGCCGGGATCTCGCGCAAGTATGCGGTGCCGTTTCTCGAGTGGACCGACTCCCAGGGCAAGACCCTGCGCCGCGCCGACGTGCGGATTCGGCGGGACACCACCCGCTGAGCTCAAACTACGACGGAATAGTCTCGCCGCTCTACCTCGGTCAGACCGCCCCAGATGCCAAACGGCTCGCGAATGTCCATCGCGTACTCCCCGCAAGGTTGACGGGCCGGGCAGACCTGGCATATCGCCTTGGCCCGCGCCTCTCGCCGTTCTCGTTCGTCCTTGCGTTCGAAGGTGGAAGGGGGAAAGAACAGATGGGCGTGATTACCTCTACAGAGAGCCTTCAGCTGCCAATCTTCCGACAACCTCACGAAACCTCCCTCGGCGACGCGGACCGTCGGGAACCTAATGACAACTGGCAGAAACCGCCAGGGAAATTATGGAAGGGCCAAGGTCAATTTTCGCGATCTGGTTCCACCTCGAGATGCCAACCAGCCACCCCGGTCACGGTCACGGACTCGCCCGCTCGGATCGCAGCCTCACGATGGGCGGTGGCCGGCCAACTGGCACCGTCCACTTCGACCACGCCGTCAGGAGTTAGGTCGATTCGGGCCACACCCGCACGACCAATCAGATGGTCGCGGCCCAATGTTGGAGTGGAAAACCGCGCCCGACCGACGGTGGGCATGGCCAGGAGGAAAAAGAACAGCACAGCCAGGATTGAGGCCACGACTCCCACCAACCCGATGTGTATCTGAGGTCCCCCATCCGTGAAGTTGAGTCCTCCGACGGTCAGGGCTGCGGTGCCCAGCACCGTCAACCCCAGCACCCCGCCCTGCTGGAACCCGGCCACCAGGAACACGATCCCAGCTACCGCGACGATCAGCGCCCAGGTCCGCACCGGCAGGATCGAGATCCCATAACCGCCCAGCAACAGCGACACCGACGCCACCGCCGCCGCCAATCCTGGCCCGAGCGCATAGAACTCGAAGGCCGCCAGGGTCAGACCGGCCACCAGAAAGAAGAAGGCGGCCTCGGGTGTGGCAGCCAGGTGGAGGAAACGATGAATCAACCCAGGTTGACTGAACGTGACCGGGATGGTGGTGACTCCCCCGTCGATCTCAACGATGGTTCGAAGCACACGGGTCTGTCCTCTCACCGTCAATTCTGTGCCGTCGAGTGCCTGGAGCAATTGGCGGGTCGAGGGGATCACCAGATCGACCAGACCCGGAATGGGGTCGCTAACCAGAACCCCGGCGCCAGCATTCACGGGTGGGTCGGCCAGGTCCAAGTCCCCTCCCACCACGGCTGGTGACCAGTTGTCAATATTCGTGGCAGGAGCCGCCACGCGTAGCGCCGCGACCGAGAAGAGTTGGGCGGCACCGCCCCCCACCCGGGCAGGAGCGGGGCCGAGCCACAACACCACCGGCAGGGGGGGATCGGTGATCAGTTCCGCGACTCGCCGTAACTCGGCCAGGTCGCCGACCACCGCCGGCGAATTGATCTGGACGATTGCCAACTCTCGCCCGGCCGCGGCGGCCTCCTCTATCGCCCGGGCGAGGTAGCTGAGGCTGGCGTTGTCGAGGATCCCATTGACCTCGATGACTTCCGCAGTGGGGCCGGTCGGCTCTTCGGGTCCGGCGGCCAGCAACAGCGGTGCAATGGTTATCAGGACGAGTGGAAGCCACTTGAGTTTGGGCGTGGACACTGGGCTGCATGGTATTGACTCCGCCATCCTGGCCAGCCGAGCATTCAGTGGGCTCCAACTAGATTGAACCTCTGATGAAGCTGCTGCTGGTGACTGACTCGAACTGGGTTCAGAACGATGTGGCATCGTCGCTGCCCGCCGATTGGTCCATGCATGTATCGGACTCGCGGGTCGTCGTGGCTGCTACCGCTCAACATCAACCTGACGTCGTGACCGTTGACCTCCAGGTGGGGAGCATGGGGGGCTTCGCGGTGGTGCGGGCCCTGCGCGACGCCGAGTCGCAGGGTGATGTGGTCGCCACCAAGGTGGTGCTCCTCCTCGATCGCAGCGCTGATCGTTTCCTGGTCGCCAGATCGGGAGCCGATGGAGCCTTGGTCAAACCTTTCACCGCCCAGGACCTGCGCAGGGTCCTGGCCGAGGTCACCGCGCAGCCGCCTGTCCGCACCTGACCGGCACCGGGTAGGATCTCCTCATCGGGACGTAGCGCAGCTTGGTAGCGCGCAGCGTTCGGGACGCTGAGGCCGCGGGTTCAAGTCCCGCCGTCCCGACCACAATCGCCAGGTCAGGGTCGTTCGCAAGGACGGCCCTGACTCGCGAAGCGGGGCTCCTACGATCGATTGGGTGCCTGGCGCAACTCCCCACATCGGGACGCTCAGAGAGAAGCCCCTCCACGCCGCTCTGAAACGGTGGTACGCCCGCCCTGGCGATCGAGTAGAAGTCCCCGTGGGCGGCTTTGTCATCGACCTGGTTCGAGAGGATCTCCTGATCGAGGTTCAAACATCCGGCTTCTCGTCGATGAAGAAGAAAACGGCATCGCTTCTCGAGCTCGGACACCTGGTTCGCATCGTTCACCCGATCCCCGTCGACAAGTGGATCGTCAAGGTCGACGCCGATGGCACGATCCTGAGTCGACGCCGATCTCCTAAACACGGCCAGCCGACTGACATCTTCGCCGAGCTGGTGAGCTTTCCCGACTTCCTGGTTCACCCCCATCTGGAACTCGAGGTGCTTCTGACCATTGAGGAGGAGTACTGGCGTCCCTCACCGGGACGGGCCTGGCGGCGCAAGGGATGGGAGGTGGTCGAACGCCGATTAAATGAGGTGGTGGAGTCGCTAGCCATCAAGAACACCCATGACCTGGCCGGGCTCCTTCCCACGGAGTTGCCCGAAGCGTTCACCACCGCCGATCTGGCTGAACAGCTGAACCGACCCCGGCGAGTCGCCCAACAAATGGCCTACTGCCTTCGAGAAGCCGGGGTGCTGATTGTCGTCGGCAAGCGCGGCAACAACATTGAGTACCAGGTCCGATGATCCGCCCCGAACGCTTCTATCCAAGATTCCTGATCACCAGGGCCGCTACGACCTTTTCGATGAGCTCGTAAGGAATCGACTCCTCCAGGGGGAACCGCAACGTGCCTTTGCCTGCTTTGTATTTGGACATCTCGGCTTCGAGCCCTTCGTCGACGTCGGGTATCGGGTAAAGGCCGATGTGATGCGTCCAGGCTCCGAAGTACACGACGTACTTACCGTTCAGTTTGAACGTGGGGATCTGGTAGCTGATCGTCTCCTCAGTCCCGGGCGCGGCTTTGCGAATCGAGTTTCGAACCTGCTCAAGGATGGTCTGAACCTCTGGAGGGAATGACGCGATGTACTCGTCGATTGTCCCGAACTTTTCAGCCACAACTCACCTTCCTTTGCTAGATTTGCTCAACAGATATTGAGTCACTTATCATTGTTCCAATGGAACTGGCAGGGCGAGCCAAGGTGCATGCGGCCCTCGGAGATGTCGGTCGGCTGCATTTGGTGGACATGTTGGCCCGGAGTGATCTAAGCGTTCAAGAGCTTGCCGAGAGCCTGCGGATGCCCGGCAATCTGCTCGCCCATCATCTCAGAGTCCTCGAGAAGGCCGGGGTGATCGAACGACGGGTATCGGAGGGAGACCATCGTCGCCGCTACGTGACTCTCCGCCGGGACACCCTCCAGGGTCTTTCCCTCCCCCACGTTCGTCCCCTCGGTTCGGTGCTTTTCGTGTGCAGCCACAACTCGGCGCGATCGCAGTATGCGGCGGCGCGGTGGCGGGCCCGTACCGGCAACGATGCCAGCAGCGCTGGAAGCCAACCAGCCGCTCGGGTAAACGGGACCGCTGTGCGGGTGGCGGCCGAGACCGGGATCGACTTGAGCGGGGCGGTGCCTCAAGGCTACGAGTCGATCGACTCCACTCCTGATCTAGTGATTTCTGTGTGTGATCGAGCGCGAGAAGCCCACCCTCCATCGGCGCCCGTCACCATTCATTGGTCGATTCCCGACCCGGTGGCGGTCGGCACGATCGCCGCATTTCGCTTGGCGTTTGCCGAACTCGATCGGCGCATAGAAGAAATGATCGGTTGAACCGAAAGGAATGCGATGCCGGCCACTCTCACACTCGAGGAGTTACAAATGGTCCGGGAGGCGACCGCCCGCCTCCGACGCCGATTTGAAGGCTTCCTGAACGCCGAAACCATCGAGCGGTTCCTCACTGATTCGGTCGAGCAACTTAGCTTGCAGGCCAAAGTCACCGCCTGGCTACCGCTTCTCGCCGAACGCTTCGCCACAGATCGGCTGCGGGCGTTGATCCGGCTCGAAGCCACCACCGACCTCGACCCGAGTGTCCTTTTTCTTTGTGTTCACAACGCCGGGCGCTCCCAAATGGCGGCGGGTTTCATGCGTCACCTGTCAGGAGGGCGGGTTGAGGTGTTCTCGGGTGGTTCCGAACCCGCCGCCTCTCTGAACGCCACGGTCGTGGCGGCGATGGCGGAAAAGGGAATCGACATAAGCAAGGAGATCCCCCAGCCCTGGGCCGATGAGATAGTCCGGGCCGCTGATGTGGTGGTGACAATGGGTTGCGGCGACGCCTGCCCGGTCTTTCCGGGCCGGCGCTACCTCGATTGGGAACTCGAGGACCCCTCCGGCAAACCGCTGGTGGAGGTGCGACCGATTCGAGACGAGATTGAGCGTCGAGTGAAGGAACTACTGGGCGAAATCACCTCCGTCCCGACTCCTACCTAGATGCGTTTTGCCATGTAGGGGACTTTTCGCGACCTCAGAGAAGTTTCCTCCTGAGGTTGCGGGCATAGGTCTAGCGACCTACTCTCGACGGCCCCCTCATGCGTAAAGCAGTATTCCTTTTGTTCGTCGCGTCCCTGGTAGGGCTGGCAACGCCCGCCTTCGCGGACGACCTGTCGGTGGCGGTGAACGCGGCGCGGAACCCGGATCTTCCCGTTGACGGCGCCGTCGACGACTTCGCCCAGCGGGCCGCCAGCCGCATGGCCAACTCCGGCAAACTGACCCATTCCAACATCGGTGACCTTCTCGGACATTGTTCGGCGGTCGGTGAGGTGATCGGATATGGAGGCGATGTCGGTCCGATCATGGATGCCTTCCGCAACAGCTCGAGCCATTGGGTCATCATTCGAGACGGCAGGTGGACTGCCATGGGAACCGGTGCGGTAAGGGACGGAAACGGGACCCTCTGGGTATCGGTCGTGTTCTGTGTGGTCGCCAACGCCCCGGCCCCACCACCGCCTGCACCGGCACCGGCACCGGCACCGGCCGCACCATCCGCGCCCTCCTCTCCGTCGACTCCCGCCCCACCCCCACCACCACCACCCAAACCAAAGCCGCCCGTTTTGTATTGGGAGGATGGACCGATCCTCAACAAGGAAGGAACGATCTCCCTGTTGCTGGGGGCGTCACCTTTCACCCCGGAGGAGGAGTGGCGCCTCCTCCACCACGCCACGGTTAGCTGACAAACCGCGAACCCTGGGTTGAGGCGTCCGCTGGCGGGCGCCACAACCCGGGGTTCGCGGTTTTAGCTGAGCAACTCGGCGATTTGGACTGCGTTCAAAGCCGCCCCTTTGCGCAGGTTGTCGCCCACGGCCCACAGATTGATGCCACCCGGTTCGCCCAGGGTGGTCCTCACCCGGCCGATCAGGACTTCGTCACGACCGGCACAATCGAGCGGCGTGGGCGCTCGCTCGGTCCACACCTCGACTCCTGGTGCTTCAGCGAGGAGTTGCAACGCCTCATCGAGTGGCAGAGCCCTCTCGAAATGCATCGAGGCGGCCACAGCATGACCCACCATTACCGGAACCCGCACGCAGGTTGGCTCCACACCGATCGCGGGAGCCTCGAGGATCTTGCGGGTTTCATTGACGAGTTTCCACTCCTCATCGGTATACCCGGAATCCGCCAGGGACCCCGCCTGAGGGATGGCGTTCCAGCCGATTGGGCGGGGGAACAGATCGCCCCCCGGGTCGGTCCAACCTCCTCCGGCCAGCGCGTCGGGATCCTCGCCCAGTAGCTCGACCTGCCTCACCAACTCGTCCATACCCCGCTGTCCTGCCCCTGAAACTGATTGATAGGACGTGGCCACCATCCTTTTCAGGCCGGCCGCGCGATGAAGGGGGGCAGCACCCATCAGCAAGGCCATGGTCGTGCAGTTGGGATTGGCAACGATGCCGGAGTGGCCGGCAATCGCATGATCATTCACTCCTGCCACCACCAGAGGAACGTCAGGCGACTGCCTAAAGGCCGAAGAGTTGTCGATCACCACGGCGCCGGCCGTCACAAAGTTGGGCGCAAACGCCCGGGAGCGATCCGCCCCGGCAGAGAAGAGGGCGATGTCGATTCCCCCCGGATCGGCTCCGGCCAGTTCCTCGACCTTCAACTCGCCCCACCGGGTGGCCACGATTGAACCGGCGGTTCGGGCCGAAGCCAGCAGTCGGAGATCTGCCAGCGGAAACGACCGCTCCTCCAGAGTCCTGATCATGGCGCGACCCACCGCTCCGGTCGCGCCCACCACAGCCACCCGCCAGTCGCTCATATCCCTTCCTCTTCGGGGGAGATCATCGGTAGAAAGGCCGCGTGTAGCGCCTGTACCGCAGCGGCCGACTGGTCGGCCCGCACCACACACGAAATCCGGATGGTGGAAGTTGAGATCATCTGGATGTTGATCCCGGCGTCGGCCAGGGCGCGAAACACTCCGGCTGCCACCCCTGGATGTGATTTCATACCTGCGCCAACCAATGACACCTTGGCGACATTCTCGTCCAGGTCGACCGCAACCGCACCCAATTCGACCGCCACCTTGCCCGCCACCTCGGCGGCATGGCGAGCGGCCTCCCTGGGCACGGTGAAGCTGATGTCAGTCGATCCGTCGGTACCGGTGTTCTGCACGATCATGTCGACGTTGACGCTGCGCTCGGCCAATGGTTCGAAGAGGGCGGCGGCAACGCCGGGCCGGTCCGGGACCCCGCGTACCGTGACCTTCGACTCGGATCGGTCGTGGGCAATGCCGCTGATGATCGCCTGCTCCATAGTGGTCTCCTTGACCCAGGTTCCGGGTCGATCGTGAAATGACGAGCGTACGTGTATCGGAATGTTGTAACGGCGGCCAAACTCGACCGATCGGGTCATCAGGACTCCCGCGCCCGATGCGGAGAGTTCGAGCATCTCGTCGTAGGAGATCTCGCCCAGCAGACGGGCGTATGGCACGAGCCGCGGATCGGCCGTAAACACCCCGTCGACATCCGTGTAGATCTCGCAGAAGTCGGCGTCGAGGGCGGCCGCCAACGCCACCGCGGTCGCATCGGATCCGCCCCGACCCAGGGTCGTGATCTCCCGGGAGCTAGGGTCGACGCCCTGGAACCCCGCGACGATCACCACTTTGCCGTTCGCCAACCCCTCCCGAACCCGCTCACCTCTGATCTCGGTGATGCGGGCAGCCCCGTGGGCGGCGTCGGTCAGAATCCCTGCTTGTGATCCGGTCAGACTTATCGCACCAACTCCGCGGGCATGCAAAGCCATGGCGGTAAGTGCCATCGTGATGCGCTCCCCCGCGGTCAACAACATGTCCAACTCCCGGGCCGGTGGGTCCGGGCTGACACCCCTGGCGAGCTGGAGCAGGTCGTCGGTGCTGTCGCCCATTGCCGAGACCACCACCACCAGATCGTCACCCCGGCGGCGGGTCGCAGCTATGCGATCGGCGACGGCGTTTATCCGGTCGGGATTGGCAACGGAGGTTCCGCCGTACTTCTGGACAATGAGTGGCATGGGAGATCCGGTGTTCAACCAACTTGGTGTCAGTGGGCCGGACCGATAGCTTACGGCCCTCCACACCCCCTCCTTATGACTGACCGACGACAACGACAGAAAGAAAGCCGCGCCGCTCGCCTCGAACAAGAGCGCAAAGCTGCTGGTCGCCGCGAGATGCGCAAAAGGATCACGATCGCACTTGTGATCGGATTCGGGCTTGCAGGTGTTCTGCTGCTCACCGGGGTCCTCTCCAACCGCCCCCCGGTCCTCCCCAACTCCTATCTCGCCTACCGGGACCAACCGACCGCCTGCGAGGCGGACGCTCCCCCCGAACCATCTCCCCCCACAACGTACGCGGCCGCCGAGGATCAACAAATCGACCTGGCGGTGCCCATCCATGCGGTCTTTGCAACCAGTTGCGGGGACTTCACCATCGCACTCGACCCGGCCTCGTACCCGGAGACTGTCAATTCGCTGGTCTTCTTGGCCCGGCAGGGTTTTTACGACGGGAGCGTTTTTCACAGAATCGCCGCTGACTTCGTCGCGCAGGGAGGCGATCCCAGTGCCGACGGAACCGGCGGTCCCGGCTACACGATCCCAGACGAGTTCCCCCCGGCTGACTTCGTGTACGAACGAGGGGTGGTGGCGATGGCCAATAGGGGGCTGGGAACCACCGGAAGCCAGTTCTTTGTCGTCCTGGGCGATGACGCCGCTGGTCTGCGCAACGTGTTCTCGATCGTCGGCAGGGTCATCGACAGCGACGAGACCCTCGACAAGATCGCAGGCGTGCCCACCGCCGTCCAGTCAGGGTCGAGCGAAAGGAGCCGCCCCCTGGAGTCGGTGTATGTGGAGAAGGTCACTATCCAAGAATCGCCGTAATGGCGATTGACCTTCACACCCATTCCACTGCTTCGGACGGCTCCGATAGTCCCTCCCGTGTTGTGGACCGAGCCATCGGACTCGGTCTCAAAGCCATCGCACTGACCGACCACGACACCCTGGAAGGAATCGAAGAGGCCTCCGCCGCGGCAGCGGGAACGGGACTGGAGCTGATTCCCGGTGTCGAGCTGTCGCTTGAATGGGATCGGGGCGGCATGCACCTGGTGGTGTTGTTCCTACCTCCCGGTCACGGACCATTACGCGACCGTCTTGCCGAGCTGCAAGCGGGGCGGGACGAACGCAACCAGAAGGTTGTCGAGGTACTCAATAGCCTGGGAATGTCGATCGAATACGACGAGGTGTTGACCGAGGCTGGAGGAGGTTCGGTGGGACGGCCCCACATCGCCGCTGTGATGACCAGGCGTGGCCACGTCGAGGACATCCCGGCGGCCTTCGACCTCTGGTTGGGCCAGGGCAAACCTGCCTACGTCGGCAGGAAACGACTCCAACCCGAAGTGGCGATCGAACTTGCCCGCCAGGAAGGAGCGGTGCCCGTCCTGGCCCACCCCCACACCCTGGGAATCGACTCTTCCGAGGATATGGCAACAACCCTGCGCGACCTGCGCGGAGCCGGACTGATCGGCATGGAGTGTCACTACCCCATCTACTCACCGGCCGAAAGGAGTGGATACGCCGACCTCGCTCGCCGGTTCGGGCTCGTTCCATCGGGAGGGAGCGACTACCACGGCACGTACAAAGCGGGGATCGAACTAGGAGTAGGTAGAGGAGACCTGGTAGTGCCCGACTCGGTCCTGGATGAACTCCGGCCCCAATGAACCGGAATGCCCGATGAACCGGCAGAGATGACCAGGCGAAGGGTCCTCAGCATCGGCGGAGCGACCGTCGTTGTCTCAATTTCGATACTCGTATCTCGTCTCCTGGGGGTTCTCCGCGAGACGGTGTTGGCGGCCACATTGGGGGTTTCCGCCGACGGCGACGTCTACCGCTACGCCTTCGTCATCCCCGACTTGCTCAACTATCTGCTGGCCGGCGGGTTCCTGTCTATCACCCTCATCCCGGTCCTTGCCCGACGGTTTGAAGCGGGGGAGAACCAGCAGGCCTGGCAGGACTTCACGGCGGTATTTCGCACCGTCGGAGTGGCGATCGCGGCCCTCACCGGGGTCTTGGTCCTGGTTGCCGAACCCCTGGTCCGGCTCCTCTTCCCCCGTCTCGGTCCAGGCGATCTCGCCACCGTGGTCGAACTCACGAGGGTCGCATTGCCCGCCCAGGTCTTCCTGGTCCTGGGCGCCCTGTTTATGGCGGTGTCCTACTCCCAACGACGATTTCTCTACCCGGCCCTGGCCCCGGTCGTCTACAACCTCGGCATCATCGCCGGTGGGCTCATTGGAGCGGCGGGAGGCGAACCCTCTCCTCATGCCTTTGTGTGGGGGGCGGTGGCCGGCGCCTTCGTCGGCAACTTCGCCCTTCAATGGATCGGGGCGAGACGAGCCGGTCACCGCTGGCAGAGGGGGGGATCGCCTGACGCCATTCGCGAATACCTGCTGCTCGCCTTGCCGCTGATGATTGGCCAATCGATCACGGTCCTCGACGAGCAGTTCCCCCGCTTGTTCGGGCAATTGGTCAACGTGGGGGGAACGTCGGCCCTTACCTTCGCCCGGATGCTCAACATGCTCCCGGTGGGGATGGTCGCCCAGGCGGCCGGAGTTGCGAGTTATCCATTTCTGGCCAGATTGGCGGCGCGAGGAGACGCTGCCGAGTTGGGTCAAACCACCCTCAAGGCCGCGCGGTCTGCGGTCGTTGCCGGAGTAGGTGCCACCGCCCTTTTGATTGCCACCGCTGAGCCCCTAGTACGCCTCATCTATCAGTGGGGTGCCTTTTCAGGCGACGACGCCACGCTGGTGGCTGGCCTGGTTCTCCCCTT
>CAYYRT010000249.1:0-5032 GCA_964474055.1 uncultured Acidimicrobiaceae bacterium | reverse complement strand
CAACGAAGGAACGTGGGCAAGAGCGGCGATCAGCTCCTCGGTAAGGCCATCGCTGAAGTACTCGTTCTCCGAGTCGGGACTCAGGTTCGCGAGGGGCATGACGAGCAGCGACCGCTCTTGAGCTTCAGGCATTGCTACGGCAGCCCGGGCCGCTTCAGCAGGTCGTTCGTGCTCCTTGACCTGGGACAGGATGCCAACGAGGGCGGCGAGTGCAGCAACAAGCGGCTCAGCGCTGGGTTGGACCACCAACCAGACCAAGGCCGTCAGGAAGATGCCGGTGGAGAGCAATAGGACAACCTTCGTCCTCATGGAGGCCCTCCAGCTAAGTGGATTCCGCATGTCCCGGAATCGACAGCCCAGGCGAAGCCCACGCAAACGAGACTCAACGGGGGTCCGTAACACCCCCTGTCTCCGATGCGCTCTAACGACTTCGGAATTCTGCTGGCGCGGACCACTTGGTCGCAAGCCTAAGACCTTCAGGACAACCTATCCGCCAGTATAGCGGTGCTGAAGCGAGCCCCGTCGAGCGCTGTCTACCGAGCTTGTACGTCCTTGAGACCTACCCACTCAGGTTACCCGCGCAGCAGCAATTCCTTGTTAGACCGACTCCTGCCGACGAGACTGCTACTTCCGGTACAACCCAGCAAGGAGGCGGCGATGAGGCTCGAGCGCGTGGCCCATTGGGCGGAGATCTTGGCCAACCTTGGTGTGATCGTGACTTTGGTGGTCTTGATCCTGCAGGTCGCCGATAACACGAGGGCGCTCAGAGGTCAGGCGATCACGGAACGGGGCTCAGCGTTTACGGATCCGTTCCTGTCGGAGTCGCAAGCTCCGGCTGTTTTGGCAAAGATCAAGGCAGTGGACGGGCCCGAGCCGCTTGTGCGGGCGTACATGGATCGCTACGACCTCACGTACGAGGAGGGCGCGGTCTGGTCCCGACACGTACTCTCGCTGTGGACCAGCCTCGAGGCAGAGTTCGCCGTGCTGGGGGCTTCCGATGAGCTAGGCGGCCGAATTCAGATCCTTCTTCCGTTCCCGGATATTGAGTTGTGGTTCGAGCATGGCGGGCCAGAGTGGCTCAGCACTCCGGGCTTTCGCAGCTACATCGAGAGCCTGCGGGCCACCCTCTAGGAGACCAGTACGGTCTGTGCACCGGAAGTGATGTCGCGAGGGCCGAGAGTCGGTCTAACGGACTCGGAATTCTGCTGGCGCGGGCCTTCAGGTCGCAAGCCCGAGACCTACAGTACAACCTATCCGCCAGTCTACGGGTATTGAAGCGAGCCCCGTCGAGCGCTGTCTACCGAGCTGTTCCGCCTAGAGACCACTCCACTACGCTACCCGCGCAGCAGCAATTCCTTGTTAGATGGCCCGGCGCATAAGCTTCTCTTACTCCTAAGGAGTTCGAGTCGGCGCAGCCAGGACGGAGTCGACGAACGCTATGTACTCGTCGGTAAACTGGAGCTTCATCCGTTGCCAGAGCTCGATGCCCAACTGACTCCCACCGATCACTCCCTGCACCGCATTTCCGACCGACCGTGGAATGTTATCACCAAGGAAGCCCCGGTTAAACTGCCACAATTGGTTGTCCATATTGCGGTTGAATGCCCTGAAGTAGGGCTCATAGCGTCGCGACTCCTCCTCAGTCAGCGGCTCCCCGTTCGCCACCTTCTCCAGGATGGCCGGCATGTAGTCGGAGTTGAACACAGCCTGCTGCTCCGACAGGGCGGCCTCGGTCCTGCTCTGTTGGACCTGAGACTCGATCATGTCGGTGTTCTGCCGGATCTCGATGATCAGCACGATCAGCCCGGCGAGGACGGCCAGATTCGCCCCGAGTGACAACAAGGTGCTCAACTTCTGCGACATCAAACCCTCGGCTCGTGGGGCGCACGGCGTGTCGAACGCGTGAGCCAGTCAACGCTGACGGGCTAAGAATCCTCTGCACGACAAACAGGCACCTAGATCGGGGCCATCTAACGGACTTGCGATTCTGCTGCGACGGCAGCCGGCCGACAAGCCCAGGACCGTCCGCCCACGGACCCGAGCCGCCTACCAGCACAGAAGGCCCAGCAGTGAGGGCCGCAGCCTACGGACAAGTCGCAGTAGCAATTGCTGGTTAGCCTGCGTCACCGGCAAGTCGGGATCGAGGCCTGAGAGCGCGGCGAAGCAAGAGGAAGTGAAGCTTGACCGGCGCGGCCCGAGGAGGAAGAAGCGCGGGCTCGAGATGCGGAGTGGGCTTCGGACGCACGGGTGCGGGAACGGCGAAGGTGTGCCCCCGGGATGAGCGCGCAGCGGGGAGTCGGCCGCGCCGGAGACGAAGGCACGGGCCACGGGGGGAGGGAGGGCGGCGTCCCTAGTAACGTCTGATGGAGGTCCGGACCGAGGTGCTTAACGACGCAGCCTAACGACCTCGGAATTCTGCTGGCGCGGACCTGATGGTGGCAAGCCCAAGACCTCACGCACAACGTAGCCGCATGTCCACTGGTGCTGAAGTGAGCGAAGTCGAGCGCTGATTGTGAGCCTTAGAAGGTCGGAGACCTTCCTTCCAGGCAACCCGCGCAGCAGCAATTCCCTGTTAGAGTGCATGCTACACGCCATCACAGCGGTTCGCACCAGTACTCGACACGGACGCCGCCTTGGCCGGCAAAGAGATCGCGAGCGATCTCGCAGTTGCCGCGGTTGTAGTCAGCCGACTCCGCCGCATCAAACGTCGCGACAGGTATCCTCAACGCCGAGTTGGCAGTCGACGTTCTGACGAGGCGATAAGACGTGCGTGTGCTGCATGCGAGGTCGACGAAATCGACGCCGCGATCACCGGCGCTGAGGCGTAGTTGTACGCGATCGGCGGAGCGAGGTGGGTTGCAGTCCACGGAGATCTGAGCGGTCCGCCCCCCGCTGCTGCACGACACCTCTCGGGCGCGGTTGGAGAGCGGAGCAACAACGCAGCCCCAGCCGTTCTGGAGCTCCAGCTCGTAAGGTGCACTGCCGAGGACGGTCGATGTGCCGGCCTGCAGGTCCGACCTGCTGGAAAGCGTCCAGGTGGGGTTGTCTTGAGCGTGTAGGGCGGTGGGTGCAGTGATGGAGAGAGTCGCGGCGAGGAACAAGGTGATGCGGCCCATCGCTACGTCCTCCACACAGAAGCGGCATGCACTCTAACGACTTCGGAATTCTGCTGGCGCGGCCTGTAAGTACACAAGCCTGGGGTCACCAAGCCTACCCGCCACGCCGCTCTACCGTTGCTGAAGCGAGCGCAGTCGAGCGATGTATGTGAGCCTTAGAAGGTCGGAGACCTTCCTTCACGGCTACCCGCGCAGCAGCAATTCCCTGTTAGGCCGCATACGCGTCGTTGCGAAGCGGGGCAACACACGACTCACTGTCGCGTCAGTCGGTCGGCGGAGCGAATGCCTTTGCCAACACCATATGGTTGTTGTCGCAGGATGTGAGCCGAATCTTTCGAACGGGCTCGTAAGCGGAATCGTTGTACCAGGCTAGGGCAGCGTCTTCGGACTCAAACCGGAGAACGACGTAGACGCCGTGTTTGTTGCCCTCGATCGGCTTCACGTCGAAGTCGGCCACGAGGATTTCGGCGCCGTGCCTCTCTAGCAATGGGAGCACGCCCGGTACGTAGCCCTCAAATCCTTCCGCGTCGCGAATGTCATAGCTGACGAGGATGTAGGCGCTCACGCGCACCCTCCTGGTTGATGGTTGAGGAGTCCTACGGGGATGGAATGCGGCCTAACGACTCCGGAATTCTGCTGGCGCGGCCTGCCAGTGCACAAGCCTGGGGTCACCGAGCGTACCCGCCACTGAGTCTCACCGGTGCTGAAGCGAGCGAAGTCGAGCGTTGCTCGCGAGCCTTAGGAGGTCGGAGAGCTTCCTTCCAGGCAACCCGCGCAGCAGCAATTCCTTGTTAGAGTGCGAGCGCCGGTCGCTGGCCATGCCACTACGTGACTTCGCTGATCTCCAGGAGATGACCATCAGGATCCCGAAAGAAGGCACGAATCTCCCCACCGCGGTCAACCGGCGCGCTGAGAAACGCGGCGCCTCGCCCCCGAAGCGTGTCATAGGCCGCCCGGCAATCGGGGACGCGCAGCGTGAGTTGGTGATCGACGCGATCAGGGTCTGAAGGAGGGGCGAAGGTGACTGTCGGCTTGCCGGCGGTCGGAGGACCGCCCGTGACGAGGAGGAGCCATGTCCCTTGGAAATCGAGTACAGCTGAGGTCCCACCGTACTCCCGGAAGAGGCTGGCGCCGAGCACGTCAACATAGAACTGAAGCGAGCGCTGCACGTCGCTTACGACAAGGAGTAGTGTCGCTCCGACCTCGTCGACTGGAAACTCGGAAGACATCGCCGCTTCCATGGAGAGATGGGTAGACTCGCACTCTAACGACTCCGGAATTCTGCTGGCGCGGGCCTCAAGGTGGCAAGTCCGAGACCTCGCGCACAACCTATCCGCCGGTCTAGCGGTGCTGAAGCGAGCGCAGTCGAGCGCTGCTCGTGAGGCTTAGAAGGTCGGAGACCTTCCTTCCGGGTAACCCGCGCAGCAGCAATTCCCTGTTAGCAAGCGACGCTGCTACGCGTTTCCAAGCATCGCAGCGTACCGCCGCTCGTAGAGAGACTCTGCGAGCCAATTGTACTTGGCCAGCAGGCCCCAGAGATAGGCAAGCCGCTGCTCAAGGCCGAGCCTACCTTCGGCGTCGATCTCCGTGAGAATCGCGACGAGAAGGATGAGAGCTATCTGGAAAGAGCCTTGCTTGAGGTGCGCGAGATCCGCTTTGGGGTCGAGCAAGGGTGCCGCCCGTCGGAGAAACCCCGGCCAAGACAAGTGAGCGTCCTGGGAGAGCTCGCGGTAATACGCGGCGATGAGGAACTCGGTGAACTCGACGCGGTCTTGGTTCAGACCCTTGACCTTCGGCACGTTCGTGGGGGTTGGCCAATACGGCAGCGCCTTCTTGGGATCGGCCGCTTCAGCGTCCGTAATGCCGAAATCTCGGCGCATCTTTTCTAGGCCCTCACCGAGGCCGTCGAGCCAGTC
>CAYYRT010000248.1:0-10620 GCA_964474055.1 uncultured Acidimicrobiaceae bacterium | reverse complement strand
TGACGGATGACAGCATTGTCGGCATCGGATAGCTGCATACCGGCTTCGGTGTTGAGCCGCACAGTCAAGTCCGACAGCACGTTGCGCTGTGACCCCGGGTTCAGTGCAATACCGACCTCGAACCCCTGCACGATGCCATTGGTGATAGTGACCGAGTCAAAGCGCGGGTTGAGGATGCCGGCCCCCAAACCGGTGCCGCTGATGGTGTGTCCATCGAGATCGATGGTGATCCCGTCGGCAAACACGACCAAACCGTCGCCAGCGCAGTCGAACAGGTCGTTAGTGACAACGATGCTGACCGTAATGAGCTGTCCGCACGAGACTGCGGTGGGAACCGGGGCTGCGCCGATCGTCCAGGTGTAAATGGCAGGAGTTGCATCCACGAGTAGCTCGATGTCGATGGCTCGCACCTCGAAGGTGTGGGTTCCGACCGCCAACGGTCCGAACTGAGCCGGCGATGAGCATGCCGTGAAGTCGACTTCGAGGACGCTGTCGAGCCGGCATTCAAAGATGGAACCGGGCTCACTCGCTGAGAAGGTAAACGCCGCCGATGGGTCCACCGTCGTGAGGTCTGGACCAGAGTCGATCGTCGTGTCCGGAGCGAACCCAGGCGGTGGCAAGTTAACGGTCCACGTGTGGATGGCCGGGGTCGAATCGATGTTGCCGACCATGTCGATCGCCCTGACTTCAAAGGTGTGACCGCCAACGCTCAAGCCGGTGAGTGTGCGTGGGCTCGAACATAGGGTGAAGTCGGTTTCCAGCACGCTGTCGAGCCGGCACTGGAAGTTGACCGAGCTGACATTGTCGGTCCCGGTGAATCGGAACGTGGCGGAGTCGCTAGTTGTGACGATCGAAGGTCCGCTGAGGATGGTCGTATCGGGAGGAATCGACTCGGAAGTCGCCCCGGTGCCGTTGCAGATGACCCCGAAACATTGCTCGAGTTGGACGTTGTCGAGGGCCTTGTTGCCTCCGCCGTCGATGTTCATCAGAGAGGCTGAGCCGACCGCCGCGAAGATGCCCCAGTTGGTGTTGTTGTTGGCGATGTTGCCCTTGATGAAGTGACCAGTACCCGAGACGCTGATTCCGTTGTTGCCGTTGCTGGTGGTCGTGTTCCGGTCGAGGACGTTGCCGCCCCCAGCCACTGCCTGGTCGCCCAGGTAAATGCCATCGCCGTTGTTCATGTCGGAGATGTTGAGGATCAACTCGTTGTCTAGAGACATGTCCTGCAGACTGATGCCGGTACCGTCGATCTCACTGGTGTGGTTCGCCTCGATCCGGTTGCCCGTCGAGCGATACATCGAGATCCCGGCCGAGTTAACGCTGAAGTTGTTGTTGAGGATGAGGGTTTCGTGCGACTCGTACATGTACAAGCCGGCCTCGGACTCCTGTACCTCGTTCCCAACGACCTGGTTGCCGGATGAACCGATGATCGAGATCCCACCCTCCTCGAAGGTATTGGCTTCGATCCGGTTGTTGTTGGCGGGAGATCCGAACTCGTCAGGGAGTTCGGGAGGCTCTGGTGGCTCTACCTCGGCTGGGATCTCGGCCACGATGACGAGCGGCACGCCCAACTGGAGAACCACGCCGTCACCGTCGTTGCTGAGGAACCTGTTTTCTACGACTGTGTTCCCGGTCGACCCGACCATGAGAACGCCGGCGCCGCTGCTGCTTCCGAAGAGGTTGTTCTCGATACGGTTACCGCTGGCTTCTCCGAGATAGACACCTTCTCCCGTGTTGCCGCCAAAGTCGTTGTCATGGATGAGGGCGTTTTGTGTGCCTTCGGCCAACATGACACCGATTTCGTCGATGAACATGTTGCTGTTGCGGACGATCGAAGAGTCAGCGTTGCGCAACAGCACGCCCGCTACTTGGTTCAATTCCATGGTCAGGCCATCGACGATGTTGCCAGTCGAACCAGGGTCGAGTTGAACGGCGATGTCGAACTCGTTGACGAAGCCGTTCTTGACGGTGACTGAAGCGAATCCTGGATTGAAGATTCCGATGCCACCGCCTATGCCGTCGACTGTATTGCCACCAAGGTCGATGGTGATGCTGTCGGCCCCCACCACCAGTCCGTAGACCGGGCACTCGAGCAGATCATTGTTGAGAACGATGCTCTGGGTAACAGTCTGACCACAGAAGGCGTCTGTCGCGACCGGAGCCGCTTCGACGGACCACATGTGCACTGCCGGTGACATGTCGAAGTTGCCTGCCAGGTCGGTCGACCGTACCTCGAAGGTGTGAGTGCCGACCGTCAAACCGGTGGCCGAGAAGGGTCCGGGACCGCACATGCTCCAGGTCGGCGTGTCAAGACGGCATTCAAAACTTGCAACGGACTCATCGGCTATGAACACGAACTCGGCATCGGTCTCAACGGTCACCAGGTCGGGCCCGGAGGTGATGGTGGTCTGGGGGGCCGTGACGTCGGGCGGAGGGGTCTCCTGCGTCCAAAGGTGCATGACAGGGGTCACGTCGACGTTCCCGGAAAAGTCGACCGTTCTTACTTCGAACGTGTGCTCTTCGACAGTTGGGTTCAGAGAGTGGGGACTTGCGCAAGGCAGGAAATCCTCTTCAAGAGTGCTGTCGAGCCGACATTCGTAGGTCAGGTTCGGTCCGGGCGTGGAGTTGTCGCTGCCGGAGAACCGGAAGGTCACCGGGTTGACGTTGTTGGGGTTGGCCGGGACCTCGATGAAACGGGTGGTCGGCGGGGTCGAGTCGAGACCGGTGCCCTCTTCTTCCGGAATCACGGTCCACTCGTACGTCTCGTAGCTGAGATCGAAGTTACCAATCGGGTCAGTGGCCCTCACGTCAAAGCGGTGGGGTCCCGCCTCGACGTTGTGGTAGTAGGTCGGGCTGACACATTCGGTCCAACTCTCGGGATCGGTCGGATCGATCACGTCCGGCGCGTCAGTCGGGTCGCCCGGATCGGGTGGCCCTAGTGGTTCGATCTCACCCGGTGGGATGACCGGGTCGGGGGCCGGGTCGAGACGGCACTCGAAGAACAAGGCGGTGGCGGGATATTGGTTGTCGGTTCCGCTGAAGTGAAACGCAGCGGTCGAGAACGGGCTGGGGTTGGCCGGGCCTTCATCGATGATCGTGACGGGAGCTTCAAGGTCCAGGGGAACCAGGGCCACGGCTCCGGTCTGGGTGCAGAAAACGCCTACACACTGTTCGGGACGGCCGTTGCCGGTGGCCCGGTTCCCGCCGAGATCGACCGAGCCAAGGGCGGCATCGATCCCGTAAGCGGCGTTGTTGTGGGCGTTGTTGGTGCCGACGCGGTGCCCACCCTCGTCCGCCGAGATACCGTTTTCCGAGTTCTGGTTGGTGGTGTTGCCTTGAATGAGTGCCCCGTCCACCGGGTTGCCAACCGCATCGAAGAAACCACCTTCAACCGAGATCCCGGAGCCGCCGGTCAGGTTGGCAACGTTGTTAGTGATGACTGCGCCGCGGCTGTTGGCTACCTGGATGCCGGACTGGAGCGCGTCCGTGACATCGTTGTCATCAATGAGAACCCCGTTCGACGATGAGACGTCGATACCCCCGGGGTTGAAACGGAAGTCGTTGCCTACGACGAGGGTGTCGTGAGCAGAGCTGAGAACCAGTCCGGCGTCAGAGGTGAGGTGGGCGGTGTTGTCGATCACCGAGTTGCGATGTGACGATTGGATCGAGATACCGGCGTCACCGTTGCGGACGAACGTGTTGGCCTCGATGACATTGTCATGAGAACCCTCGGCGAGCGCCAGGGCGGCGTCGCCGCTGTCATTGACGGTGTTGTCAATGATCGTGTTGAACGATGCCCCCACCAGGTTGATCCCACCGTCGCTGTCGAGGGTCGGGTCGGGGTTGACGCCGCTGATGAAGTTGCCTTCGATCCGATGGCCGTTGGACTCCATGATGTGGACCCCGAAGCCGAGGTTGCCCTCCATGTGGTTGTTGAGAACAGTGCTGTTCTCCGACCCGCTGAAGAGAGCTACGGCGTCGCCGTTCCCCATGAACGTGTTGGCCTGAATCAGGTTGCCGTTGCGACCATCGTCAGCGTCGAACAACTCGACGCCAGCCAATACGTTGTTCACGAACGTCATGTCTTCGACAACGTTCCAGGTGACGCCACCCATCAAACGCACGCCGTATCCGAAGTTCTCCACTCGCCCGTTGCGAATGACCACGTTCTTGTGGCTGCCGTTGCGAATACCGGCCAACAGGCCATCCTCCTCGCCAGGCTCCAGGAGAATGCCGCTGGTAACGGTGTGACCATTGAGGTCGACCACGATGTTGGGGGCACCGATGACGAGCCCCTCGCCAAAGGGACAGGTCAGACCATTGGCGAGCAGCGTGCTTGCGGTCAAAACCATTCCGCAATGCACTGGGGTAGCCACGGTGGCGGCGGCGGGTGGCGGCGGCGCGGTCGGATCGGCCATACCGGTTGCGTAACGGAGGACGAGGACTGGCAGGGTCACCGGTGGCGGGTCCGGCGGGTATTCACGGCTGAGGAAGGTTGCTTCACCGCCGTTGGCCTGGCTTTCGTTGGCATCACTGATCCGGAAACCAAGGCCAGCCTGGCCAGAGGACACTTGAGTGGTCACATCCCATTCGATGTAACCCTCACCGGAGTCGACAACCGTCTGAGCAGGGATGCCCGTGACCGGTGGTTGGTTACCCCAGTTGAGAAGACCCTCGGAGAACGACGCAGCCAGCGGTTGGGCTACCAGAGTCCGTTCTTCTGTGCCGTCTCCCCACAACCTCAGAGTCGCTCTCTCCAACGTGCATCCACCGGTTGCAGTCGGGAGGTTGAATCGGAAGAAGGCGCGGGCATTGCCCGGTGTGGCGCCGTTGAGATCAGACCGTACCGCGAGCTCGCTCTCAAAGGGGTAAGCCTCCCCCGGGTTGACCTGGTCGGCCCAACCGTCAGCGGTAGCTACCAGGATGATGTTGGCTTCGTTGCAGTTGGTCGGGTTTACCACCGTCCACGTGTAACGGGTGGTTGGACCGATGTTCTCGGCGCCATCCAGCGCCCGGACACTGAAAGTGTGAGCCCCGGTCGTGAGGTTCGAGAACGTCACCGGATTGAGACACTCGAGCCACATTGCGGGGTCGTTGGTGTCGAGCCGGCACTCGTATTCGAGGAACTGAGACGGCGTCACATCGTCGATCCCGCGGAAGGTGAATGTGGCGGTTCGGCTCGAGGTTTCCAGCGGTGGGTACTCGACTAGTTCGACGATGGCGGGCGACGTGTCAGAAATATCGAAGTCATGAGCGAAGGGTTCCGGATCGACGTTGCCGGCCCGGTCGATGGCACGGACTTCAAATGTGAACTGGCCGCTTTCCTGGACCGGGGTCTGATAGGGGCTCGAACACCCGAGCCAGGCCAGCGCGGGATCGACCGGCTCCCACGGAGGGTTCGTTTCGGGCGGCTCGGTGGGGTCGAACTCGAGCAGGCGGCACTCGAAGTTGAGTTCATGGGGCGGAGTGGTGTCGTCGGTGCCGGTGAAGAAGAAGGCGGTTGTCGCCTCGGTGTCCTGGATTGGACCGCCCAGGAAGACCGTTTCTGGGGCTACCAAATCATCCGGAGGGAACGGCCCCTCGTATTCGTATGCGCCTGTATCGCAACGTCCGTTGATGGGCCGGGCGACTCCCCTCTGGTCGCTGAGGGGGCAGGCCGGGAGAACGGTCCCGGCCGAGTTGGTGATGGTGTTGACCCCGGTATCTACCCCGATGCTGTATTGAGTCAGGGCGTGGGTCATAGCTTGGCCGCCGTTGTCGGCGTAGGCGTCGAGATCGGGGGTGAGGTTCATCTTGTCGCCAATGGCAACGACCGCGCTCGAGTCGGGCACATATGTGAAACAGACGCTGCCCATGTCGATGTTGCCGCCCTCCGACGTCACCGGTCCGTCGCAGCCGCCACCCTGGAGGCTGCCGGCGACGATGGTGTTGCGAAGGACGAGGCCCTTGTGAGCCTTGGGTGGGATCTCGGGAACCGCGTCCGATTCCATGATGGCGATTCCGCCCCCGAACGGGGCCGAGTTGCGCCAGATCGTGACGTTGACGACCCGGAGGCCGGCGTCGGCGTCGTGATACATACCGCCACCCTTGACCCTGGCGGTGTTGCCGGAGATGGTGGTGTTCTCGATGATGCCGCCGCCGTCGCTGATGCTGTAGAAGCCGCCGCCCAGGCCGGTGTCGTCGCGGGGGCCGATCTTGGCGAGGTTGTTGAGAATGAGCGTTCGGCGAATGACGAGGGTGCTGTCGGAGGCGTTGCCGAAGCCCCCGCCGTTCTCAGCCCGGTTGCCCTGGATGGTGGTGTCAAGAACCGTGAACTCGTCGCTCGACGAGTTGTGGATGCCGCCACCGTTGCCGGTTGCTGTGTTGTTGGAGATGGTCAGTCGATCCAGGACGACGAGCTCACCGCTGTTTTCGAGGCCACCACCGTTGGCCTCCTCGCCGAGAGCATCGTTGTCGTGGATCAAGCTATCCCGGATCGTCACCGTACCGAACGAATGGATGGAGACACCGGCACCGTCACCGTGAGCGGTGTTCAGGGTGAAGTTTGAGTCC
This sequence comes from uncultured Acidimicrobiaceae bacterium, assembly GCA_964474055.1. GTDB lineage: Bacteria > Actinomycetota > Acidimicrobiia > Spongiisociales > ZC4RG35 > JAICND01. Next base: position 4,068 of record CAYYRT010000248.1, on the reverse strand, counting down.
TCCACCAGAACGGAGCCCTTGCCGGCGGTCCACAATCCACCACCGGCGCCGTCGGCCTCGCCGAGCAGACCTTCCTCGGTGAGTTCCACCACGCCGGCGTGGTTGTCGGTGAAGACACTGCCGCGGATCGTCGTGGCTCCCTCGGCGTTGACGATGAGACCTCCGCCGTCCTCGGCGGCGAGGTTGCCGGTGAAGGTACCCCTGAGAAGGTCGAGACCTGACCGTCCCTCGACCACCACTCCGGCGCCAGCGGCGTGGGCGATGTTGTTGGTGACGGTGAGATCGGTCAACGTCACGTCTGTCTGTCCACCGACGAGGACGCCACCACCGTTGGACACGGCAGTGTTGGCGTCGAAGGTGGTGTTGAACAACTCGATGACGGCCGGCAAGTCGGCCTTGGTCCGCTCGCCTTCTCCGTAGATGCCTCCACCGTTGTGAGCCCGGTTTCCGGAGATGGTGCTGTCGGTCACTGTCACTCGACCGCTCTTGGAATAGATGCCTCCACCGTTTCCTTCGCTGGAGTTGCCGGTGATGTGGGACCCCTCGACGATGATGACCCCGTCGCGAATATTGGCGATGGCCCCGCCCTCCCCACCGGCGGCGTTGTCGCGGATGAAGGAGTCGGCAACCCGAATGGTTCCGATCACATCGCTCTCTGCTTGATTGTTGATAGCGCCGGCGCCCAGCGGGTAGTCCGACGGGTCGACCAGGATGAGGCTCTCGGGATCCAGGGGATCGGGGGCGACCAGTCCGGGGTTCTGCTCGACGACGGTTCCGCCGAGTATCTCGATGGTTCCGGTCGAAGTGTTGTTGATGGCGGCGCCGCCTTCGGTAGCACCGTTGCCGGTCAGCGTGGAGTTGACGATCTGGATTAGTGATCGTCCGACATTGTTCACGCCACCGCCGTACTTGGATGCGTAGCTGTCTCTGATCTCAAGGTTCTCCAACCGGAGGGTCCCTGTGAAGGTGGGCATGCCTTCGATCTCGACCTCGAGCGTTGGCCCGAACTGGATTCCGCCGCCTGACTCGGCGCTGAAACCGTTGCGAATGGTGAGGGAAGAAATCGTGACGTTCTGCGATGAAGGATGGACTTCGATCACGCGGTCGATACCACGCTGTTGGGGAGGGGAGCCGGCCGGTGCAGGACCGGCGTCGAGGATCGTCAGACCTTTGCCGGCACCGGTGATGGTGACTCGATCAGTGATGTCGAAGTCACCGTTGTCTGCGAGGTTGTCGTTGACAGGTGGAATGGTGATGCGGTACGTCCCCGCTGGGATCTGGATCGTGTCGGCCCCTGCGAACGCGTTGGCCTCCTGGATGGCTGCTCGGACAGTGCAGATTCCACCCGAGGCTGAGCACACTCCGTTGCCAGGATTGGTGTCGACGCGGTCGAGGGTGCTGTTGACAATGAAGGTGGAGCCATGGGCGGGATCGATGGGGCCGAGAGTGACGAGGGTCGTAACGACGAGGGTGAAGGAGACGATTGCTGCGAGCGATCGGTGAGGCTGCCGAGATCTTGCATTAGCTCGACCACGCCCCCAACGATGCGCAGATACCCCGTTCCCAGATTCACGAACCATTTCCCAGCCTCCTGCCCGAACTTCGACCCACAGGAAGTCTGACCGACCTCTTTCAAGCCCTCCTAAGGCTCAAATTAAGAAACATTTACGGACATGAGAGGACCACTAATGCGGAACGGAATTTTCCGCTTGAGATGCTGGCTCATGGGCCTTACGGCCCAAGGGTCCGTACTGACCTAAATCGCTCTCGCTTCGATTATCCACAAACAGTTCCGCATTGTTCCGGTCTCGAGTCAGAGTTGACTGACCAGGGAGGGGTGAGCTGACCCGCTGGTTCTCGGTTCGTGGGGAATGAGAGTCGCCGACCAAGGGAGCCCCGACGTGGCACGAAGGCGACACATTCGACCAGCTGCCTCCGGGAGATCGCCGATCCCTCCACGGTGCCAGCCGACCGGCGTCAAGCCAGACATCCCGACCGGTGAGCTTGGCCGTGGAGGTCGACCGTCGCATCGACGCCGATCGAACCGTTGCCACCATGGACGGGAGTCGTGGCCGGGAAGAGGAACAACACCCGAATTATTCGTTGCGACGACCCGGCGAACTCACCACCAACGCCATCCGCGCCTGGTGACAGTTCACCGGAGTCGGCACGCCTCCATCGAGCCGGGTTCACCACGGGAAAACCCTTACGTCGAACCTTCGGCGGCCGGCTGCGAGACGAGCTGCTGAAGGTCGAACGCTTCGACCCCCTGTTGCAAGCCAAGACCGTGATCGAGGACTGGAAGGAGAATTACAACCACCACCGTCCCACTTGAGGTTCGACGCCTGCCCCCGGTTCCGGGATCGGGCTCTCTGTAGCTCGTGATCTAGTGTCAGCCCCCAGCGGGACAACCAACTACCGGGCGTCGGACTTGCTCGGAGGAGCCTGTTTCGAGTTCGCGCTACGCACCGGTACCGAGCGAGCAGCTAGCCGTTACGTAGCCCACTGGAGCCAGGCGGGGGAACCTGGCTCCAGTGGAGGCACCAACTACGAGAAACATCCGGGATCAGCCGAAAACGATGACCAGTTCGGGGAGGCCGGTCTATTCCCTTCTCACGACTGTGGGACTGCTGCTCGGAGTTATTGCTGCTTAGTGGCCTCCATCACGGTTGGATGCTCCACGTGTGGATGGCAGGTGTCGGATCGGCATTGCCTGCGGGATCGAGCGCCCGGACCTCGAAACTGTGGGATCCAACCGCCAGACCGGTGTAGGAGCGTGGGCTCACGCACAAGGTCCAGGCGCCGCCATCAAGCCGGCATTGGTAGACCACATCCGCCTCGCTGGCCGAGAACGTGATCGTGGCGCTGGTGTCAATGGTGGTGGCTGCCGGGCCGGATCCGATGGTGGTATCGGGCGCAGTTGTGTCGGCCATCGGCACGAAGGTGATCACCAACTGCGGAGTGTCCACACCCTTCTCACGGCTGTGGAAGGACTGCTCGAATCCACCGTTGTGGTTCTCGGTGGCGTCCTTGATCAGGAATCCGTTGTTGGTACCGCCGTACATGGCGTTCACGATTCCGGTGACCGTCCACTGCTTCCACCCGGTGCCTGAGGCCGCCGTTACGGCGGTGCCAGTCGTGCCGGGCTGGTTGGTCCAAGTCACGCCACTCTCGGTCCACGGACCGGTCACCTGGAGAGCCTGCAGGGTGCGACCATTCACCGCCGAGTCGGAGAACACTCGCAGGGTGGCGGTACCGACCGCACAGCCAGCCGGGGCGGTGGGCAGGTTGAACTGCAGCAGTGCCCGGACGTTCGCGGCGCCGTTCTTGGTGCGGATCTTAAGGGTCGAGTCGTCACCCTTGTTCTGGTCACGGCTGCTCTGGTCCACCCAGGCGTCGGCCGAGGCGCCGACCGTCACCTGCGACCCGCAGCTGACGACCGACGAAGCGATCGTCCAGGCATGGGAAGCCGGGGTGCTGTCGGTGTTGCCGACGGCGTCGGTCGCCCTCACCGCGAAGGTGTGGCTGCCGACCGCCAGCCCTGTGTAGCCGGCCGGAGACGAGCAGGCTGCATAGGCACCGCCGTCGAGCGAGCACTCAAAGGTCGCTCCGGCCTCGTCGGCCGAGAACCCAAACACTGCCGTCGTCTGCTTGGTGCCTGAGGCCGGGCCGGCATCGACGGTGGTATTGGGGGCGGTCGTATCGGGCGGCGCTGGTGCCTCGACGGTCCAGGTGTACTCCGCGGGGGTGGCGTCGGTGTTACCCGAAGCGTCGGTCGCCCTCACCGAGAAGCTGTGACCACCCAACGCCAGACCCGTATAGCTGACCGGCGAGGTGCAAGCACCGTAAGCCGCACCCTCCAACGAGCACTCAAAGGTCGAACCAGCCTCACTAGACGAGAAGGTGAAGTTGGCGTCGGTGTCGGTCGTCGAAGCCTCCGGACCCGAATCGACCGACGTCGCAGGAGCCGTCGTATCGGGCGGCGCCACCACCGTCCAGGCGTAGGAGGCCGCAGTCGCATCGGTATTACCCGAAGCGTCGGTCGCCCTCACCGAGAAGCTGTGACCA
>CAYYRT010000247.1:0-9658 GCA_964474055.1 uncultured Acidimicrobiaceae bacterium | reverse complement strand
GCGGTGACGCCTCGCTGAAAGGCGATGTCCTGGTAGTTCGGTTGAGCTTCGCCAACGGCCAGCGTCTGGAGCTTGTTGTCGCCCTGGCTGGTCAGGAAGACTTCGGGAAGTCCGTCCCCGGTCAGGTCATGGCTGGCGATGCCCATCCCCCAGATCTGCATCTTCTGCCATCCATCGCCCTGGGTGTAGAGCCGAGGTTCCTCTCCGTCGGCGATCCTCCAAAGTTGTTCCTCGCCATCGCGGTAGTAGTGGCGGTCGTTGGTCATCCGCAGATCACGCCGTCCGGAGCGGTCCCAATCGCTGAAGAGAATCGACAGCGTGCACCAGCCAGGTGACAGGTGAAGGGGCTCGTCGTAAACCCTTCCACCCCTGAACAGGAAGTTGTCCGAACAGCCGGCGCGTTCGCCGGAATCCGTGAGGTTGACGTAATTGCCGAAGGCCAGGGTGGGGAGCTCAGCTGACCCCTCCCAGGTTGCGCTGAAGGCAGCGGTCCATTCGTTGCCACCGTCGATTCCCCAGGTCTCATTGCCGCGCTCGAAACGGCAACCGCCGAGACCGCGCAGTACGACGTTCTCGCCATAGCGGAGAACCGCCAGATCGACGTTGCCATCGCTGTCGATGTCCAGCGGATACGCCCCGGTCACATTGGCTAGGTCGGTTTGCGGGTCGGGAACCACCGAGAACTGCAGGCTGGCTCCCACCTGACTCTCGTTGCGATAGAGGGCGGCCGGATTGGTCCCACCGGCGAAATAGAGGTCGGGTCTCCCGTCCTCGTTGCAATCGAAAACGGCGACCCCGCCACCTACGAAGAACGTGAACTCGCCCTCGTAGGTGTGATTGATGCCCGCGGCGGCCGCCTCTTCGATGAAGCGCGGAGGGTCCATCGCCTCGGTGGGGATCCCCCGCTCGAGAAAGGTGATTCCCGCCAGAACGATCGCGACGGTGAACATGGCACCGGTGGCGACGCCGGCTGCGAGCCACCAAACCCTGGTCATGACTCCCCGATTCGCATTCACGGACAATATTCACCCCGGTCCGGTTCCGGCTTGCCCTCGGCCCCGCTGCCTAAGACAATGCCGCCATGGACGACGCTGGAGAGATGACAGAGAATCCGGTTCGGTGGGGGGTGTTGGGTTGCGCCAACATCGCCCTTCACAAGGTGATTCCGGGGATGCAGGCTTCCGCCCTGAGCCGCGTCGAGGCGATCGCCTCCCGGTCGATTGGAAAGGCCGCCGCCGCTGCCAAGTCCTTGGGAATCACTCGGGCTTACGGGTCGTATGAGGCTCTTCTTGCCGACTCCGAGATCGAAGCCGTCTACATCCCTCTCCCCAACCATCTTCACATGGAATGGACCCTGGCGGCGGCGGCTGCCGGCAAGCACGTGCTTTGCGAGAAGCCGCTGGCCCTGACGAGTGCTGAGGCCCGGACCATGATCGAGGGTTGTTCGGCCGCCGGCGTCAAACTGATGGAAGCTTTCATGTATCGGCTGCATCCCCTGTGGGCGGAGGTCCGCCGTTTGGTAGCAGAGGGCCTGATCGGTGATCTTCTGGCGATCCAATCGTTCTTCTCCTATCGCAACGTAGATCCCGACAACATCCGCAACATCCCCTCCTACGGGGGAGGCGCGTTGATGGACGTTGGTTGTTACCCGGTGAACGTCGCCCGCATGCTTTTTGCGTCGGAACCAACCAGGGTCAAGGCGTCGATGCGCCGGGACCCGGTGTTTGGAACCGACGTTGTCACTACCGCCCTCCTCGATTTCGACGGGCGCCACGCCAGCTTCACCTGTTCGACCCAGCTAGAAGACGACCAGCGGGTCCACCTGGTGGGGACCAATGGTCGGCTGCTGGTGGAGATACCTTTCAACATTCCCCCCGACCGGGAGGCGCGAATCTTGCATTTCTCCGGGGGCAACCCCCCGGTCTCACCAGATGTGACGGTTTACGGGGTGGAGGCTGCCGACCAGTACGGTGTCCAGGCTGACCTGTTTTCCCGGGCGATTCGGGACAATTCCCCCGTACCTACGGCACCTGACGACGCTGTCGGCAATCTCGAAGTGATGGAACGGATTTTTGCCGACGCAACGGCTTAGTAACGTCGATGATGGCTAGATTCAGCCGGTCCCTTTGGAGGGGCAACAAGGAAAGAGGAAGTGAATCAATGAAGAGAAGCCTATTGGCAGTGACGTTTGTCATTGCCGTTGTACTGGCGGCCTGTGGAGGGGGAGCCGATGACGAACTCACCGTCGGAGTCTCCTGGAACAACTACAACGAGGAACGCTGGGCCAAGTCGGACGAACCCGCCATCAAGGCGGCTTTGGACGCGGCAGGTGCGACTTACATCTCGTCAGATGCCGGGTCATCGGCCGAAAAGCAGCTGGCTGATGTCGAGGACCTCATCTCTCGCGGGGCCGATGTCCTCATCATCCTCGCCCAGGACGGCACGGCGATCTTGCCTGCCGTGGCGAGTGCCATTGAACAGGGGATACCGGTCATTGCATATGACCGCCTGATCGAGGATCCGGGCGCTTTCTACATCACGTTCGACAATGTCGAAGTCGGACGGATGCAGGCCCGCGTGATCTTTGAACTGGTACCTGCGGGTAACTACGTCATGATCAAGGGGAACCAGGCCGACGCCAATGCCGACTTTCTCCGGGGCGGCCAGCAGGAGATCCTGCAAGCAGCCATCGACGCCGGCGAGATCACGATTGTCGGGGAGTCCTACACCGACAACTGGGATCCGGCCGTTGCCCAGACCAACATGGAGCAGTTCCTGACCCAGAACAACAACGAGGTCGACGCAGTCGTGGCCTCCAACGACGGCATGGCCGGCGGTGTGGTTGCCGCGCTCGAGGCCCAGGGCCTAGCTGGTGTGGTGCCGGTGTCCGGCCAGGACGGCGACGGCGCCGCCCTCAACCGGGTCGCCCTCGGCACTCAATCGGTGTCGGTTTGGAAAGACTCGCGTCAGCTTGGCAAGGCGGCTGGTGAGGCTGCCGTAGCGTTGGCTGGGGGCACTGCCATGGCGGACGTTGCCGGCGCCGTGCAGTTCACGACCCCGGGTGGGAACGTGATGAGCTCGATTCTGCTGGCACCAATCCCGATCACTCAGGCCAACCTGGACGTCGTGCTTGACGCCGAATGGATCACTCTGGAAGCGCTTTGCCAGGGTGTTGGTGCGGGCACCGTAGAGGTATGTGGCTGACGTACCGGCGGTGATTGTCTGTTGACGATGACGCGTCGCACCTTCGGGTGCGACGCGTCGTCATAAGCGGGAGGGCTGATGCAGGTCGCCGAACAACCAACCAGCGCCCCCGAAGACAAGGGCGGGCGCAGCCGACCTTCGGTTCGCTCGTTTCCTCTCAGAGTCCGCGCTCTTCTTCGGGCGACTGAAATCGACAACCGTCTGCTGGGGATGCTGGTGTCCCTGATCGTGATCTGGGTCGGGTTCCACTTTCTATCGGGGGGGACGTTCATGAGCCCCCGCAACCTCTGGAATCTTTCCGTTCAGACGTCGGCTGTTGCGATCATGGCGACCGGGATGGTGCTAGTCATCGTCTCGCGCAACATCGACCTTTCGGTGGGATCTGTGTTGGGCACGGTCGGAATGGGGATGGCCCTGGTCCAGGCGGAGATCCTTCCTTCCATCATCGGATTCGACCACCCGGCCACATGGATCATTGCCCTTCTTGCTGGCATCGTCCTCGGCGCAGCCATCGGCGGACTCCATGGTTTTGTCGTTGCCTATGTGGGGGTGCCGTCATTCATCGTCACGCTCGGCGGGCTGCTGGTTTGGCGAGGCGTCGCCTGGGCGATGGCCAGCGGTCGGACGATTGCGCCCATGGACTCCAGTTTTCAGCTGCTCGGAGGCGGCTCCCGGGGCACTTTGGGTGGTCCCACGAGCTGGGTGGTGGCCGCCGTCGCTTGCCTCGTCATCGTCGCCGTGGTGTTCAGTCGTCGCCGCCAGAGGCGGACCTTCGGTTTCCGGGTTCGACCCAAATGGGCCGATGTTGCCCTCGGAGTCGTTGGTTGCGTTGCGGTGTTGGGCGCCGTTTGGGTCATGAACAGCTACTACATGCCTGAGTCCCTTGCACGTGCCTATGCGGAGGCGCGGGGGATTCCCTGGCCGGAAGGGGGATTAAACATCTCCCTGGGAATCGCCAACCCGGTTCTGATCGCCATTGGAGTGGCACTGGCGATGACCTTCATCGCCACCCGCCGGAGTTACGGCCGCTACGTCTTTGCCATCGGCGGCAATCCGGAAGCCGCCGAGCTCGGCGGTATCAAGACCCGGTGGACGATCATGAAGACCTTCATGCTGATGGGAATCCTGGTGGCGATTGCGGCGGCGGTGCAAACGGCCCGCCTCAACGCTGCCGTCAGCGGTCTCGGGCAACTGAGCGAGTTGTATGTCATCGCCGCGGCCGTCATCGGCGGGACCTCCCTCAGCGGAGGTATCGGCACGGTCTCTGGGGCTGTCCTGGGAGCACTGGTGATGCAGTCCCTCCAGTCGGGGATGGTGCTGATGGGGGTCGACGCGCCGCTCCAGGACATCGTCGTGGGTTTGGTCCTGGTGGTGGCCGTCGCCATCGACACGATCTATCGGCGTCGGGCTAGGTAGAAATGACTACCCAGCCAGCCACGCCAGCACCCCTGGTCGAGATGAGACACATGAACGTCAGCTTCGGCGGCGTTCACGCGGTGGACGCCATGACTATGGATTTGCAGGGGGGAGAGATCCATGCGCTGCTCGGGGGCAACGGCGCCGGCAAGTCAACCCTGATCAAGACGTTATCCGGCGCGCAGAAGCCCGACTCAGGTGAGATTCTCATCGACGGGCAACCGGTGACGATCACCAGTCCTCGCGATGCCAAAGCTCTTGGGATCGAGACGATCTATCAGACCCTGGCGCTGGCCGACAACATCGACGCACCCGGCAACGTCTTTCTGGGGCGGGAGCTGACCACCCGCTTCGGCACCCTCAACAACTCGGCGATGGAGGACGCCACCCGCAAGGTGATGAAGCGTCTGAACCCGAACTTTCTGAACTTCACCACGCCGGTTTCCTCACTGTCGGGTGGTCAGCGGCAGTCGGTAGCAATCGCCAAGGCGGTCCATTTCAACGCCCGCATTCTCATCATGGACGAGCCGACCGCCGCGCTGGGTCCGGCCGAGACCGAGCAGGTCCGGGCGCTGATCCGACAACTCAAACAAGAGGGCATCGGCATCATCATGATCAGCCACGACATCCACGACGTCTTCGACCTCGCCGATCGGATAACAGTGATGCTGCAAGGCAAGCTGGTTGGCACGGTCAACAAGGCCGATGTGTCGATGGACGAGGTCCTGGCCATGATCATCATCGGGAAGCTCCCTGAAGAGGTGACCCAGTCTGAACTGGCCGATCTGCGGGGCTGAGTCTGCGCTTAAGGAGCGGTGTACATGAGCTTGCTTGAAGGACGGGTGGCACTGGTGACCGGGGCTAGTCGGGGCATCGGCGCGGCGGTAGCCCGGGCCCTGGATGGAGCAGGGGCGCGTCTCGCCCTTGCCTCGAGAAGCGGGGACGATCTGGGTATCAAGGGAGCGGTCGCTCGCCCGACCGACGTTCGCGACCCCCTGGCCCTTGAGGCGCTGGTCGCAGAGACCGTGGACCGTTTTGGCGGACTCGACATACTCGTAGTCAATGCCGGGGTCGGTGCCTACGGTCCGTTCCTCGACCTGCCCGCAGATCAACTCGAGGAGATGATCGACGTCAATGTGAAGGGAGCGCTCTATTCGATCCGAGCGGCCCTTCCGCACCTCGTGCGCAGCGACGCTGCCGACATCGTGATGCTGGCGAGCGAAGCCGGTCGGCGCGGCCTCCCATTGGAGGCGGTCTACTGCTCATCGAAGTTCGCCCAGGTGGGCATGACCCGCGCACTCGACCACGAACTGCGCGAACAGGGAGTCCGCTGCACCAATGTGTGTCCGGGCGGGGTGGCCACCGACTTCGCCATGGGACAGGGCCGTACACGGGACATGCCGGCCTTACAGGGCATGATGACCTCCGAGAACGTCGCCGAAGTGGTTCTCTTCGTGCTCACCCGCCCCCGCAACCATCGAATCCTCGAGGTGGCGTTGCGGCCGGTGACCGAAACCTCCTGGGGCTAAACGGTCTGGTGGAAGGTGGGGGCCAGCGCCGGATATAGCTGGCGAAATCGGTGGTGAGCCTCCCGATAGCTCGCAACCATGTCTGACGGCGTCGCCACCGGGTTCACCTTTACGGTTCCTGCGCAGGCCTCTTCGACGTTCGAAAACCAACCCACGCCGGTCGCCGCCAGCAGACCGGCTCCAAAGGCGGCACCCTCTTCGGTCGACACCGTGACGATCTCGGTCTCCAGCACGTCGGCCAGGATCTGACACCACTCCCGGCTGCGGGTCCCTCCACCCGAAGCGCGGATCTGGGCGGGCGCCGGCACTCCGGCCTGGGTCATCAAATCGAGACCGTCCCTCAGCCCGAACGCAACCCCTTCCAGCACCGCCCTGGTGAGATGCCGGAGATCGTGGCGGACGGTCAGGCCGACAAAGGCGCCCCGCGCCAGGGGATCCGGGTACGGGGTGCGTTCACCGGTCAGGTAGGGGAGGAAGAGGAGGCCGTCGCTGCCGGCCGGCACTTCGGCCGCACCGGCCACGAGCCGATCGAAGCTGACCGTGGGGGCGAGGGCGTCTCGCAGCCATCGAAGACTTCCCGCCGCAGACAGCATCACACCCATCATGTGCCAGCGACCGGGAACCGCGTGACAGAACGCGTGGACCCGACCGTGCGCTTCGATCGCTGGTCCGGCGGTGGTGGCGAACACCACTCCGGAGGTCCCCAGGGAGAGCGCCACCACTCCGGGCGAGACCGCCCCGACTCCCACCGCATTGGCGGACTGGTCACCTCCACCGGCCACGACCGGGGTGCCTGCCCGCAAGCCCGTCGCCTCCGCGGCAGCTCTTGTGATTGTTCCGGTCACCGCGGGACCCTCAAAGGTGGGCGGCAAAAGGGAGGACTCGATCCCTAGCGACGTCAGGATCTCTTGCGACCAGGTCCTTTCGGCCAGATCGAACAAGATCGTCCCCGAGCCATCGGCGACATCAACCGCGAATCCGTCGGTCAGGCGATAACGCACGTAGTCCTTGGGGAGAAGGACTTGGGTGACCTTGGCCCAGTTTTGGGGCTCGTGCCGTCGCACCCAAAGCAGTTTCGGCGCTGTGAAACCGGTGAGGGCATCGTTGCCGGAGATCTCGATCAATCGGTCGGCTCCGACCAACTGCCGAATCTCGTCGCACTCGGCGGCAGTGCGCTGATCGTTCCAGAGAATGGCGGGTCGAACCACTCCGCCGTTTTCGTCGAGCAGCACTGAACCATGCATCTGTCCGGTGAGACCGATGGCCTCGACCTCGTGGGCTGCCACTTCTCGTTCTCTCATCACCTGGCGAACTGCTGCGATCGTGGCGTCCCACCAGGAATGAGGATCTTGCTCGCTCCAGAGAGGATGAGGGATCTCGTAGTCATAGGACGCTGAGCCCACTCCCACAACCGTTCCGTCGCGATCGACCAGGATCGCCTTGGTGGCCGTGGTCGAAGTGTCGATGCCGATGACGAAGCTCATGCGCCGACGTCCTCCAACACTCTTTGGCAGGCGAGCAAAATGTCGGCGCACTCGGCTACACGCCACGTTTCGCGATGGGTAACCGACGAGCCCGGTTCGAGAAGGGTGAGCGGACCGAGACTCTCCAACTCGCAGAACTCTTCCTCGACAAAGACCTGAGCTACGGCTCCCCGGTCCGCGTACTCGGCGTCTCCGGCCGCCGGGACCTCCTTGGTAAAGAGGTAACCATCGGCGAAGTATCCGACCCGGCCCGGTCGTGGTCCCGAACCGATCTTGAAGCGAGAACCGGCCAGGGCTTCGACCAGCGCCACCCGGTCACCCCACGAAAGACGGAGGTCGATGAGACTCGTGTATGGCCATACGATCAGGCTGCCATCGGCGACATAGGGATTGGAATCAGGCGGGCCACCTACCGGCATGATCGCTACTCCACCAAGTGGAAACTGGGTGATCGCCCAGGCTGCCAGGGTCAAGGAGGCAGGGCCCGCGTTTTCCAGATGATGATCGACAACCAAGCTCTCACCGTCGAGGGTCACCGCCAGGCTCTTCGTGAGCCCGGCTGCATCTGGCGGAGCCTGGACGGCGAAGCCGTTGGTGGTGGTCGTCACCTCACACTCATGATCGTCGGGGACGTAGGTGAGGTGCGGCACTTCCGGCGCCGCCCACAGCCGGTGCCCTCCGTGGAAACGGTAGATCCCTGTCCCCGGATTATCGATGACGACCCTATCCGGCAGTTGGGCCAACTGCTCGGGCCCGCCGGTCCGTCGCAAGCCGAGGATGCGCGGGCCGAAGGCTGTGGCCGCTTTCACCCGGTAGGGGCCGACCTCCAGGTCGACGAACACAGGCTCAGGTCCTGGACGACCAGATGACCCGGTTCACGCGATTCTCGAGAAGCTCCTGGCTGCCTGAGAACGGAGCCGGGTTCAATTCACCGGACATCACCCTGGCCTCCAGCGTGGCGAGGGTCTCGTCACCGGACATGACCCTGGTTCCCAACTCCGTCGACCATCCCGCATATCGCTTGGCCAGCGGTTGTGACAGGGTTTCGGATTCGATCAGCTCGGCGGCGATCAGGAGGGCGCGGGCCAAAGCGTCAGCCCCTCCGATGTGTCCGTGGAACAGGTCGGTCCGATCGAGTGATTGACGCCGCAGCTTCGAGTCGAAATTGAAGCCTCCATTGGTGAACCCGCCTCCCCGCAAGATCTCGTAGAGCACGAGGGACAGCTCATCCACCGAATTGGGGAACTGATCGGTGTCCCAACCGTTCTGATAATCACCGCGGTTGGCATCGATCGAGCCGAAGATCCCATTGGCGACCGCGTAGGCAACCTCATGGTGGAAGCTGTGCCCCGCCAGGGTTGCGTGGTTGCCTTCAATGTTCACCCGATACTCGTCGACCAGGTCGAAGCGCTGCAGGAATCCATGCACCGACTGAGAGTCGTAGTCGTATTGGTGCTTGGTCGGTTCCGCCGGTTTGGGTTCAATCAAGAGTGTTCCCTTGAACCCGATCTTGTGCTTGTGCTCGGCCACCATCGTGAGGAAGGCGGCGAACTGGCTGGCTTCCTGCTTGAGGTCGGTGTTGAGCAGCGTTTCGTATCCTTCCCGGCCTCCCCAGAGGACGTAGTTGACACCCCCGAGCCTGTGGGTCGCCTCCAACGCGTGTTTGACCTGGGCGGCGGCGTAGGCGAACACAGCCGGGTCGGGGTTGGTGGAGGCGCCGGCGGCATACCGGGGGTGTGAAAAGAGGTTCGCCGTCCCCCAAAGCAGGTTCACACCTGTCTCGGCCATCTTCTTCTCCGCGTAGTCCACCATCACTTCGAGATTGCCGGCCGACTCGGCGAAAGTGGCGCCCTCCGGAGCTATGTCAGCGTCGTGGAAACAGAAGTAAGGGGTGCCGAGTTTTGAGAAAAATTCGAATGCTGCGTCCATCTTTTGGTGGGCGGCGGCCATCGGATCGCCGGCCGCTAGCAGCCAGGGTCGATCGAAGGTTCCGGATCCGAACACGTCGCTGCCCGGCCAGTTGAA
>CAYYRT010000246.1:0-7705 GCA_964474055.1 uncultured Acidimicrobiaceae bacterium | reverse complement strand
GGGGCTGTCGCCCTGCGCGTGTCAGGCTCCAGCCGCCGGGCGACGCTCGGGACGCTCGCGCCGTGGATCGTGGCTGTGCTCGTGCTTGGTGTGGCGGGGTCCGGCTGGCTGCGCCCCCGCCCTCTCGCGGAACTCAGCCTGGCTGCCGGGGAGGTGTCGACCGAGGAGTTTCAAGGGATCCTGGCGGACGACGAAGCCATCGTGCTCGACACGAGGCCGCACCTCGAGTATGCCATCAGCCACATCCCCGGCGCCCTCAACGTCGCCGCGCGCCCGGGAGTGCCCATGTCCATGTATGTCTCCGACGTCGCTGAGGTGAGCCGCCTGGTCGGTGGTGACCTGAACCGGGCGATCGTGCTGTACTGCAATGGCCCATTCTGCCCAAAGAGCAAGCGGCTCTCGGACGAGCTCGAGACGGCCGGGCACACGGACCTACGGAGCTATCAACTCGGCATCCCCGTGTGGCGCGCCTCGGGGGGCGTGACGGTGATCGAAGCCGATGGTCTCCGTCATGTTCTCGCGCATGACGGGACCGCGATCGTGATCGATGTACGCGAGGGCGATGCCTTCCAAGATGGAACGCTCCCGGGCGCGCGCCACGTGCCGCGCAGCGGCGTGCTGGAGGGCAGGGACATCGGTGAGGTTCGTCGGGCAAAGGACGACGGCAGGTTGCCGATGGAGGACCACAACACTCGGATCATCGTCGTCGGTCGTAGCGCCGGCGATGCCCGCTTCGTCGCTCAGGCCCTCGCCTATGAGGCCTTCCACAACGTCGCCTACTTCCCCGGCACGTTCGAAGAGGCGAAGGCGGCGCTGGCGCAGAACGACCTTGGCATCGTAACGAATTGAGTGAGTTATGCGCGTTCCCGGCGGGTGGGACGGATCATGCAATTCCAAGTCGCCCTGAAAGGAGTGGGGGCCAGCTTGATTGCGTGCGATTTGCTGGTCGGTGACGACAACGACCATGGGCTACTTGCCGCGATCGAGCTCTGATCTCACTCGGAGCCCGGCGGCCGTTTTCGTGGAGCCGATCAAGCTCATGATCGCCACCAGACTCACGAGTAATTTCTCTCGCCAGTATCGAGTGCGTGACTCCAGCCCTTCCCTTGGAAGCGTTGCCCGCGTCAGCCGAGCTGTCTCCCGACGCTCGTCAGCGGGAACGCAGCGCTGGTGCGCGTGGCCCGGCTCGCCGTGCACACCCAGATTCGGGCGCCGTACCCCGTGCGCCTAGGCCGGGGCCCGCATATGCTTCCAAGAAAGCTGGGGGCTGTGCATGAGCGAGGGACACACCGAACGCCTGCAAGCCGCGCTCGACGGTAGATACCGCATCGAGCGTAAGCTCGGTGAAGGTGGGATGGCGACCGTCTACCTCGCCATCATGGCTCGCTTCGTGGGCACCGATTCGACTCCTCCGCCCACAACAGTCCTCGTCAACAACTTCTTTGAGGAGCTTCGGCGACTGGCGCCGAACTGACAGCGCTTTGAGGCGACCCTTGCCGCCCGGCCATGCGCTTAGCATGTTACTCGCGGTCTGACCCTTCGCCCCGGGCGCTCATGCCGGATCCGGCCCTCCGCCTGAACGCGGCTCTCTCCGGCCGCTACCGCATCGAGCGCCAGCTCGGTGAGGGCGGCATGGCGACCGTCTACCTAGCCGACGACCTGCGGCACGAGCGGAAGGTCGCCCTCAAGGTCCTGAAGCCTGAACTCGCAGCCGTGGTGGGGGCGGAGCGGTTCCTGGCCGAGATCAAGACAACGGCGAACCTCCAGCACCCGCACATCCTTCCGCTCTTCGACTCGGGCGAAGCCGACAACTTCCTCTTCTACGTGATGCCCTTCGTGGAGGGAGAGAGCTTGCGGGAGAGGCTGGACCGCGAGCACCAGCTTCCGGTGGATGAGGCGGTGCAGATCGCGAAGAACGTGGCCGAGGCGCTCGAGTATGCGCACTCGCACGGCGTGATCCATCGAGACATCAAGCCCGCGAACATTCTGCTCCAGGCTGGCAAGTCGGTCGTCTCGGACTTCGGGATCGCGCTCGCGGTGGGTACGGCAGGCGGAGGGCGCCTGACTGAGACAGGACTAAGCTTGGGCACGCCGCACTACATGTCCCCTGAGCAAGCCACGGGCGACTCGAGCGTCGGCGCCGCGACTGACATCTACGCACTCGGGTGCGTGCTGTACGAGATGCTCGTGGGTGAGCCGCCGTTTACGGGGAGCACACCCCAGGCCGTGCTCGGGAAGATCGTGACCGGGGAAGCGGAGCCGGTGACAAGGCACCGCAGGTCGGTGCCCGCGAATGTGGACGGGGCGATTCGGAAGGCGCTAGAGAAGGTGCCGGCAGATCGGTTTGGCGGCGCATCTGAGTTTGTGAGCGCTCTGGTTGATCCTCGCTTTCGGCATGCCGAGGTCGCGAGTTCGGGCGTTTCCGGCGGCGCGAGGCGGGTGGCGATGGCAGGTTGGGGTTCTGCCGTAGCGCTCCTGATGCTCCTTGGCATCGTGCTTTCCCGACCTGACACGGCACGCGAAGAAGCTACTTGGCTCAACCTGAATCCTCCGCCGGGCGTCACATTCGGCACCGATGCGCACCGGGGCTTCGCGGTTTCTCCCGACGGACGCACGGTCGTGTTCGCGGACGGCGCGACCGGCACACTCTATCGGCGCGAACTCAGCCAACCCGCCAGCGTAGAGATCCCTGTCGAAGTCACTGCCTGGTACCCCTTCTTCTCGCCGGACGGGGGATGGCTCGGCTTCTTTGACCAGGCCTCTAACGAGCTCATGAAGGTCCGACTCGACGGAGCACAGCTCCAAAGTCTCGCGCCATTCGGAGGTGCCGGTAGATACGCTGACTGGAGTCCGGACGGCACCATCGTCGTGCATGCGTCCGTACTGGATACGCTTGTCCGAGTTTCGGAGACCGGTGGAGACGTCGTGGTGCTGCCGGGGACCCAGGGGCCGAACCTAGGCTACATCGATCTATTGCCCGGCGGCCAAACCTTGCTCGCCGCAGTGCCACGGGGGGAGGGAGGCATCGTAACAGTGGTCTCGCTGGAGACGGGTGAGCGCAAGGAGTTGTTCCCGGGCACGACGCCCCGCTACGTGCCTTCCGGCCATATCATCTTCTGGAATCAGGGAGCGCTCTGGGCCATTCAGTTCGACGCGGATCGGACGGAGGTAATCGGCAACCCCGTGCAGATCGTGCAGGGCGTGTGGGGCGACGCGAATCTGTTTGCTCGCTTCTCGGCGGCTGGTGACGTGCTGGTGTATCAGGGGGCTGGGAACGGGCGCGAGGGAAGCGGGTTGACAGTAGTTCACCGCGATGGGACCGAGGAATCTCTGGGCGTCCCTCCGGGTGAATACGAGTGGCCGCGGCTGTCCCCGGACGGATCGAGATTGGCTGTCGTGCGGGGCGGGGAGCAGAGGGACGTCTGGATCTACGACTTCGTATCTGCCAGTCTCTCACCCTTCACTTTCGACCTGGCCGACGACTTCTCACCGATTTGGACGCCGGACGGACAACGCCTCGTGTTTGCATCGAGTCGCGGGGGTGCTGCGAATCTGTTCTGGCGGCGAGCAGACGGTACGGACGAGGCTCAGCGCCTTACGACGAGTGAGAACACGCAGTGGCCGAACGGCTGGACGCCCGAGGGCGACCTCGTGTATACGGAGCTGGCCCCCGGGAGGGGGTTCGACCTTTACACGGTATCGCCGAGCGTGGACGCGCCCCCGACTCTCTTGGCCGGTGAGCCCTTCTCGGAGCGCAATGCGGCGATGTCGCCCGACGGACGCTGGATCGCGTACGAGTCTTGGCAGCTAGGCCATCCGGAGATCTTCGTGCGCTCCTTCCCCGACATGCGCGGCGAGTGGATTCTATCCAGCATCGAGGTCGCTCCCGAGTCAGCACTTCGATCAGGAAATCCGGGGGAGGGTCGACATCCCCTTTGGAGTCGCAATGGACGAGAGCTGTTCTACCGAAATCAGGGCGTGATGCTGCGAGTGCCCGTGGAGACTGGACAGGCGTTTACCCACGGGACGCCCGAAGTCCTATTCACCGCGCCCTACGACAGTAGGGCCACCGGTCCACACTACGATCTGATGGACAACAACGAGGACTTCATCATCAATTTCGGTCGCTACGAGGGGTCGGCCCCATCCGAACACGCTCTCGTCGTCGTGACTGGCTTGTCGGCTTTGCTGAAAGATCTTCTTCCTGATTGAAGTCCGATCTACCGAGTTCCGCGTCTTCGCGCACGGTGTAGTGCGGTTGGGTTGATAGCCACGCGTCCTGGCTGGAGGGGCCATGTGACAGGGACTTGCTGCTGCGCGGGTAGCCTGCGTGGATCGGTACCAAGAGGTATGCAAGGTGGGTAGACAGCGCTCGACGGGGCTCGCTTCCGTGCTGCTAGACTTGCGGCTAGGTTGTGCGTGCAGTATCGGGCTTGCCACCTGATAGCCCGCGCCAGCAGAATTCCAGGGTCGTCGGACGGACTCCGGATGCGGAGCGACCGTGACGCGCCTAGCTTGCCGTCTCGTGTCAGGTATGCAGTTCCGGAACGGTGAACAAGGGGGTACAGATGAGCGACCGTAACCTTGCTGTCGTGAAGCGACTTTACGAGCTATTTGACGCTGGGGACATCGACGGCCTCGTTGCCGCGCAGTCCGAAGACACCGTTTGGGATCATTCCGGCCCGCCCGGCAACCCGCTTAACCGGGTGTTCAAGGGTCGCGCGGGCGCTCGCGAGTTCTTTGAGACCCTGGGCCAAACGCAGGACGTGGTCAAGTTCGAGGTCCGCGACTATCTCGCGTCGGGCGATCGCGTCGTTTCCTTGGGGTTCATGCACCTTCGGGTCAAGGCCACCGGAAAGGAGTGGCAATCCGATTGGGCAACCGTGTGGACTCTGAAGGACGGCCTGGTCACGCATTGGAGGCCGATCTTCGACATGACTGCGGAGGCTGCCGCGTTCAGGGCATGAGGCTCAGGGTGAGCCCGCCTACAAGGAATTGCTGCTGCTAGACGCTCTTTCAACACTGCTCTGCGCCCTGCGGCATGGCAAGAAATGTCGGGCGGGCACGGTGGGCGGATCCCGCGAGGGCCCGCCGCGTCGTCCGGTCAGCCCCCCGCCATCTCCCTGTATCGGAGGATCGCCTCGAGGAAGTAGTAGTCGGCATAGATGTGCCCGACGTCCACTTCCGACCCGGTGTTCACGTTCGCGTTCGAGTGCAGGAGGATACTCCGGTGAGGCGTCCCGTCCGCGAGGTAGGTGGGAGATGCCAGAGCTTCGAGGATCTCCACAGCCGCGTTGCGATAGCGATCCGCATCCGGAACGTGCCCGGCGAGCTCGAGCAGCCCCGCGGCCGCGGCCGCCGCGGCCGACGCCTCCTTGGGCGTTCCCGCTCCCGTGGAGGGCAGCTCGAAATCCCAGTAGGGAACACGGTCTGCGGGAAGATGATCGATGAAGTAGTCGGCCGCCTGCCGTGCGGCGTCGAGGAAGCGTGAATCCTGCGTGTATCGGTAGGCCATCGTGAAGCCATACACCGCCCAGGACTGCCCCCGCGCCCAGGTCGTGTCGTCGCAGTAGCCCTGGTGGGTGCCTTTGAACCGTACTGCAGCGGTGGCGGTGTCGAAGTCCACGAAGTGGAAGGTGCTCCCGTCCGGCCGGAGGTGATGCTCCATCGTCCGGAGCGCGTGGCTGACTGCAATCTCGTGAAACTCGGGATCGCCGCCTTCCGCCGCCGCCCGGAAGAAGAGCTCCAGGTTGATCATGTTGTCCATGATGACGGGGAAGCGCGCGGAGACCGGATCGCGACAAGCGAGGTTGGCGCCCATGGTCCGCGGGGGGAATGAACGCGTCATGCCGATGCGAGAGTTGTAGAGCCCAGCGAATGTGCGCGCTGCGGTCAGGATCCTTTGCCGGTACGAGGCGCTTCCGGTCAGGCGGTATCCCTGTCCAAAGCTGGTCATGATCCGGAAGCCGATGTCATGGTCGGCTCCGTTCAGCTCTTGGCCGGCGAGCGCCGCCGTTTGCGCCTCGGCGCGGGTCCTCCATGATGCGTCCCCGGTGAGCTCGTAGAGGAGCCACTGTGTGCCCGCGAAGAATCCGCTGGTCCAAGACGACGCCCCCGTGCTCGTCCACGTCCCATCCGAGCCGCGCGTCGCCCTCGCGTGCTGGCTCGTCGAAAGCTCCGAGATCGAGCGCGTCATCTGCTCCACGGCGAACTCGACGGCGAGGTCGAGCGCGGTGTCGTCGTCATTGATCGTCGTCACGCTTACCGTCTCACTGGGCAAAGCAGCGAAGGCAGGGTCGGACGCGTCCGCGTCGACGGAGATCGTCACCGTCGAGATCCGGTCGCCGTCGGGCGCCGAGTCGTCCACACCTGTCACCGTAACTGTCTGCGTCGTGCTCCAGTCGTCGGCCCTGAATGTCAGCGTCTCGGGGCTCACCGTCGCCGCCGTGGGCGTGTCGTTGCTCACCGTGAGTACCACGCTCGACGTCGGCGGCGCAGCGAGTGAGACTACCAGATCATCCGTGCCGCCGTTCTCTGACACGACGGTAGCCCCGTCCGTCTGCTGCACGACGAAGCCCGCAAGCGTGAGCGTCGCGGTCAACTCCACGGGCTGCACGCCTGCCGTGCTCGAGGTGACCAAGACGGTGGCGGTGTAGACGGCAGCCGCGAGGCCGTCCGTGGTGGAGGTGAACATGATAGTGGTGGGCGCCGCCGTGCCGTCGAGCATAACCGTGAGCCAGGCGGGCGATCCTTCCGGATGCGTCACGCTCAGGCTCAGCCCCACGAGTGCGACGCTGTTCGCGCTGGTGACCGAGACGGTCTGCGGCTCGGGTGCCGCGCCGCCCGCCCCGGCGAACACGGCGACTTCGGTCGCGGAGACGACGATCTCCGGCAGATCCGGAATGCCCGTCCCAACAGTCACATCCTCCCCGCACGCGGACATCAGCCCGAAAGACGCCGCAGCGGCGAGAACGGCTACTCGCAAGCCACGCCCACCGGTGAACGTGCAGCGAACCGCGTGGATCCCGTAACGATCGATGGTCAGCTCCTTCAGCAGCCGCGGCTGTCGGGTGGGTGAAGATGCCTGCGGTCAGCCCCCGGCCATCTCCCTGTATCGGAGGATCGCCTCGAGGAAGTAGTAGTCGGCATAGATGTGCCCCACGTCCACTTCCGATCCGGCGTTCACGTTCGCGTTCGAGTGCAGGAGGATGCTTCTGTGAGGCGTCCCCTCCGCGAGATACGCCGGAGATGCCAGAGCGTCGAGGATGTCCACAGCCGCCTGGCGATAGCGGTCCGGATCCGGAACGTAGCCGGCGAGCTCGATCAGCCCCGCGGCCGCGGCCGCCGCAGCCGACGCCTCCTTTGGCGTTCCCGCTCCCGTGTTGGGAAGCTCGAAGTCCCAATAGGGAACGTGGTCCGCGGGAAGATGATCGATGAAGTAGTCGGCTGCCCGCCGTGCGGCCTCGAGGAAACGCGGATCCTCTGTATATCGGTAGGCCATCGTGAAGCCGTACACCGCCCACGACTGCCCCCGCGCCCAGGTCGAGTCGTCGCAGTAGCCCTGGTGCGTCCCTTTGAACCGTACTTGGGCCGTGGCCGTGTCGAAGTCCACGTATTGGAAGGTGCTACCGTCCGGCCGGAGGTGATGCTCCATCGTCCGGAGCGCGTGGCTGACTGCAATCTCGTGAAATTCGGGATCACCACC
>CAYYRT010000245.1:0-4382 GCA_964474055.1 uncultured Acidimicrobiaceae bacterium | reverse complement strand
GTCGAAGACCGCCAGCATTTCGTCGATCCTGGCCACAAGGGCGGTATCAGGGATGCCCTCATCGACGAATGCCACGATCTCGATCTCGGCAGGAAGCTCGGCGCAGCGCCGTATCAGAGTTGGAGCATGGGCCAACATGCTCGGTCCGGCGTGCCGACCCCCGAGCACACCAAAGACCATCACCCGATCTCCGCCTTCGACCAGCCCGAGCTGGCGCGCGGGAAAAGGACGAAGAAGGTGGGGGCTGGACATGCCGCCGCGCAGCCTAGGTGATGACCGGGAGAATCCTGACAGTTAGGTTTCCCGGGACATGACAACCGCCGCGATAGTCCTGGCGGGTGGTTCGGGATCCCGTATCCACCCTGAAGAGAACAAGGCGTACCTCGAAATCGCCGGTCGCACCGTCCTCAGCTATTCGCTCGACTCAATGCAGCAAGCCGGCGCCGTGGATGTCGTCGTACTTGTGGTGAGACCGGTCGATCGGGCCCGGGCCACGGAGGTCGTCGCCAGGCACGAGATCACCAAGCTCATCGCCATTGTCGATGGAGGGGCCACCCGCCAGGAGTCTGAGATGGCGGGTATCGGTGTGCTGGCCGACAGGATCGAAGCGGGCGAGATCGACTTCGTTGCCGTCCACGACGGTGCCCGGCCATTCGCCAGCCTCAGCCTCATCACAGCGGTGCTCGAGGCCGCTCAGACCCACGGAGGCGCCATACCGGCCCTCCCGGTCGAGGAGAGCCTGTACGTTTCGACAGCCGGCAGGGCCGAGCCTGTCGAGGCGGCGACGCTGGTCCGGGTTCAGACGCCGCAGGCCTTCGCCGCTGCTCCACTCCTGGCGGCCTATAGGGCCGCAGCGGCGGCGGGATTCTCGGGGTTCGACACTGCCGAGACAATCGAGAAGTTCTCAAGCATCAGCGTCAAGACAGTCGCCGGTGACCCTCGCAACATAAAACTGACCTTTGTCGAAGACCTGGCCGAGGCCGAGGTGCTTGCAATGAGTTGGCAATCGGGAGAGTGGACCTGATCACACCAAGTCCCGGCGGTATCGGACCTGGGTGGGCTGGGCGCCTCCGAACTCCTCGACCCTGAAGACCCCATCCGTTGTCCATCCTGCGATTTCATAAAAGCGCCTGGCCCGGCTGTTGTCGGCAAAGACCCAAAGGACGGATCGGCTGTATCCCAGCCCGGCCATCAGTTCCTCGGCAGCCGACATCAGGTCTCGACCCAGGCCCTGTCCCCACTTTTCCGGGAGGAGATAGATGGCGTACAACTCGGCTTCCTCGCGGGCCCCGCCCGGTCCGATCGAAACGAACCCGACTACCTCGCCCCCGTCGTCTTCGACCACGAGGACGGACAGTTGCCCCTGGTCCAGTTGTTGAGTCCACCACAGCGTCCGCCTGTCGACGGACAATGCCGCCAGAAAGCCGGCGGGCAAAAGTCCCGCATAGGCACGCCGCCACCCGAGCACCTGCGCCTCGGCGATCGCGGACGCGTCATTGGATGTGGCCTTACGCACCGTGGCCATGGCCGCAATGGTGCCAGAAACGGGCTCCCCTGACATAGGTACGGTGAATCCGGAGATAACCCTCTGTCATGCGTGCTTCCGGCCAAAAACCCCAGACCCCACCGCTCGGTTCCAATTACTGGCGGCTCTGGACAGCCAGTGTCGTTTCCAACCTCGGTGATGGCATCTCGGGCGTGGCCTATCCATGGCTGGCCTCGGCGGTGACCCGCAACCCCGTCCACATAGCCCTCGTCGGGGTAGCCACCCGGCTCCCCTGGCTGGTCTTCTCCCTTCCGGCCGGCGTAATCACCGATCGGGTCGATCGGCGCCGACTCGTCGTCGCCATGGATCTGCTGCGCACCGTGGTCACCGTCGGCGTGGGGCTGCTCGTCCTGTCCTATCAGGGGGATCTGGCCAGCCCCGAGTTGATCGGGTCCGGCGCGGCACCGCCGCTCGTCGGAGGTGGGTTACTGCTGGCGGTGCTCTACATCTCCGCCACGTTGTTCGGGGTGGCGGAGGTGCTGCGAGACAACGCCGCGCAGACCCTGATGCCCTCGGTCGTCACCAAGGAGAACCTCGAAAGAGCCAACGGGCGACTGTGGGGAGCCGAGATGGTCATGAATTCGTTCGTCGGGCCTCCCCTCGGTGGGTTCCTGCTGACGGTGGCGTTCTCGCTTCCGTTCTTCATAGACGCCGGCACCTTCGCCGTAGCAGCAGCCATGGCTGCACTGCTGACCGGGAGTTTCCGGCCAGTCGGTGGCGAGAAGGTGGCGGCCCGATCCTTTACTGCCGACCTCAAGGAGGGATTTCGCTGGTTGTGGAATCACCGTCTGTTGCGAACCCTCGCCATCGTGCTCGGTCTCCTCAACGCGGCAGGAAGTGCTTCGCTTGCAACCATCGTGCTGTTTGCCCAGGAGATCCTTCACCTCGACGCCACCGGGTTCGGATTGATGGCCTCGGCGGGAGCCGTGGGCGGCGTCGCCGGCAGCTTCCTGGCGGCGCGGGTCAGCAGGTCGCTCGGGTCTGGACCTTCCCTTGCCAGCACGTTCATAGTGGGGGGTGGGACCGCGGTGGTAATCGGATTCACATCCTCGGCGCCGGTCGTGTGGGTGATGTTCGCTCTCGGAAGTTTCTCGGCGGTGTTGTGGAACGTCATCACCGTCTCGCTTCGGCAGGCGATCATCCCCGACCGTTTGCTCGGCAGGGTCAACAGTGTCTATCGCTTCTTTGGCTGGGGAATGATGCCGATCGGGATCTTCCTCGGCGGGCTGATCGTCGAGGTGGTGGAAGGCCTGAGTAACCGCGCGACGGGTCTGCGGGCCCCCTTCTTTGCCGCCGGAGCAGCCCAACTCCTCCTATTGATCTATGCCATGCCCCGGCTCACCACAGCCAAGATCGAAGCTGCCCGGGCCGGGGTAGACGCCAGCGAGTAGGCACAGCAAGAGCCGGGGGAATTGGGTCTGGCATTGGCGGCATTTGGGGATAGCCTGATTAGATCGGACCAGGGGGAAAGAGTGCCCGAATTCCCGGGAAAGATTCGTTTGATGGAGGACCCGCTCGATGCCGTCAAGGCGGACATCGAAGTCTCCGATGGCTGCCTCGCACTGATCGTCAGCGATCGCGAGATCGGTGAATGGAGATTGGACGAGGTCGCCATCGAGGTGGCTTTTGACGGATTCCTGATGAGGGTGGATGGCGAGGAGTTCGTCTTCGCGACCACACAAACAGCTGAATTCGCCAGGGCCGTTGGCATGGGGACCGACCGGAAAGGCTCCACCGCCTCTAAGTCCCGCGGCAACAAACGACCAGAAGTTGCGGTGTCAAAGGAAAGAAAGCCGGTCAAACCAAAGAAGCCCTCTGCACCCAGCCCTTTGAAGACGTGGTTGACCAACCTGGACATGTCCGATCCCAAGACCCGGATCGCCATCGGCGCTCTACTTGTCGCGGTCTTCATGGGAATCGTGGCTAGGCCTTTGCTCGCCGGACTCCTGTTGCTGACCGGTATCGGCGGCGGGGTGATAGCCGGAGCAGCCATGGTGGACCCGGTGCTCGCAAGCCGGCTCCCCACCCAGCTGACCTACGTTCGATTGATCATCTCGGCCCTGGTGGCGCTAACTGTCGGAATGTTGCTGATCGCTTTCTAGATCTCAAGCCGGAAGACCGGCGAGCTGGGATCGGAGGCGGTTGATCTCGTCTTCGGCCCGAGCCTGTCGGGTCCGCATTTGCTCGACAACCTCACCGGGAGCGCGCGCAACGAACAGATCGTTGCCCAGTTTGCCGCTTACCAGGGCTAGTTCTTTGACGACGGCTTCCAGGTCTTTCTCGAGGCGCTTGCGTTCGGCCACATAGTCGACTGCGCCCGCGAGATCTAGTTCAACGACCACGCCGTCGACGGGGAGCTGGGCTCCGGAGCTAAAGCCGGGGCCTGGAAGATCGAGGCGAGCGAGGGCCCGGACTTCGGCTTCGTAGGGTGCGGCAACGCTCCCTTCGATCCCGGACAGCCGTGCTGCCAACTTGCGACCGGGTTTCACCCCCTGTTCGCTGCGGAAACGCCGCACCTCGGTTACCAGGCGCATGATCGCCAATACATCGGACTCGGCGGCCGGGTCGGGTCGCCCTTCGTCGAGTGATGGCCAGGGTGCGATCACCACTGACTCCTTGCCGGTCAAGGTCGTCCACAGCACCTCGGTGACATACGGGATCACCGGGTGAAGGAGGCGCAAAACCACATCAAAGACATGTCCCAGGACCAAGCGGGTGTTGTGGGCCTCGGAGCCCCCTCGGGCGAGCGGTCCCTTGGAAAGCTCGAGGTACCAGTCACACAATTCATCCCAGGTGAACCGGTAGAGGAGCTCACATGCCCGGGCGATCTCGAACT
>CAYYRT010000244.1:0-8169 GCA_964474055.1 uncultured Acidimicrobiaceae bacterium | reverse complement strand
GTTGACCAGCATCTCGTCGGGGGTTCCTCGAAAGGACCGCAACGTCGCCAGATAGGTCAGCGCCTCGAGCAGGTTGGTCTTTCCGGCGCCGTTGTCCCCCACCAGGATGTTGACGCCCGCGTCGGGACTCCAATGCAACTCGGGGTATGAGCGAAAGTTAGTAAGGCTGATCCAGGAGAACATCAGGCGTGAGACGTGTGACGTGAGACGTGAGACTGCAAACGGTACTCACGCCTCACGACTCTCGCCTCACGCCTAAATCCGTACGGGCATCAGGAGATACAGGAACCCGCCGTCGTCGTCTCCGTCGATGACGCTCGGTTTGAGGCCATCGATCACCCGCAACCTGATCTTGTCGCCCGCCACCGCCGCCACGCCGTCGGCCAAATAACGCGGGTTGAAGGCAATCAGCACTTCTTCTTCCCCGGTGAATTCGCCAGCGAGGTGCTCGGCCTCGGCCCCGACATCCTGGCGCGTGACGGTTACCTCAACCCCACCTTCACCGATCCGCATCCGCACCGGAATGTGATCCTCGGCAACCAGGGCCACCCTTCCCAGCGCCTCGAGGATGGCTTCCTTCTCGACGATCACCTGGGTGCTGTAGCTGTCGGGCAATAGGGAGCGGTACTTGGGAAATGTCCCCTCGATCATCCGCAAACGCAGGCTGCCCTTGTCCGAACTGAACACGGCTTCACGTTGACTCATCCCGGCGGTGACTTTGGCCGCGCCGATCGTGCGAGCAAGTTCCCGAAGGCCGCGGGCTGGAACCAGACCCTGGCCAACGACCCCCATCCCCGGCAGATCACGGACCGCCAGTCGGTAACCATCCGTGGCGACCACCCTGAGACCCTGCTCCCCCGCCTCGAACAGCACCCCGGTCAGAATCGGGCGGGCGGCGTCGGAGGAAGCCGCGGTCACCACCTGGGCCAGCCCAGCCGCCAACTCCTCGCCGTCAACTTCCACTCCGTCCACCGCCGTGTCGTCGAGTGACGGAAAGTCATCGGCGTTCAGCAGCCGAATCGAAAAACGGGGTCCCTTGCCCAGGATCTCCGCCTCCCCTTCGGTGACAGCGATCGTCACCACGCCCGGGGGCATTTTCCGAACTGCCTCCCCTAACAGACGACCGGGCATGACCGCCCGCCCCTCCTCGAGAACTTCGACCTCACCGGAGGTCCTGATCGTGATCTCGAGGTCGGTGCCGGTCACCTTGAGCCGGCCGGCGCTGGCTTCACACAAAAGACCCTGGAGCACGGGGAGAGCGGTCCGGGCAGCCACCGCCCGGTTGGCACGGCTGAAGAGGTCGGCCAGGTCGTCGCGCTCTGCGCGGATTTTCACGGATCATTCCCTTCTTGGATCTACTACTGGTTTCTTAGTCTCAAGAGTAAAAGCATTAGTAGGGGTTGTGGAGATGTGGATACACCCAAATTCGTCATATCGCGCCTGGTCCGGGGCGTCCACAGGTGGTTGTGGACGACGGCGAGGTTGTCCACCGTTGGGATGAAGCCCGGTTTTCGCGGGGGACAACCTTCACGATTTCCTCAGTTGCTGAGAGAGGGTGTGGATTCTTTCGAAGACAGAGCGGTCGCTGCGGATGATCCGTTTGACCTTCTCGACCGAGTGGATCACGGTGGTGTGATCGCGGCCACCGAAGTTCTCACCGATCTTGGGAAGCGACAGGTCGGTTAGCTCCCTGCACAGGTACATGGCTACCTGCCGGCACAACACCAGAGGCTGTCGGCGGCTGGGCCCCTGCACGTCGGCCACCGAGAAGCCAAAGGACTCGGCCGTGGCTTGCATGATCTCGTTGGCGGTGAGGGTTTTGCCATGGAGACCGGGGACCAGGTCACCGAGGACGTTCTGGGCCATCTCCAGATCGATCTCGCTGTGGGTCAGGGCAGCGAAGGCAGTGACGCGGGTCAGAGCGCCCTCCAACTCCCGGATGTTGTCAGAAACGGCAACGGCGATGAACTCCAACACCTCGCGGGGAACCGGCAGAGGAGCAAACTCGGCGTTCCGACGGAGGATGGCGAGCCGGGTCTCGACATCAGGGGGCTGGATGTCGGTGAGGAGCCCCCATTCGAACCGGCTCCGCAACCGGTCTTCGAGCGTCAGAAGATTGCGGGGGTGCCGGTCGGAGCTGATGACAATCTGACGACCGGAGTGGAGCAGATCGTTAAAGGTGTGAAAGAACTCCTCGAGGATCTGTTCTTTGCCTTCGAAGAACTGGACGTCGTCCAGCAGGAGGACGTCGGTCGACCGATAGCGATGTTTGAAGTCATCGACCCGCTTGCGGCGAATGCACTCGATGAAGTCGTTGAGGAACTTCTCCGAGGTGGCGTAACGGACCACCATGTCGGGGTAGAGCTCCAGGACGAAGTGGCCGACGGCGTGGAGGAGATGGGTCTTGCCGAGGCCTGCGTCGCCATATACGAACAAGGGGTTGTAGATGGTCCCGGGTTGTTCGGCCACCGCCATCGCCGCGGCGGCGGCGAAGCGGTTCGAACTACCGACCACGAAGTGTTCGAAGCGGTACCTGCCGACGAGGGTGGCGGGGCCATGATCTGATTGCTCGGTGGCCGACGCGAGCCGATGCTCACCCAGAGGCAACGGAGGCGTCTCCACGGGCTCGTTGGTGCTGAGATACTTGAGCTCGATGCCTTCTCCGAAGGTCTGTTTGAAGGCACTCTCGATTAGAACGGCGTGTTTTTCCTGAATCCATTCGAGGTGAAAGTCGGACGGAGCCAGGAGGGTGAGCCGGTCACTTCCGAATTCTGGTTCCAGTCGGGACAACCACTTTTGCCAGTTGGCTGTGGATACCGAACTCCTCAGGATCCTCTGAAACTCGTTCCAGCGTCCTCCGCCTGTCTCCGGGCCTAACACACCTTGCACCGAAGCTCCCTCCGTTTGCCGCGGGCCACCCCACGAGTATCCACAGCCGCATCCACATGTGGATAGCGACCCTCCCAACCCGATGGGCGGTCCTCCTAAAACTTCCTGAGAGCGCGATGATCTGCCTGCCAGCAGGGGGAAGTGAGCCGATCACGCTCTTCGTGAGGCGGCAGTATGTCGCCGCCCCTGGGCCGTAGTCAAGAGCGCGCAAATCGCGCTTGTTACCGTACGGTGAACGTCAGATGGCCAATTGCGACAGGGGTTTTCCCCAGGGTCGGGCGGGAGGGAAATCGCAGACGGTTGACGCGGTCAACACGGGAATTTTTCGCGACGTCCGGCTTTGACCTATCCATCGGAGCATAAGTAACCTTGCGGTCCACCTCTTTCAGGTTTTGAGTCTTTACCCATGAAACGCACATATCAACCAAAGGTTCGGCGCCGCAAGCGAAACCACGGCTTTCGGCACCGTATGTCGACTCGTGCCGGACGGTCCATACTCAAGGCCAGGAGGGCCAAAGGCCGCAAACGCCTCGCGGCCTGAAATCCTCTCCCTCCGATCTTCCGACGACTTCCGCCGGGTTTTGTCACTCGGCACTCGTCGGAGGGTTGGTGATGTAATCGTGGTAAGGGCCCCAGGGCATCCGGCGCAGGTCCGCGTCGGGTTGGTGGCAGGCAAAAGAACAGGAAATGCGGTGCAGCGAAATCGAGCCAAACGCCGGATACGCCAGGCGGTCTTAAAGGCGGAAATGTCCCCTGGGGACTATGTCGTCATGGCGGGTCCTGCGACCGCATCCATCCCGTTCGATCAACTGGTTAAGTGGCTGAAGGAAGGTTGTCGGTGACTCTGACCGCACTCCCCCGCCAGTTCGTCGTCGCCTCCATCAAGCTTTACCAGAGACTGGTCAGTCCCCGGCTCGGTGCCAATTGTCGCTATCGGCCAACCTGTTCGAGTTACGCCGCCGAGTCCATCCAGCGGTTCGGAGTCTGGCGGGGATCGTGGCTGGCACTGCGGAGGCTGGCTCGCTGTCATCCGTTACGACCCGGTGGCTTCGATCCTGTACCTGAACGGTGGGGTGGCCGCTGATGGGCGCGATTTTTGACGGCCTCAAGGACATCCTTGGTACTGGCTTGGCCTTCTTCTACGACGTCATTCCGTCGTATGGGGCGGCGATCATCCTGTTGACGATTGCGGTCAACCTGGTGGTTTTCCCTCTCACCCTCAAGCAAACCCGTTCGACTAGGGCGTTTCAGGCCATACAACCTGAAGTCCGCAGGGTGCAAAAGGAACTGAAGGAACGCCCCGAGGAGATGCAGAAGGAGTTGATGCGCATCCAACGGGAGGCCGGTGCGACCCCGGGTGGGTGTCTGCTCCCCCTTTTGGTCCAATTCCCTATCTGGATCGGGCTGTTTCAGCTTCTGTCCAACCCGATCAACGTTCCTCCGGAGTCGGCCCTGCGCACCGCCATCGACAACGGCGAGACCATGTTCCTGGCGATGGATCTGGGCACGAGAGTCAGCGACGCGGTGGCCCAGGGCGTTGGGGTGGCGATTCCCTACGTGCTCATGCTGGCAATCATGGTTGCCACGCAGTACGTCCAGCAGTGGCACGCCACGGCCGGACAGATCAAGCCCGACAATCCGCAGGCAGCCGCTACCCAGGCCGTCACCCGGATCATGCCGCTGTTCATCGGCTTTGTGTCGTACAACTTCCCGGCCGGTCTGGTCCTCTACTGGACTACTTCCAATATTTTCCGGTTCTTACAGCAGATCGTGATTTTTCGGATAGACGGACGCCCCCAGCCGATTCAATCGACCGGCGCCAAGTCACCTCCGGAAGAACCCCAGAACGACAAAGAGAGCCGCCCCCAGCAGGGTTCGGCCGACCGGCGCAGACGGCGCAAGAGGAAGTGACAAAGTGGTTGAGTGGGTAGAAGTCCGCGGTAAGTCGATCGAGGTGGCAGTGGCTGCGGCCATGGGCGAACTGGGGATCAACGACAAGGAACGGATTGATGTTCAGGTGATCCAGCAACCCGAGAGAGGTTTCCTCGGGATGGGGGGTCGCGATGCCATCGTCCGGGTAAAGCCCAAGGTCGACAACGATCGCCGGCGTCGTCGCGGGCGAGGCAAAGGTGAGACGGACACGTCGAATCGTCGACCACGGAACCAGGAGACGTCCCGTCAACGTAGTGGTGAACGGGGCGGCGAGCGCCAACCGAATCGGGGTGGCAACTCGCAGGGTAATTCGCAAAGAGGTACCGGCCAGCGGTCAGCAGGTGGAAACCGTGCTCCCGGTGGGCGCGACGGTGGGGGTCGATCAAGACCGGCTCCGGTAGAACGTCCTCGGAGGGAGGAAAGAGTGTCAACTGCCGATCCAAATGCCCAGGCGCCAATGGTGGCCGAATTCCTGGAGGGGTTGGTGGAGTCGTTTGGCCTGGAAGGCCAGGTCGACGTTCAGGTCCAGGAAGACGTAATTGTTGCGGTGGTGAGCGGCGAACAAACCGAAGCGCTGGTGGGAACCAGGGGATCGGTGATGGAGGCCATCCACGAAATCACCAAGACCGTGCTTCATCGTCAGGCCGGCGACACCGCCCGGGTGCGGCTCGATGTCGCCGGTTATGCCGAACGACGCCGACAGGCATTGAGTATTTACGCTGCCCAGTTGATCGAACAGGTTGTCTCCGAAGGCGGGGAGATCATGCTCGAGCCAATGAGTGCGGCCGATCGCAAGGTGATACACGACGTTGTCGCAGCTCATGACGGGGTCAGGTCATACTCGGAGGGCGAGGCGCCGCGCCGGTACGTCGTGCTGGCAGCCACCGATGAGGAGCAGGATCCCGATGAGTCCGAGGTCGTCCAGGCGGCGGCTGAAGCCATCCAGGTGACGGCTGAACCGGTGGTCGAGGCGGCGAATGAGCCCGAGATTGTTGAGGAAACCGACGACGAGGGTGACGAAGAGTCTCCCGAAGAGTAGACCCTCAAGTTTCACGTGAATCCTTTGCGGGAGCGCTTGGGGGCGCTGACTGGTCTTCGACCAGACCTCGCCAGCCTCGGGAAACTCGCCAGCCTCTCCGAGTGGCTGGTTGCCGAGGCCATCCCCCAGGGAGGGCTGGGACCCAACGAGGCGACGGAAGTGCTCGATCGTCATCTGCTCGGTTCGGCAGCATTTTCGATCGGCTTCTCCCAACCACCCTCTATCTGTTGGGATCTGGGTAGCGGGGCAGGTCTTCCCGGGTTGGTGCTGGCGCTCCTGTGGCCCACCACACGGATGGTGCTGATCGACCGATCGCAGAAGAGGTGCGACCTGGTCCGTCGAGCTGCCCGGATCATCGAGGTGGATGTCCAGATCGACAATCGGGACTTCGCTGACCTTGCTGGAGGAACCGGGGCCATCGTCAGCCGGGCGGCCATGCCGCCGGCCGGGATCTTGCCGATACTGGAGAGGCTTTTGACTCCGGGAGGGGTAGCGGTGATCAGTGGCTCCCAGCAGAAGGCCCCGCCTCCATACATCGCGATAACAATCCCTAAAGGCGTACTTGATCCCCCGCCGCGACTTCTTATGATGCGCCAGCAGTGAGCGACCCGTCTTCCAAGAAAGCAATAGTCACTGCGCTGGCCAATCAGAAGGGCGGAGTCGGCAAATCCACCACCGCCATCAATCTCAGTGCCGCCATGGCGTTACAGGGTCTTCGCTGTTTGCTGGTCGATCTCGACCCCCAGGGAAACGCAACCTCAGGTTTGGGAATCGATCGCAGTGCCATTGTCACATCGATATATGACGTTCTATTAAAGGAGAAGCCGATAGAGGACGCTATCGAGGCCTCATCGGTCAAAAACCTGTTTGTGGTTCCCGCCACGATCGACCTGGCGGGAGCCGAAATCGAACTGGTGCCGGCGTTTGCCCGCGAGGGCCGTCTCAAGGGAGCCCTCGCCGAAGTCGCGGATTCCTACGACGTGATCGTGCTCGACTGCCCACCCTCGTTAGGTCTGCTGACGGTGAATGCGTTGACCGCCGCCGACGAGATACTCATCCCCATCCAGTGTG
Organism: uncultured Acidimicrobiaceae bacterium; assembly: GCA_964474055.1. Classification (GTDB taxonomy): domain Bacteria; phylum Actinomycetota; class Acidimicrobiia; order Spongiisociales; family ZC4RG35; genus JAICND01. The sequence continues at coordinate 1,238 of CAYYRT010000244.1, read as the reverse complement.
AGTACTACGCCCTGGAAGGTCTTACGCAGTTGCTGGCCAATGTGGAACGAATCCGACGGAATCTCAACCCCGCGCTGAAGGTCGAAGGGGTGGTCCTCACCATGTACGACGCCCGCACCAACCTGAGTAAGGACGTGGCCGCCCAGGTACGCAACCATTTTGGGGATCGGACTTATCGAACGGTGATCCCGCGTTCGGTACGGATATCGGAAGCACCATCGTATGGCGAGCCGATTGAGGCATTTGATCCGATGACTAGAGGAGCTATCGCCTATCGCGAGCTTGGCCGGGAGTTCCGACGCAGGCATGGGCTGGATTGAGGAGAAACCGATGAGCACAAGACGCGGTTTGGGCAGAGGGCTCGAGTCGCTGATCCCGATTGGTGAGACGGGACCCGAGTCAGGATTCGCCGTGATTCCGGTCAACGAGATCAAACCCAACCCCCAACAACCCCGAACCAGCTTCGACGAGGAAGCCTTGATGGCGCTGGCAGAGTCGATCGCCACGGTGGGGCTTCTCCAACCCGTGGTGGTGAGACATGCCGAGGGAGGCGGATATGTTCTGGTGGCGGGGGAGCGCCGCTGGCGCGCCGCTCGCCAGGCCGGAGTGGTCTCGATCCCGGCGGTGATTCGGGAGGGCGACGATTCCGCGTCGTTGACGGAAGCCTTGATCGAGAACCTGCAGAGGACCGACCTGTCGCCTCTGGAAGAGGCTGCCGCCTACCGCCAGCTCCTGGAAGATTTTGGGTTGACTCACGACGAGGTAGGCAAAAAGGTCGGTAAGAGCCGGGCCGCAGTTACCAACACCCTCCGGTTGCTGGCGCTACCGGCGGTTGTGCAGGGGATGTTGGAACGGGGCGAACTTTCGGCAGGGCACGCCCGGGCCCTGGCCGGCCTCGACGACCGGGCGTTTGCCGAACACGTGGCCCGTCGGACAGTTGCTGAAGGATGGAGTGTCCGCCAGGTGGAGGACGCCGTTCGGCTCCGCAAAGGAGACCCGTCGGGTTTGGACAGACGACCCCGGCTGCGCGAGATCCGGCCGGCCGAGATAGTCGAACTCGAGATGCGGCTGGCGGACCGGTTGAATCATCCGACCAAGGTCGAGTTCCGCAACGGCAAAGGAACGGTCCACATCAAGTACGGGAGCCTGGAAGATCTGGAAAAGCTCTATCGCAAGCTGATGAAGTAGCGAAACGATTGTCTCCCCCAGGTTTCGGACGGCTCCGCCGCCCCCTCCGC
>CAYYRT010000243.1:0-10713 GCA_964474055.1 uncultured Acidimicrobiaceae bacterium | reverse complement strand
GCAGGACGTGCGGAGGCGGTGACGCCCCAGGTGGGGCGCCTGCAGGACGGCAGGGGATCGTCGTGGACTCGGGGGCGACCGTTCCAGGCGAACACGGTGGCGCTGGCTGGTGGCGAACTGGTGGGCGCCGGGGCGCAAGCTCGCGATGTGACCTAGCCTGGAACATTCGCGAAAGATGAAAGAGAAGAGCCACCGAGCCCCTCGCAGGTGCGATAGAAGCGGTGTTCAGGCGCTTCGAGGCACTCACACGAGGAGGCACAATGACTACAGACTGTATAACCCAAGTGACCTTCGGGGGCGAGGGGTTTGCGAAGCCGGTCGTCGCCCGCTTCGACCGGCCGGAGGCCAGTACCGACGGCGGCTTGGTGTTGCTCAAGGCCCTGGACACTCAGTTGGGCTTGACCGCGCGGTTGGCCGCCTGTCTCGAGGATGCGCGGGAGCCGGGCAAGGTCCTGCACGAGACGGTCGAACTGCTCCAGCAGCGCCTCTTCGGGCTGTGGGCGGGCTACGCCGACTGCAACGACGCCGCCCGGCTGGTCCACGACCCGATCCACAAACTGCTGGTGGGCCGCGATCCCCTCACGGGGCTCGGGCTGGCCTCGCAGCCCACGCTGTCGCGGTTCGAGAACGGGGTGAGCGCCCGGGAGTTGCGCGCCATGATGCACGTGCTGGCCGACAACGTGATCGCCCAGCAGCGGCGACGGCTGCACGGGCGCGCCACCCGGATCACGATCGACCTGGATCCCACCGACGACCCCACGCACGGCCAGCAGGAGTTCGCGTTCTTCAACGGGCACTACGATACGTGGTGCTACCTGCCCGTCGTGGCCACGGTGACGTTCAACGACGAACCGGCGCAGTTTGCGGTGGCCGCGGTGCTGCGCCCCGGCACGGCGCCGGCCGGCCTGGGGGCGCGGGGCATCCTGCGGGCCATGCTGCGCAAACTCCGGACCGCCTTCCCGGCCGCCACGTTTCGGGTGCGCCTGGACAGGGGCTTTGCCAGCCCCAAGCGCTTCCGGTTTCTGGAGCGCGAACAGGTCGAGTACGTCGTCGCGATGGCGAGCAATCGGCGCTTGGAGAAGCGCGCGCAGCGACTGATGGGCTGGGCGCGGGTCCGCTCCCGCCAGACGGGCGAGACCGCCCATCTGTACGGCGAGACGCGGTACGCGGCCCAGAAGTGGTCGCGCAAGCGGCGTGTCATCATCAAGGCCGAGGTCGTCCGGCATCCGGGCCGCGCGCCCAAGGACAATCCCCGGTTTGCGGTCACCAGTCGAGCGCTCGGCGCGGCGGATCGTCCTGCACCTGCCGCTGACGTTCCCGTGGCTGCCCACGTGGCGGCAGCTCGCCCGTGCTGTCGGCGCCACGTCGTAGCGCGCGCCGTCCACTCGACGCGCCGCCCGACCCAGACGGACGTGCCACTGCTTGTGCCCTTTCAACACCAAGTACCGAGCGTCCAGCGCGCCAAGCGCCGCTCTCATCGAATCGTCGCCAGGACATCATCTTCCGGCCCCAGCACGTGGCGCTGTGGTGGCGCGGGGGCCGGTCGTGCTCATGTCGGCGCACGCTCATGCCATCTGTGCCGAAAGATCGTGAACGCTGATTAAGTTCTTTCATGCAGCGAGCGGTCGAGGCCGCGCGATGCCCAAAGGTGATGAGCAGAGAGTGCAGGGACACGGCGATCGGATCGGCGGCGATGGCCGAGCGGAATTGATGGATCCCGTCAGCGGCGGCGTCAATGACCGGGGTGAGGAGGTGCCGGTAGAGCTTGACCAGGAACGCGACGATCGGGCGGCCGGCGCGAGTGAGCTGATGTCGCCGGCGTCTGTCTACTGGCTCGATCAGGCCGTGGCTGCGAAAGACCCGCATCCGGTAGCTGGCCTGCGAGGACTTCAACGGCACCCCGTGCTGTTTCTGGTGCGTGCTCCGAAATTCACGGTTGCTGAACCCGGCGACGCAGTGCTCCAGGGAGAAGAGTGTGGCCAACAGGGCCTGCTGCGCCGGGCGCTCTGGCCTAATAGCGGGATAGCGACGCCCCGTGGCATCCGTACCGCGTTCGACCAGAGACTGGTAAGCACGCGCGCGGATCGGAGAGGACACCGCCGTGAGGCAAGTCCGCTCCAACCGCCTGCAGACGGTCTGCCCCAGGCGGGTCAGATACTCCAGGTTGGACAGGCTCTTGTTGGCCACAAAGTCCGTCGCGCCGTTCACGACGAGTTCGAACCGCAGGATGAAGCCCTGCTTGTCGTAGCACTTCAGCCAGTTGCTTCCGTAGAAGGCCTTGAAGGTAACGGTCTGTAACAGGCGCCCGTTACGGGCCAGCACCCATCGTCGTCCCGACGGTGACCTGACTGCTCGCCGGTCGCCGCGGGCCACGGGTCAGACCGAAGAGGTGGCGGATGCGGTCCGGGCTGCCGAGCAGTTGGTTGTGACGAAGGAGATTGTCAAAGAGCGGCCGGCACGCGTCCGCGGAGCGGAAGACGAAGTTGCGGCTGATCTCGACGGTTTGCAGGTACCAGTAGTAGGGGTGGAGCAAGGCGAGTTGGGCCGCGGTCAGACCGTGGGGCAGACGGGCCAGCCAGTACGCCCCGAATCGGCGGACCGCGGGCTCGAGGGGCGTGCCCGCTAGCGCGCGGAGCGCGTCCCAGTCGGCGATCTTGGCCACGGCATTGCTCGCCATCGTGATCTGTCGCCGCTGGCGGTGCATCTGCCGCTCGAGGTAGTCGTGGCCATTCAGCTGCAGCGTGATCTCGAACAGGAGGTAACTACTGAGGCGCACACAGGCGCGGCCCCAGTAGGCGTCGAAGACGTAGAAGTAGTAGACGCGGATGTTGTGCCGGGCCCGCGTCAGATGATGCTCGGCTGTCTCGGTGGGGCGGCGCCCAGTCCGGGGATCCCCTTTGGCTCGCGGAAGCGTCCGTGGCCGGCAGCTGAAGCTACTGACCCCTTCGATGGTCCGCACGATGGCGACCACGCTGCCGGCCCGAGGGCCCGCGGCATAGAGGGGCTCCAGCCACCTTTGGACTGCGGGGTCGCTCGCCCGCCCGGCCTCTATGTAGTGGACGCCCTGGCGCACGAGCTTGTCGACGCCGGCGGTGAGACGCTTGGTCAAATCGGAGAAGTGGCGGAGCGGTCGTTCCTCCCCGGGATAGCTAGTCTTCATGAAGTTCACGACCGGCCCCGCTTGTTGGAGGCCGCGCAGCACGCCGCCCACCCGCAAGCGATCGATGCTGTCGTACCAGCCGACCAGTTCTTCTCTGCAGAGGTCAATCACGCTGTCGATGCGCGGCACTGTACTCCGCTCCGATCCTCACCATTGGAACGGAGTTCGCCATGAATGAAGCAGGTTCGAGGTGTCCCGGAGAGACAAGATGCCGGCTCAGAAACAAATGATTCCGCGTCACCATGACGTAAAGGATCAGACTCGGACGCCGGGCGCCCAGGAGCCGACGGCACAAATCGGGCGCCGGTAGGCAAAGTATCGTATCCTCGCCCATTGATGCACATCGAGCCCGGGCGCGCCCCGCTCCGCGTCTTCCTCACCGTCGACACGGAGGTCTGGCCCCGGGCGAGCGGGTGGCCCCACACACCGCTGCCACCCGGTGAGACGTGCGAGCGTGAGCGGGTCGCATACTTTTGGGGTGGGGAGGGTCGCGACCGGCGAGGGCTGCCGTATCAGCTGGGGACTCTCGCGCGACACGGCCTGAAGGCGACCTACTTCGTCGACCCGCTGTTCTCGCGCTGCCTCGGGGCTCCGCTCCTCGGCGAGGTCGTCGGCGCGATTACCAGGGCTGGGCAGGAGATCGGGCTTCACCTGCACCCCGAATGGCTCACCGATCCGCGTTGCCGCGATCTCCCGGAGTTCGCGGGGCCCCTGCTGCACCAGTACGGGGCGGAGGCGCAGGGTCAGCTGGTGCGCGCGGGCCTGCAGATCCTATCCGACGCGGGCGCACCCGCCATCTGCTCGTTCCGCGCTGGGAGCTGGGGCGCAAACCTCGTCACGCTGCGCGCGCTCGCGTCCTCAGGCATCCGGTTCGACTCCAGCCTGAACGCCTACACCGCGGCATCGTTTCCGGACCTCGCGGACCGGTCCGCGTGGCTCCAGCCTCGGTCTCTCGAGGCGGTGTGGGAGTTCCCGGTCACGTTCTTCGTCGACCGGCCGCCGAAGGGCATGCGACCGCTCCACGTCACGGCGTGCACCTTCTCGGAGATGGCGCTGGCGCTGGAGCACGCCCACGCGGAGGGCTGGTTCTCGGTCGTCATCGTGTTCCATTCCTTCGAGTTCGTGCGGGTCGCCGCGCTGGATCGGACCGGCCGTCGGGTCGGACCCCAGCGGCTCCTGGCCCGACGCTACGAGCGCCTCTGCCGCTACCTGGCCCGGCACCGGGACCGGTTCCAGACCTCGAGCTTCGCCGAACTGAGCTCCGTGCCGACCCCGCCGGCGGGCCAGAGCCCGGCGCGCTCCAACCGGGTCCGCACCCTCACGCGACAGGCGAGCCAGCTCCTCTCGCAAGTGCTCTGAAGGGGAGCCCGCAGGCCGTTACGCGCTGCGCGGGGCCTCGACGATCTCGATGAGATCGCGCTCCGGGGTGAGCAGGAACACGATACGGCGGCCGCCGAAGGCGACCGCGGGGACGGGCTTCCCGAGCGGCACGCATCGCTTGCCCCGAAACCGAGCGAGCTCCGCGTCCAGGTCGTCCGCTTCGAAGCAGAGGTGATAGACCCCGCCCCGACTGCTGCCGATGATCGCGTCCACCGGGCTGTTCTCTCCCAGTGGCTCGACCAGCTCGATGGTGGTTCCGCCTCGCATCTCGGCGAAACAGACGGTCACCCGCTGCAGGGGATCTGAGACCGGGTCGGTGATGCGGTCCGGCGCGAACATGGGGATCAGGAAGTCATCCAGATACTTCCGGATGTCCTTGACCGCGTAGCCGATGTGGTGAAAGCGCAACTCCGCCCTACGGCTTCTCGTACAGGGTGACGCCGCGCCTGGCCGCCTCGACGATCGCGGCCGTGACGTCGGCGGCGCGCGTGCTGAAGAGCGGCACGTGATGAAAGGTCCACTCCGGCAGGCGATCCCGGTCCATGATCGACCGGATCTTCCACATGTTGCGTCGCCACGCGAGGCTTCGCCCCCGCAGCTCCATCGCGATCTCGTCCTTGCCGTCGACCAAGGTGACTCTCAGGCTCTTTCCCCGCCGGGCCGGGACCGGGAACTCGTCCCCCAGGAGGTCCTCCGCATGGTGGACCTGGGTGAGGACCTCGTACGGCTTCCCGATGCCGATGATCCGCGTGTCGTGATTCGCCATGAAGTCGAATGGGGTGCCGCGACCACAGGGGCTATCCGCCCACTCGTGACCCCGCGTGAGCGCCTCGGCAAGAGGCCCGAGCGCCGCGACCCGGTACACCGGATGGCGGCTCTGCACGACGCCCTTGGTACGGCGAAACAGCTCGGTAACCAGTCCCATGCGGGAGGGCGTTCTCCGCAGATCGAATCGCACGGGCCGCGCCTCCGTGCCGTCGGCCCCGCCGAATGCCGCTTCGTCGAAGCAGAAGGCGGGCATGACCAGGGTCCGATCGGGGCCGCAGAAGTCGATCAGCATCCGCGCCAGATCGAGCGGCGTGCCGGTGTACATCGGCTTCATGTGGTTCACGGAGCTGTGGACCATCAGGATCTCGAAGCTGCCCCCGACGCGGCTCTCGAGGTGCGTCCGCAGGGCCGGGGCATCGAAGCTCCCGTACACGGTCCGCATGAGCGGGTGCAGCTTGGCGCGCGCGGAGTGGTAGGTCGCGCGCCACGCGAGGAATCGTTCCCGACTGACATACCGGAGGGCGAGACCCGAGGCCGCTTCAAGCAGGCTCATGCCGCCGAAGCGAGATCAGCCAATGCCCTGCCCCTTCAGGTACTCGATCATGGCGGGCACCGATCTCAGCTTCGCGAAGTCCTCTACCTCGAGCGACAGGTCGAAGGTCTGCTCCAGGGTCATCATGAGATTGATGTGCCCCAGCGAGTCCCAGGACGCGAGGTCCTCGTCCCGCGTGCGCTCGGTGATCGAGTCCGCGGGCACCTTGAGGGTCGCCGCGATCGCTCCGCGAAGCTGCTCGAAGATCGTCATGAGCCGGCGCTGACTTCGACCGTGATCGGGAAGTCCGACTCCGCCTTCGGCGGTGCCTTGACCAGGTCACGGCGGTAACTCCCGTCGGCGCACTTCTCGAAGTCCTGCCCGGTGAGGAAATTCTCGACGAGTCCGTTCTTGGGGGTCGGGATGTACGAAGCCACCACCTCTTTGACCCCAGCTTCGGCCAGGCGTCGGAGCAGCGTGTGCAGGAACGCCGACTCCGCCTCGCGCCCGATGACCCGGCACGACATGAGGAAGGAATCGAGCTCCGCGCGCTCCGGGGTCGCGATATGGATCAGGGCCAGCCCCACGATGCCGCTGTCCCCGAATGTATCGGCCAGCGAGAAATGCGCCACCAGCCAATCGGGCTCGCGGATGAATTCTCGCACCTGCTGCTCGTTGTACCGGCGCGTGGTCAGGGTGAACTGGTTAGTCTTCTTCGTGAGCTGGGCGAGACGGGCCAGATGGGCCGCGTCGTTCAAGGCGATGCTCATCTTCATGTCCAGCGAGAGCAGGTAGTCGCGCGAATCTCCCCCGCCCTGCTCGGCCTGCTCCTTCGACTCTCGCCGGCGGCGCTCCTGGGCGTAGAGGCCGGTCTTGACCAGGTCCTCGGCGGTGAGGGACAGCACCTCGAGGCGGGCGACCGAGTCGAGGCAGCCGGGCAGCTGGACCGGCTGGGATGGGGCCTGGATCACCTCCACCTGTGGCAGCGCCTGGCGAACCGCGGCGCACTCGTGGTCGCTGTCGTCGATGAACACGAACGAGTCCAGGCCGAGGTTGAGCTCCTCGGCGAGCGCCTGCAGGTTGCTCGTCTTGGGGTGCCAGTTGACCCGGCGCGCCGCGAAATGCTCGTCGCGCAGCAGCTGGTGCGGGTGCTCCTTGAGCACCTGGTCCACGTCGGCCGGGTTGTTCTTGCTACAGAGCGCCAGGATGAATCCGCGCTGCTGGAAGTCAAGGAGCCGCCGCTGGAAATCGAGGTAGGCGTTGCCCGGGTAATCGGGGCCGAGCGCGATGCCGTGGATCCCGTCCTCGCCTATGATCCCGCCCCAGAGCGTGTTGTCCGCGTCGAGCACGATCACCTTCGCCTTGGGCAGCTTGATGACTGCGCCGATCCCGATCACGCGACGGGTGATCTCCCGGGCCGCTTCCGCGCCGAACGGGAACCGGGCCGAATACCAGAGGCGCGGGTCGAAGAAGGTCGATCGGCCGACCTGTTCCAGCACGTCGTCCAGGTCGAGGAAGAGCGACGCCTGGCTGGACTCGCGCAGATACTGCCCGATCCGCGCCTTGAGGTTCGCCCACCACGCGTGTTCCGACCGTTCCGACTGCGCGTCGTAGATGCCTAGCTCTGAAGAGAGGGCGCGGGGCAGGATCGTCAGCACAACCTGCCCGACCTTCTGCGCGCGGAATCGGCCCACCACGTCGCGCACCCGCTGAAGGGACTCCGCGGCGATGGTCTCCTGCTGCGCGCGGTCGAACCGGACCAGGGGCTTGGCCAGCTCGGGATGGAGGTCTTCCCGCCGGAGCAAGAGCAGGGTCACGTCGGGCTTGTGGGTCACCAGCCCAGAGTGCTGCTCGGCCTCGTGGGGACTCAGCCCGTACGGCGCGTGGTACGTCTCTAGATCCAGGCCCTGGAGAGCGGCGGCCAGCTCGAGCCACGGGTCGAGCAGGTCGCTCGTGTATGTGTGCACGATCCCCAGCCGCAGCGCCTGGACGGCCGGCTCCAGCGATCGGGCATGCGCGACGAGCTGCTGCGCCTGCGGAAGGGTGACCTTCACTCCCGAGTTGCCCGCCAGCGAGCGAAGCTCGCTCCGCGAGCGAGCGGTCAGTAGGCTTTCGAACTGATTCTGGTTTTTTGGCAAGTCCGTAGACCTCGGATTGGCTATTATCCGTTGTAAGTTCGGATTTTCCAAGCGGCTTGGTCCCCCTCCGCTCCCAGCCGCACGCGTGCATCTTTTGCAGCAGTGACGCCCGCCCGGCGCGCGCTCGCCGGTAACCGTTGACGGGTTGAACGGACGGACCGAGCACGATCGTCGGACAGCCGGTATCGTGAAGTCGCGCACTCAGCACTGGCACCCGGTTTGCCCTCTCTTGCACCTGAAGAAACTCAAACAACGAGGCCAACATGGATCGCAAGTGAATCGCGGGAGCCCGCCACGCTGGCGGTCAAGGCGTGCTCCGGCATGGCGGTATCGGGCGCTCAGGCGCAGCAGCCGGGGACCACGCAGCAGCGGCCCGGGACCATGCCCGGAAATATGAACGGCCCAGAGATCGAGGGCCGCGTCCGAGACGTCAAGGGCGTCCTGATCACGCTGAGCGACGGCACCCAGCTGACCGTGCCAAAGGGATAGGCGATATGAACGCCCTCCGGAGGCGGTGGCCCCGTCCTTGGGCCGCGTCACCGTGACATGAGGTACCGACTCGTCCGCAGGCCGATCCGCCGGGCCCCGAGTCGTCGGCCGGCTTCAGGCCTCGGTGCACCAGTAGCTGCTGCACCCGGTGGCGGGTCGCGCGAGCACTGCCGTCGATGAACACCCCGTCCAGCACGAGGGTGTGAAAATGCAGTTCGCGTTCAACCCGCTGCCTGCGCGCTGCATCACGGTGACGCTGCCGGTGCGGTCACCCGGCACGGCGCGCGCGCGGGCGCCGCGCGCGTAGACGTCGAGCGGGGCTCGCGCGTACATTCGCAGCACCGCGCGGCTCAGCCCACGATTCCACGACATCTGGCACTGGAGCCGATACGGCACCGTGAGGACCCACTGCCCGCACCGGCACCTACGGCAGCCGCGTCCACCAGATGGGCGGCGCGCTCGGTCATCCGGCGGCCGCCACAACGGAGCCGGTCTGCCGCAGTTCGTCAAGCCAGGCCGCTGCCGTCGGTGAGTCTACGTTCCGGAACGGTGGGGAGGGCGGCCTCACGCTCGTCCGTCACGTGGTGTGACCCGGGGAGAGTGGTGGTGGGTGTCCTCGGCGTCTGGCCGGATCTGGATTGTCTTCGTCGCCCACAGAGCACCGGGAGTCTCCTAGACTAGTGTCCTGAGTTAGAGATTCGATGACAAAAGCGCGCCACGCTCGCCAGGATCTCGTCGGCCGTCTTCGTCCACACGAACGGCTTGGGACGTTCGTTCGTCAGGTCGATGTAGCGACGGATGGCGGTCTCGAGCTCGCGCGTGCTCCGGTGCACGCCCCGGCGCAGTTGCTTCTCCGTGAGGGCCGCGAACCAGCGCTCCACCAGATTGTGATCCACGAGCTGCCCGTGGGAGTGAAGTGGACGTGGAAGCGCGGATGGCGAACGAGCCACCGATGGATCGCCGGCGTTTTGTGCGTGCTCGCATTGTCGACGATGAGGTGGACCGCGAGCGGGGCGGGGACGGCCGCATCGATCGTCGTCAGGAACGTGCGAAACTCTCGGGCCCGGTGCCGCTGATGGAACTCCCCGAGGATCTCGCCACTCTTGGCGTTCAACGCGGCGAAGAGCGTCGTCGTCCCCGTGCTGTCGGCGCCACGTCGTAGCGCGCGCCGTCCACTCGACGCGCCGCCCGACCCAGACGGACGTGCCACTGCTTGTGCCCTTTCAACACCAAGTACCGAGCGTCCAGCGCGCCGAGCGCCGCTCTCATCGAATCGTCGCCAGGACATCATCTTCCGGCCCCAGCACGTGGCGCTGTGGTGGCGCGTGGGCCGGGCCGGTCGTGCTCATGTCGGCGCACGCTCATGAATGAAGCAGGCTAGCGGATCGGAAGGGCAGGATCTGCCCCCCGGCGCAGCGGGGAGCCGAGCGAACTGTCCATCGTCGCGTCCGGAGTATACCTCAGCGGTGCGCCGGAATTGACAGCGTGGACGGTATCGGCGAGAGTCGGAAGCCGTGCAGACCGTGTTCGACGCCTTCATGACGACCGCGGCGGCCGCGCCCGCGCAATCGTTCCTGTGCGCGACGCCGGCCCCGGGTCGCGCCTATCATCCGGAGGGCGTCGAGCTGACCTACGAGGCGGTGCGGGCGGAAGTGCTCCGCCTCAAGGACGCCTACGCGGCGGCCGGCTACGGTCACGGCCATCGCGTCGCGCTGCTCTTCGAGAACCGTCCGGAATTCTTCTTCCACTATCTCGCGGTGAACGCGCTCGGCTGCGGCGTGGTGCCCGTGAACCCGGACTACCGCCACGACGAGCTGGCCTACCAGATGGAGCACTCGGAGGCGGACCTGGCCGTGTCCATCACCGAGCGCGTGGCCACGCTCGAGGCGGTGGCCAATGAGCGGGCGAAGCCGCTCCCGGTGGTGGACGCGGGCGCGTGGCCGGGCTCGCTGCCGCGCCCGGACCCCGCGCCGTGCCGCGGGGCGCCCGGGCTCGACACCGAATGCGGCCTGCTCTACACCTCGGGCACGACCGGCCGGCCCAAGGGCTGCGTGCTGAGCAACTTCTACTACCTGAACGCGGGAGCCTGGTATCGCGACCTCGGTGGGCGGCTCGCCATCGAGCCGCGGCGCGAGCGATTCCTCAACCCGCTACCGCTCTTTCACATGAACTGCCAGGCGGTGACCGCGACCTGCGCGATCCTCACCGCCAACTGCCTGATCCTGCCGGAGCGCTTCAGCCCGCGG
>CAYYRT010000242.1:0-3459 GCA_964474055.1 uncultured Acidimicrobiaceae bacterium | reverse complement strand
GACAGAGTGCGAAGACCGAGTCGGGTGGCGGTCTCGCGCCGCACCGCGATGGCGTAGCCGTTCTCGAAGCCGAGGGGGGGAAGCCAGCGCACCCCGAAGCGGGCAGCGGACTCGCGCAGCACGTACGGGAACGTGGTGCGTGGATCGGCACGCATCTCCGCCGTGACCGAATCGCGCAGGATGGCGAGCAGTCCCGTGCCGGTATACTCGGGGTACACGTCGATCGCGTTCCTGCGCAGGGCGCCGAACGCGATCTCGGTGGCGCCAAGGCCCGGGCGACGGTCCACGACGATGCCGCGGGACTCGAGCACCTGCGAGAACAACTCGGCAAGGAAGTACGACTCGCCGAACGGCTTCGACGCCACCACGACAGGCTGCGCCGCCGACTGCGCATGCAGGGGATTGGCGGCCGCCAGAGCGAGAGGGATGGCGGTCAGAGCAAGGCGGATTGCCCTCACGCGGGGGCCAGCGCCGCCGCAGCGGTGTCCGCGCGTGCAAGGAGTGTGCGTACATACTCGGTCGCCGGCGTGCTTCGGATGTCGGCCATCGAGCCCGACTGCTCGACGCGGCCGGCACGCAACACCACGATCCGGTCGGCCAACTGCGCTGCCTCGGCCAGGTCGTGCGTCACCAGGAGCGCCGTGAAGCCGATTTCGCGGCGCACGCGCACGAATGCCTCGTGGAGCTCGCCGCGAGAGATCGCGTCCAGTGCTCCGAACGGCTCGTCGAGAAGCACGACCTCCTGGCGCGCGGCGAGCGCCCGGGCGATGGCGGCTCGCTGCCGCTGCCCACCCGAAAGCTCCCGTGGAAGACGGCGGCCGAAGCTGTCCGGGTCGAGCCCCGCCCGCGCCAACGCATCCGCAGCGGAGGCGTCGGGATGGGCGACGCCGGCGAGCCTGGGGACGAGTGCCACGTTCCTCAGGATCGTCCAGTGGGGAAGCAGCCCGCCGTGCTGGGGGACGTAGCCGACGCGCCGTCGGAGGTCGATCGGGTCCGTATGCCGCACGTCGGAGCCACCGACGCGCACCGTACCCGACTCGGGTTCGACGAGGCGGTTGAACGAGCGCAACAGGGTCGTCTTTCCGGAACCGCTCTCGCCGACGAGCGCGACCATTTCGCCGGCTGACACGTCCAGAGATACACCGCTGAGGGCAACGGTGGCGTTGTACCGATGCACGACATCCCGGGCCTCGAGCGCGAGCGACATGCCACTCAAGGTAGTCGATCGATGTACGCTCAGGCATGACGAACGTGGCCGACATCCGAAGGAAACGGAGGCCCGCCGTTTGCTCTTGTGTCACCGCAGTGTCACCGGGTGGCGGTGGCGCTGCCTTCTGATCCCGCGGCCCGGGCCGACCGCCGGGCGGCGGAATCGCTCGAAGGTTGAGGCCGGCGGTCGCGGGGGCGGAACATTGCGACCGCTCATCCCGCTTCGAAAGCGGGACCGTTGCCGACGACGAACGAAGCGGGTGCAGTTTCCCGCTTGATGAAGGGCTGGAGGAGGGAGCAGCGAGGGGGAGCTCTGGAGACCGCGGCTATGCGACGGAGCAGGTCGCTCGCGGCGCCGCCGAGCAGACTGTCAACCTGGTCGAAGCAGTTGGTAGCAACGGGGGATTCTGGCTGCCGACGCCTGCGGCCGCTGCTGGGCCTGTTCTGCTTGTTGCGCAATCGCCCCTCCAGTTAGTCTGTTCTCGAGACCATTGACTCCCACTTCTGCGTCTGATGTGGAGGAGAGACAATGTCTGCGAGCTTGTCATTGCCATTGCGACGCGCGCTCCTGACGCTAGTGCTGATTCCCGCTCTCCTGACGGCCTGCGGTGCGCGTGATGAAGATGAAGCGTCGGCGATCCAGAGCGGCGCCGAAGGACCGGCGCCCCAGAGCTCCGCTCCAGCGCCTGCCACCGGAGCGATCGACGCTTGCGCGCTCATTACCAGTGAGGAGGCCGAGGCCGCCCTCGGCAAGCCGGTGGGTGAGCCCGTTCGATCGGACTTTTCGCCGGTGTACTCCTGCACATACGCCACGTCTGACGGCCTGGAGAACGTCGTGGTTACGGCCGCCGTCTACGACGATGCAGCTCGAGCGGGGGAGGCGTACCAACTGGCGCTGACCATCAATGGTTACGACGAGCTGGCCGGAATAGGGGATCGTGCCTATCGCGGCGTTGTCTTCGACATCACCGTGCTCACGGGAGCGTACGAGCTCTCGGTTGATGTCACGCAATCCGTGGACAAGGACATGCAGGTCCAGAAGGCGAGCGATCTCGCTCGAACAGCGCTGACCCGAATGCCCTGAGGCACCCGCTCGGGATCGTCACGGCGGAGCCGGTCGGATGCGGCCTTCTTCACGCGGGCGAGGCCCTTGGATCTCACGAGCCCAGTGTCCCGGGACCCCTCGAAGCCGTAGAATGCGGCCTCATGTCCGCGCCGGAAACCCAATACGCGAAGAGCGGCGACGTCTACATCGCCTATCAGGTGGTAGGGGAGGGCCCTCGGGATCTCGTGATGATTCCGCCCTTCGTCTCCCACGTCGACGTGTACTGGGAGGAGCCCTCGCTCGCTCGCTTTCTGGACCGCCTGGCTTCGTTCTCACGGCTCCTGCTGTTCGACAAGCGCGGCACGGGTCTCTCGGACCGCGTGCCCGTGGACGCGTTGCCCGACCTCGAGCACCGCATGGACGACGTGCGGGCCGTCCTGGACGCGGTGGGCTCGGAGCGAGCTGCGCTGTTCGGCCCTTCGGAGGGCGGCCCGATGAGCGCCCTCTTCGCCGCTACCTATCCCGAACGAACCAGCGCGCTCGTCCTCTATGGTACGTTCGCCAGCACCATTCGGGACGCCAACTACCCTTGGGCGATGGACGCCCGAGGGCGAGAGCGCATGATCGAGGAGATGCCCAAGACGTGGGGCCGTGGCGACTATGTGGACCTGCTGGCGCCCAGCGCGGCCGCTGACCCTCGCTTCAGGACGTGGTGGGCCCGACTGGAGCGCATGGGCGCGAGCCCCGGCGCGGCCATGGCGCTGCGCCGCATGAACGGCCAGATCGACCTGCGGCCGGTGCTATCCGCGATCCACGTGCCGACGCTGGTCATCCATCGTACCGGTGATCGGGACTCCTCCGTCGAGGAAGGCCGCTATCTCGCCTCGCACCTCCCGGGCTCGAGGTTCGTCGAGCTGCCCGGAGAGGATCACCTCCCGTGGGTCGGTGACCAGGACGCGATCCTCGACGAGGTCGAGGAGTTCATCACGGGCGTCCGGCACGCAGGCGAGTCGGACCGCGTCCTGGCGACCGTCCTGTTCTGCGACATCGTGGGCTCGACGGAGCGGGCCGCCCAGGTCGGGGACCAGGGCTGGCGGGATGTTCTGGAAAGCTACTACGGCGCCATTCGCCGGGAGTTGGCGCGCTTCCGGGGTCGCGAGGTCGACACGGCCGGCGACGGTCTGCTGGCCGCTTTCGACGGGCCT
>CAYYRT010000241.1:0-7633 GCA_964474055.1 uncultured Acidimicrobiaceae bacterium | reverse complement strand
ACCACGCCCGCCGATCTCCCCAGTCGGCGGCAAGGATGGCCGCGGCGGCGGGCTCGATGTCGGCGGTCGTCATCGGTCGAACGCGCGGGTTCACCGGTCCATCGTAGGGACACGGAGTGCCGAGTTGCCACTCACGGTTGTCGGCAGGGCGACAGGATTCGGGCGTAGCAAGCGTCCTCCACGCACGTCTCCCTGTTGTCAGACTCCGTCCGGAAAACACATCGATGCGCATCACGCCATCACCCATCGCAACGACCATCGTCGTCGGCCTGCTCGTCGCTGCCTGCGCGTCTGCCCCGAGTTCGGCTTCGATTGCCACGCCATCGATGACGCCGACGCCTGCGTCGCACTCCGCGTCGGCGACTCCGTCCTCGTCGCTCGCGTCGTCGCCATCCGCCTCGATCCCTGCCAGGGCCCCGACCTGGACCGCCACCGGGAGCATGACCGTGGCCCGCCTCGGCCACACCGCCACGTTGCTGCGCGACGGCAGCGTGCTCGTGGTGGGAGGCTACGACGACAAGGCGCCGCCGATGGAGGACGGCACCCACATCCGATTGGCCACCGCCGAGCTGTACGACTCCGCCAGCGGCAGCTGGAGCGCCGCCGCGAGCATGGGCTCGGCCCGGGCCGGCCACACCGCGACCCTACTGCCCGACGGCAGCGTGCTCGTGGTTGGCGGCGGCGGCGAGGCCGAACGGATCGAGGGACCTTCTCGGAGCGCCACCGCCGAGCTGTTCGACCCGAGCACCGGGACTTGGTCGCCCACCGGGTCAATGACCGAGCCCCTCGGAAACTTCTCGGCCACGCTGTTGCCCGACGGTAAAGTCCTCGTGGCGGGCGGCAGCGGCAACTACCGGGAGGCCGAACTCTACGACCCAAGCAGCGGGACGTGGACGGCCACCGAAAGCATGGCGGAGGGCCGCATGGCCCACTCGGCGACCCTCCTGCTGGACGGCACCGTGCTCGTCACGGGTGGTTGTGCGTGCAGCGAGCCACCCCCGACCGCCAGCGCGGAGTTGTATGACCCGAGCACCGGAACGTGGGCCGCGACCGGGAGCATGGCGGACGGGCGCATGGCCCACGCAGCGACCTTGCTGGCCGACGGCAGCGTCCTGGTGGCGGCCAACGGTCTCTTCGACGACAAGCCGGCCTCCACGGAGCTGTACGACCCGAGCGCCGGGCAGTGGACGGCCGCCGGGGGGATGGCCCTTGGATCCGTTGCTTCGTCCATGACGCCCTTGTCAGACGGCCGCGTGCTCGTGTCGGGCGGCTATGACCGCGATCGGGCACTCGGCAGCGAACCCACCCCGTTGACATCGGTCGAGGTGTTCGACCCGGCCACGGGGCAATGGACCGCCACCACGAGCATGGGCACGGCGCGCCATGGCCATTCGATGACTCTGCTGTCCGACGGCAGGGTGCTGGTGGTGGGCGGCGGCGACGCTCGCGATGCACGCTCCGCCGAGCTCTTCGACCCAGGGACGGAATAGGCGCCCATCGATCCAGCGCCGGCCGCCGTGTCAGCAAGGTGACAGGTTTCGGGGCGTACCAAGAAACGGGTCAGGACGTCACCCCACCACAATCACCGCCCGGAGATCAAATGATGCGTTCCTCATTCCTGAGAATCACCGCGACGACGCTCACCGCTTTGCTCGTGGTGGCCTGTGCGCCTGTCGCGAGCCCGTCTCGCACCACGACGCCGCAATCGGAGCCCGTTGCTCCTGGGGCGTCGACGATGCCATCGCCCAGCGCTGGCCAAAGCGGGGCACCCGCCGCCTCGCCGTCGCTTCCGCCGTTGCCCGCGTCGGCCAGCCTCCCGGTCCGGGCATCCGCGCGAGAGAACTCCAACCATCCGGTCCTGATGGCCCCCGGGCCGGAGGGGGGCCTGTTCGTCCACATCCCGATGCGCACGGCCCCTGCCTTGCTTGCGCTCCTCGACTCCACCGGCAAGCCGCGGGCCGGCTGGCCCGTCGCGGTGCCCGGCGCGACCTTCTGCGATCACCTCCTCCCGGTCGATGACGGTTCGGTCCGCATCGTCTGCACGATGGAGAACCAGGACGGGAACATGTTCGATCCCATCGGCGCCTTCTCATTCGAGCCCAACGGCCGGTTGCTCGCAGGGTGGCCGGTGTCGATCGACGGTTTCTTCGTCACGGCTCAGGTGGTCGGGGAGGACCTGACGCTCTACGTCAGCCAGTCGCTCGGGGATGTCGAGATCGAGGGGCAGCCGTCCTTTAGCGGCGGGCTCGTGACGATCGCCCAGGACGGTCGTGTCGAGGACGGTGCCCGTGCCACCGATGTCGGCCATTGCTGCACCTGGAAGATCGGCCCCGATGGCGTCGCCTATGGGGTCGTATCCGGTATCGATCCGTCAACCGATGTGAGAGCAAGTCGGATCCTGGCCGTGGACCACCGTGGTGTGCGCGCCGGCTGGCCCGTCTCCTTCGACGGAATCACATCGGGTCCCGCGTTCGGCCCAGGCGGTCGGATCGCGGTAACGGTCGCCGACGCGAGCTTGACCCGCTCGCTCGCATTCGAACCAGACGGGACCGCCGTGTCGGCTCGCCCATTGCACCTGCCCGTAGCCACCGCGGAGTACTCAGAGGACACAGGCGGTTGCACGGTGGGCAGCCCGCAGGCTCCGGTCGTGGCCCACGACGGCACGACCTTCGTCTACAGCGAGCTCAATTCGGCCATCTATGCACTCGATCCGTCCCTGTCGCCCATCCGTGATTGGCCATTCGAACCCGAAGCGCCGCGAGCGGTCGCCCGTCCTGGTTTCGAATCCGAGCATGAAGCGGGATATTGCCCAGCGTCAGTCGTCCCGGCCGTCGGCCCGGACCGGACGCTCTACCTTGCGCTTCAGGCGCGCGACACGACGATAGGTGGGCACCTCCTCGCCGTAGGATTGGATAGCCAGGTGCGTCCCGGTTGGCCCGTCGACCTGCTACGGCCAGGTTCAGAGTTCTGGTCGGTCGTCGTGGGTCCCGACGGCACCGTGTACGCGCTGGCTATCGAGCCAGAGTCCCGCGGCAGCTCCTCGGCGACGATCCTCGCCATCTCGCCCGATAGCACCGTCCGTTACCGCACCACGATCGTCGAGCCATGACGTCGATCCTTCAGGTTGCGCTGACGGCGATCCTGGGCCCGCTGGTCGTCGCCTGTGCAGCCGCCACGGTCCCGGTCGCCACCTCGCCGGGGCCGTCCGGCCACGCTTCCTCGGCGCCGAGTCCGGCGCTCGAGACGGCGACCCCGACGAGCTCCATGACCGCGTCGCCTTCGGTGATCGGGTCCCCGGCATCGATGAACCTCGACATCCGCGGGTCTGCCCGAGAGATCGGGGAGCGGATCCTGCTGGCTCCAGGGCCGAACGGGACACTCTTCGTCACGATTCCGCATCCCAATGGCGCGATCCTCGTCCTCCTCGACGGCAGCGGTCGCCCGCGCCCGGGATGGCCGATCACGGTTCAGAACTCGACAGGGTGCGGGCTCATGTTCCTGGTCGATGACGGGTCCGTCCGGGTCGTGTGCGACGGCACCGACCTGCCTCGGTTCGACAACGACCCCTCCGACGTGCGCGTCTTCGCTTTCGATGCCGGCGGCCGCCTGATGGCCGGGTGGCCGGTCCAGCTTCGTCCCGGCTTCGCGGGGGTCATGGTCGGTGACGAGCTGACGCTGCTCGCCACCCAATGGCTGACCGACACCGTCGCGACCGGTGTCGTCTCCCACGAAATCTGGGTGACGACCCTCAGCGCCGACGGCTCGGTCCGTGTCGGCAAGAAGCTACCGAGGGTCGAGACGTGCTGCGGCGAGAGCTGGGGCGTTGCGCCTGACGGCGTCGCGTACGGCGCCTTCACGGTCGGCGAGCGCGACTTTCCGGGATTCGACGAGGTTAGCGAGCTCACGGCGCTTGACCTATCGGGCGAACGCGCAGGTTGGCCGCTGACGGTGGACGGCAGCGCATCGGGGCCCGCGTTCGGGCCAGACGGGCAGATCATCCTGACGGTGGGCCGCCTCGCGCGGAAGACCAGCCGTGTCCTCGTCTTCGACCCTGGCGGGGATGCCCCGTCGTCGGAGTCGGGCGAGCTCCCGATCGCCTCAGGCGTGATCGAAACGGGCGACGGCTTGTATGAGTGCGGCGTACCCAGCCCGATTCCGCCGATCGTGGCGCACGACGGGACCATCCTCGTGAGGAGCGAGGCCGATTCAGCGATCTTCGCTCTCGACGCGTCTCTGGCGGTGAGATCTGGTTGGCCGTACCGGCCGGCGTCCTCGCTCGTCTACCGCTTCAGCCCTCGATCCGAGCTCTCCTGTGGCTCAGTTGCGACCCCGGCGGTCGCCCCGGACAGCACCATGTACCTGCCACTCCAGGCCCGCGATACGATGTTCGGTGGCACCCTTGCCGCAGTTGGCCCGGATGGCCGGGTTCGTCCTGGATGGCCGGTGGAGCTGACGCGGCCGGGCGCGGAGTTCTGGTCGGTCGTCGTGGGGTCGGACGGGACGGTCTTCGCGCTCGCCGTCGAGCCGGAGGCAGGCGACGCATCCTCGGCGAGCATTCTCGCGATCGCGCCGGACAGCACCGTGCGATCCATCACCACGATCCTCGAGCCGTAGGGGTACTGCGTGCGTTCCAGGATCCCCCGGAGCACGACGATCGTTGTCGGCCTGCTCGTGACCGCTTGCTCGTCAGTCGCGAGCCCGTCCTCATTCACCCCAACGCCGCCGCTGTCAGCGGCGACGGCAGCGCCTTCGGCCTCCGGGACGCCCATGCCGACTCAATCTGCAACGCTCTCGCCGACTCCGAGAATCGTCGTGCCTCCGACTTGGACCGCTGCCGGGAGCACGCTCGAGCCACATGACCGCAATTCGGCCATCCTGCTTTGGGATGGCAGCGTGCTGATCGTGGACAGCGGCGGAGCGCCGACGGCGGAGGTGTACGACTCAGTCCTCGATGCGTGGACGGCCACCGGTGCGATGGACGAAGGCCGTTACCGGCATACGGCGACGCTCCTGCCCGATGGCACGGTCCTTGTGGTGGGCGGTGGCGGCAGTCTGCTCGGCCTCCCGTTGGCGTCCACCCAGCTCTACGACCCGGCCACCAACGGATGGAGCGCCAGCGGAACCATGGCCGAGACCCGCGCCGGTCACACGGCCACCATGCTCCTGGATGGCATGGTGCTCGTTGTGGGCGGCGCCATTGACCCAGATGGCGAACAGGTCCTGGCCTCGGCCGAGCTGTTCGACCCCGGGAGTGGGGCCCGGAAGGTCGTCGAGGAGATGTCTGGCCCCCGCTCCGGGCATACGGCGACGCTCCTGCCCGATGGCAGGGTCCTTATCGTGGGTGGCTACGGAAGGTTCGTGAGCCCGATGGAATCCTCAACGCTGGCGTCCGCCGAGTTGTACGACGCTGGCAGCGGGAAATGGACCACGGTCGGGAATACGGCCGACCCCCGCTCCGGGCATACAGCCACGCTGCTGCCCGATGGCACGGTGCTTGTTGCGGGTGGCAGCGCCGGATATGGCCGCGCCGTAGCCTCGGCCGAGGTTTACGACCCTGGCGACGGGTCCTGGTCGGCCGTCGAAGGGCTGAGCGTGGCGCGGTACGACCACACGGCGACGCTGCTGGCCAACGGTACGGTACTCATCACGGGCGGAATCGACGACGACACCGACCTCACGTCCGCCGAGCTCTACGATCCGGGCATCGGGCAGTGGACCGCGACGGCGAGCCTGGCCACGCCCCGCTCCCGCCACTCGGCCACACTCCTGAAC
Organism: uncultured Acidimicrobiaceae bacterium; assembly: GCA_964474055.1. Taxonomy (GTDB): domain Bacteria; phylum Actinomycetota; class Acidimicrobiia; order Spongiisociales; family ZC4RG35; genus JAICND01. Next base: position 1,861 of record CAYYRT010000241.1, on the reverse strand, counting down.
GATGGTCGAGTGATTGTGGTCGGAGGCGCCGACTCCGGTGCCGGCGAGCCGTTCCCGGCCGAGCTGTACGACCCGGGAAGCGGGACCTGATCCTCCAGGGACGGTCGACCAGCGGATTCGTGTCGGCAAGCCGACAGGCATCCGGCCGTACTAAGCCGGCGGTCCGGACGTCTCCCTGCCACACACCATCCGGAGGTCCTGGGATGCGCTCTACAGTTACGCGGGTCGCCACGACGTTCCTTGTCGGCCTGCTCGTCGTGGCCTGTGCGCCAGCCGCGAGTCCGACTCCCATCCCGACAGCGCCACCGTCCGGGCCCGCGGCGTCGTCTCCGGCATCCGCGGCTCCATCCGCCGGGAGCAACCCCGCCCCTGCGCCCACACCGGAGCCCCCGGCGGTTCCGAGCGGATGGCCATATACCGTCCTTGGCGATAGCCTGCCGGTTTTCGGACCCGACGGGATCGTGTATCAGCTGGCCAACGATACCGAAGGGAACTACCGACGGAGCGTCGTCGCACTCGACGCCGCGGGGCACGTGAAGCCGGGCTGGCCGATTGAGGCGCCTCAGGGCTCGGTATTTGGGTCCCTCACCGCGGGCGCGGACGGGTCCGCCTATGTCGACGAGTGCGGCGGACCGGACGTCGGGTGCGTCCTGCATCGGCTCGGAGTCGACGGTCGGGACCTGCCTGGTTGGCCCTCTCAAGTCCCTGCAGGCTTCGCATGCCCCGCCCTCGATCAGTGCCATTTCAGCATCCTGGATATCGAACCGAGCGGCAGCGCTTACCTGACGAACCGTGTTGGCGACGGACTGCGAGTCATCGCCATCGACGCGCGAGGCGATACCGTGCCCGGCTGGCCGATCGTCCTGGACGACTACGACTGGTCCGACCTGCAGGTGGGACCCGACGGAACCCTGTACGCGATCCGGCGGCCAACCGGAACGCCGACCTGGGATCCCTCCCTGGGTCGGATCGACGAGGACGCTCAGTTGTGGGCATTCGGCTCGAACGGGAGGCTCCGCTCAGGGTGGCCGGTGCCCGTACCGAACATTGGCCGCTACTTGATCAGCCCCGCGGGCGATGTCGTCACCTGGTCGTTGATCAACGACGTCGGGGAGCTCTGCACCAACCCGCGTCGGACCGTGTTCACCGTCTTGGGACCCGATGGAGCGACGCGGCCAGGTTGGCCGCGCGGGTCGACGGGATTCGCGTCGTTTCCCGCGGTGGGCGACGACGGGACCCTCTACTACGTCTCGGCTACGTACAAGGTCTACGCGCACGACAGGACCGGCGAAGTCAAGAGCGCTTGGCCGGTGCCGGTGCCGGGGGCAGGCGACGGATGTGGACCGAGCAGTCCATACGTGGCCCCCGATGGGACCATCTACGTCGTGGGTGAGGAGATCTCTGTCCTGTCTCCGGACGGCGGTGCGCATGCGGGCTGGCCTCATCGTCCGCCGGCCACGGCGGCAGCGCCGTGCTTCGACACGGAGGGCTGCGGGGGCTCCCCGGCGACCGCGATCGCTCCCGACGGAACGGTGTACGTCACCGTCTATCAGACGGACCCCTCGGGGGTGCGGGCGGAGGTGGTCGCTCTCGATCGCCAGGGTCGGCCCAAGCCGGGATGGCCCTATCGCGTGCCGTTCGATGCGAATACTGTCAGTGTCGGGGCCTCTGTCTCCCCCGACGGTCGGCTCATCATCCGAGGCGGCGACCAGCTCCTGGCGCTCGATCCCGATGGCCGCATCTCCGACTGAGCGGCGTCGCACTGACCGCCATCCGAACGTAGTCTCCGAAGCGTGACGTCCTCGTCGTCATCCGCCGGCTGGCGCTTGGGGCGGTCGCGTTGTCAGCCGTCGATCTCCTG
>CAYYRT010000240.1:0-7737 GCA_964474055.1 uncultured Acidimicrobiaceae bacterium | reverse complement strand
GATCGAGACGATGAGCGCGGTGACAGCGGCGATCGTGGCCGGCGCATCAGTGTCCACGCTCACGCACGGGTCACGTTCGGCAAGGCGTCAGGGCGCTTGCGGTGGAGGGCGGTGGCTGCGCCGTCAGGGGTCGAACGGCCGCCCCGGTAGTCGGAGCGGGGCGGCCGCGGAGCACGGAGGAACGCACGTGCTAAGGGTGAGCCGCGGCGCGAGAACTGCCTAGTTGTGGATTTCTACCTAGTGGGAAACTACCTATACGCCCCGAACGGGCGGCGAACCCGCGCGTGCGCGTGCGCGAATCGCGGCCCTCGTCTTGCTCACGCCGGCCTTCGCCCGGATGCGTTCGGCGTGGTGTTCGACCGTCCGCGGGCTGATCTCGAGGAGGGCCGCGATCTCGGCCTGGCTGTAGTGGCGAGCCAGCAGCTTCGCGACCTGGGCCTCGCGTGGCGTCAGCACCACGTGCTTCACGCGCTCCTCGTGGCGGCGAGCCAGTCGGCGCGGCCTACGATGCGAATCGTGGCGACGGTGGCTTGCGTGCGACGGGCCCTCGCCGGGCGCGCCATAGCCACCGTCTCGCGGAGGGCGAGGACCAGGCCGATCCGCTTCGCGCCCTCGGTCAGCTCGACCGAATCGATCGCGCCGTCGACGACGTTGATCCGGGCGTAGACCTGGGCGACGATCGCCGCCTGGGCCGACCGCCCCTCGTCGCCGAGCCGGCTGGCTGCCTGCCACGTCGCCCCGAAGTCGCGCAGCCTGGCCAGGACCTCGTCGGCATCGCCGAGCGGCGCCCCTCCGCCGGCGGCCGCGGCCAGGCCATCGAGCTCGGCCGTGATGCGCTCGTGCTCGGCGAGGTACGCCGGCGTCGCCAGGCGACGGGCGGCGTGGTCGGTCGCCTTGGCCCGGAGCTCGCGCTCGAGCTGGGCGCGCCGGATGTCGGTCGCCGGCGGCGGGGCCTTCGAGGCGAGCGCCCGGATCCGCGCCTGGGTCGAGCCGTCGAGCCGGAGGCTGGCCAGCTGCGCCGAGATCGGGTCGTCGAGGCGGTGGGCGACGACGCTCTCGCGGGCCCACAGCGGGCAGCCCTGGTGGACGTAGCGGCGCGCGATCGAGCCGTTCTTCTGGCGGCTCGTGTCGGCCTTCACCGCGCGCCCGCAGCGGCACCACAGGCGCTTGGCCAGGAGGTGGACGTGGCGCGATCGCTGGCGCCCTGCCGCCTTGGCCCGCATCGCCCGGACCTCGCCGGTGCGGGCCCACAGCTCGTCGTCGACGGGCGGCGCCGACCGCCACGGGGCGGCCTGCAGGACCTCGTCGGGCCGCCGGCGATGGCGACGCGCCCAGCCGTTGTAGAGCGGGTTGGTCAGGATCCCGCGGATGGCGCCCTCGGCGATGCCCGTCTCCTCGGCGAGCTCGCGGTAGCTGACGTCGCCCTGGGCGTAGCGCTCGAACAGCCCGACGACGCGCGGCATCGTCCCTGGGTCGATCGCCAGGCGGGCGTCGGGCTGGGGGGTGCGCAGGAAGCCGAGCCCGGCCGAGCCCGCCTGGTCGCCGTAGCGTTCGAACTTCGCCCGGAACGTCTTGCGGATCGTCCGGCTGAGCTTGATCGAGAAGACCTCGGCGGCCGCGGCCTCGGTCACGAACGTCTCGAGCTGGTTCTCGTCGGACGACAGGAACCACTCGTCGGCGAAGAAGAGCACGACGCCGGCGGCATGGAGCTCGCGCCGGATCCGCAGGGCGACCTCGGCGTCGCGGCCCCAGCGGCTGAAGTAGGCGACGACCAGGACGTCGTAGGCCGAGGCGTCCGCCGCGGCGACGAGCTCGAGCAGGGCGGGCCGCTCGGCCGATCGGGTGTAGCCCGAGGCCTCGTCGACGAAGGCCTCGCCCGCCTCCTCGAGGCCGAGCCGCGCGATCGCCCGGTCGACCTCCTCGTGCTGCCGGTCCGGGCCGTACTTCGTGCCCTGCTCCTCGCTCGAGACGCGGACGTAGCGGCGGGCCCGCAGGCCGCGCAGGTCGTCCGTCGACGCGGGCAGCAGGCGGCGGCTCATGCGGCGGTCCCTCCTCGCTTGGATCCGACGATGGCCATGCTACGCCGACGCTCGGCGACGGCGTGCTCGCTGCGGCCCACGACCCGGGCGAGCTCGATGAGCGCCTCGAGGAGGGCATCTTCGGGCCGGCGGGCGTTTCGCGCGGAACGGTCAGCCACGGCGGCCCCTGGCCTTCCGGACCCAGACGACCGCGAGGCCGCACGTCGGGTGGATCGTGGCCACGTAGCGGCGCTTGTCGCCGGGCGGGGTGTGCTCCTGGCGGCGCGGGCAGAAGTCGGCGAGGGTGGTGCCCGTCGCCTCGGAGGCGCGGACGCGGACGACGAGGCCCGACGGCAGATGGACCCTCATGCCGGGTGCGCCTGTGCCATCCGGGTCAGTACGCAGTCGAAGCAGACGTGCCGGTCGGTGACGACTCGCCGTCGTGTCAGCCCGACGAGGCGCCGGACCTCCGTGCGCTGATACTCGGTGCCAGGCGCCCGCCGGCCACAAACGACGCAGATGTCGTCGACGGCGATCTCGGCCTGCATGTAGAGCTCACGGAGCCGCGCCACCGGCACGCGCTCACAGGCTGGACGACGGGCGAGTGCCGCCATGTAGCCGGGCGCGGGATTGTCGGCGTTGATGGCCTTGGCTTCGTGTCCGAGTTCTTCGTCGCCCTGGATGAGCTCAAGGATGAGGATCGTCAGCGCGGCAAAGCCCTTCGGCCACTCCTTGCGGAACGGCTCGCCGTGGCGGTCGCAGACGATCATGTGCGGCTCGATCTGGAACTCGGGCAGCGGGCCTTGCTCCTGGTCGTCGCTCACGGCCGCATCAGCCTCCGGATCGATCGCCACGTGGCCACGAAGCCCATCGCCCAGGCGACCCCGAACAGGAACGCCAGGGCGGCCGCCTCGACCGGCGCGTAGACCAGCGTCAGCGCGTAGCCGAGGCCCAGGGCGAGCGCCCAGGTCGTGGCGAACAGCACGAACGCCGTGCGCTTCACTGGGCCATCACCCAGCCCTCGGGCTGCCAGCCAAGTCGGACAGCCTCGACGATCGCCTGGCAGTGCCAGCAGATGAGGATGAGCTGGCCAGCCTCGGTCTCGACCATGTCGCGACGGATCCGGGTCGTGCCGCAGACACCGCACGGCATCCTTGTGCCCTCGGCGATGTTGGGGACGATGACGTTCACGGGGCGCCGACCGGCTCCACTGCTCGCTGGCCGACGCCTGCGTGCGGCGCCCCGGACGACCCAACAGCGGACGCGCCGAGGTTCACGGTGAGCGAGGTATCGCCGGCGCCGGCGGTGGTCCCTGCGCTCGGTCCGAGCTCGACCGTGGGCTGGTGGGTCGTCCGCGGAGCCGCGCGCGGTTCACGGATGGGGCTGGTGATGAGGGCGACGCCGGCGACGATCAGGAGGATCGCCAGGATCACCGTCAGGAGCGGGAACGCCGGACGATCGCGATAGGCCGCTCGCCGATCGACCATCCGGCCGCGGCCGCTGCACCACGGGCAGGGCTCGACGCGGATCTCGAGGCCGACGGAGTACTCGCGGATCCCGTCGTCGCAATACGGGCAGGCGATCTGGCGGGTCATCGGACACGCCGCCCACGGCTACCGAGCCACAGACCCAGGACGTGCGGGGCGAGGACACCTGGCATCGGCATCGACGAGCAGAACCACGAGCGGGCGAGGCGGGCGACCCATGCGGGGCGGTGAGCGAACAGCCAGTCGGTCACGACGCGCCTCCGACGTCGAGGGCGATGCCCTCCTGGTCGGCGTAGGTGACGGCGATCGCGAGCGCCGACCAGACGTCCTTCGCGACGCCGTACAGCGCGCCGCCCTTGCGGATGCAGGCCTCGCCGCCGAAGCGCTCGATGAGGGCCGCGCGGATGTTCGGGTCCTTCGCCTTCGTGTCGTGGCAGATCGCGATCTTGACCTTGCGCCGGGTCAGCCCGACGACCGCCGGTGGAGCCGGACGCTCCCGGGGCGCGTGCTCGGCGGCCTCCTGGAATCGGCCGGACCAGTGGATCGTCTCGAAGACCTCGCGGCCGACGGTCATGCCGTAGCCCTCGATCTGCTCGATGACCACGACCTCGGGCCGGATCATCCCGCCGCGCAGGCGACGCAGGAGCTCGTCGTTCGGCTCGATGCCGAAGCGCTGGACGTGGCCGTCGAGGACGAGCCAGGCCGACCGCTCGGTGCCCGGGTCGATGGCGAGGATCCGGCGGCGGATGCCGACGCTGAGCTCGAGGCCAAGGGGAACGGCTACGTGGTCCATGCGGCGAGCTCCTCGTCGACTGGCGGGGCCGCGGGCGGCACCTCGGGCTCATGGGCTGGCGCCTCGTCCGCGACCGTCACGGGCTGGAAGCCCTGCGCAGCCACGATCTCAGCCTCGGCCTGCTCCGGATGACGTCGGGCCATCTCGGCCCACGTCTGGGCGTCGAAGCGGGCGTAGGTGTTCGTCCGCGGCTTGAACCCCGCCCAGTCGTTGAAGCCGTCGATGAGCGCCGCCAGGACGTCGAGCGGGAAGTCGCACCAGTCGCAGCGCCGGGCGTGGCTCTCGGTCCACTCCCCGCCCGGGCGGCGGCTCAGGCTGCGGGCCGTCAGGCAGCGCGCGGCGGCGATCGCGGCCGCCGGCTCGTCGATGACCGCCATCAGGTCTTCGCCTTCGCGAGGATCTCGCCCAGCGTCGCTGCCGCCTCGTCGCGCGTCGGCACGGTCCATGCCGCCAGCTCGTCGTCGACCCCTGCCTCGGCCTGGATCGCGTGCCATCGCTCGAGGACGTGGCCGATGACCTCGTGGGCGGTCTTGCCCTTCGCCTCGCGGATCCACTGCGGCAGCGTCGTCGGCCGCGCGTCGAGGATCGGATACAGCAGCCCGCGCTGGCTGGTCGCGTCGTCGGGCTCACCCGACGGTGGATGGCGGAAGCCACGGCCGACCCACGCCGCACGGACGTCGTCCCACTCCGATCCGAACGATGCCCAGGCCTTGAGCTGGGCCTTGGTGAAGGTGGGTTCCTGAACGTCGGCCGCCGGGTATACCCCGTTGAGGGAACCAGATTCGTTCTCTGTTCTACGTTCGACGTTCGGCGCGCGCCTCCGCCCGCCCCCACGGGCGCTCGCGCGCGAGATACCCGTCGGATTGGCGTCAGAAACGGCGTCGGAAACCCCGTCGGATTGAGCGTCGGAAACCCCGTCGGAAACGTCGTCCTCAACGGGCGCCTTCTCGGCTCGCTGGCGGTCCTCGTACTCGCGCTGCCGATCAAGCTTCCGGGGGTCGTACTGGTGCTCGTGCCAGTCGTGGACGACCAGGGCGCCGGTCCGCGGTGGCATGGCTGCCCAGCGCTCCTTGCAGCGCGGGCAGAGCTTCGGCGCGACCTCGAGCAGGCCCTGCTTGATGTAGTCGTCGAGATATCGCGCCCAGCGCCCGGCGACGTCGCGGAAGACCGCCCGGCTGGCGAACTGCCCCGGGACGGGCTCGCTCAGCTTGGCGTCGCCGAGCAGGTAGAAGTAGCCCAGGCGGGCCGTGTCGGACGGCAGGGCGGCGAGCTTCGCGTTGCGCCGCACGGTGGCCTCGATCAGGACCGCCGGGACCTTCCGCGGCCGCGCCATCAGACCATCCCTCGGTGGTGGGCTTCGACGTCGCAGCGGACGACGCCGGCGCCCTCGAGGAAGCCGCGCAGCTCGGCCGTGATGCGCTCGGAGCCGAAGGCGCGATCATCGTTGTGCTCGACCACGCACAGCGCCTCGATGAGGTAGAGCGCCGCGTCGACCGAGTCCTCGGCCGGGTGGGTGTAGCCGGGCATGCAGACGTGCCAGAGCTCCTCGGCGACGGCGTACGCCTCGGGCGGGATCGGCGTCGTCCGGTCGAACGTGATCGGGCGACCCCACGGCGTGCGGTAGGCCTGGGCCATCAGGTGAGCTCCTCGAGTCGGTCCAGGTAGAAGCGCTCGGCGTCCGCCGGCGACCACCCGGTGACCTTGACCGGGAGCGGCGTGAAGTCGTCGTCGATCGACCACCGCTCGGCCCGTCGCATCAGCTCGGCGCGCTCGGTCAGCAGGATCCGGGTGTCGGCCTCCTTGACCTCGGCCGGCAGCGTGAGGTCGATCGCGAAGCGCTGGGCGATCACGTACCAGAGCCGGTCCTCGATGTCGCGATAGGCAGCCAGCTGGGCCTTCAATGGCCGAGGCACGTCGACGACGTAGGCCTCGGTCGCGTCGTGCAGGAGCGCGGCCAGCGCGCTCTCGGGCGCGACCGCCTGGGACATCAGGACGCTGTGCTCGGCGACCGAGTAGAACCGGTCGACGTGGCCGCCGTAGCGGCACAGCAGCGACAGCGCGTGCGCGATGTCCTCGGGGTCGATCTCCTCGGTCCGTGGGTCGAGCGGGTAGAAGCGCCGGCCGCTGTAGAGCGCCATCCAGTCGCCGCGGATCCAGCCGTCAGCCATCAGCCATCAGCGGCCTCCCTGAGCGCGGCCCGCAGGCCCCGGAGCGCGATCGCCATCGCACCCTCGTCGTGGGTCATCCAGATCGAGCCCTCGGCGGCGTCCTCGGTGCCCGGATCCGGCTCATCCCAGAGGGAGTCGACGGCCTGCACCGCGGCGGCCGCCACGAGGGTCAGCCCGCGCGCAGTGATCTCGCGCTTGAAGTGCTTGGTCATCCGGTGCGTGAGCTCGGCCCATTCGTCGTCGGACAGGGCGGCCAGCTTCACCAGCAGCGGCGTCCCGCCATGCTTCGCGCGGTCTCGAAGTCCGTCCGTCACTTCGGAGCCCTCCCTCGTCGCTTGTCGCGCCGCCGGCGGGCGTCGCGCTCCTGGAGCTCGGGCATCGTCGGCAGGGGCACGCACAGGACCGGGTCGCCCTGGACGTGGCCGCGGATCTTCCGCTCGGTGCCGTCCTCGTCCGCGACCGTGATCGGGCTCTCGACGAGGCGGCCGCAGCGCTCGCAGGTCATCACCGGGCCGGCCGGCGCGTTGAACAGGCCGGACTCGGCCATCACAGGCCCCGCTCGCGGCGCCACTGTTGATGACGTGTGGATAGGTTGTGGTTACGGACCGCGTCGGCGATCTTTCCCCACAGGTTCGCGGCGGTGATCGTCCCGCCGCACCGGCACTCCTCGTCGAGATACGGGGCGAGGTAGCCATCGCGCGGATGACGCTTCCAGTCGGTCACGATCTCATGCAGCGACCGCTCCTGGCGGCGCTGCTCGGCGAGGCTGGTCCGGGCACGGAGCGTCACGCAGACCTCCGGGTTTCGAGAACGACTGGCACGGAGGTCCGGCCATCACCGAGTCGGGGGACCGCGCCCTTGCGTCGGTTGCGCCGCATCTCGAGCAGCGATTCGCGGCGGAACACCGCTTCCTCGATCGCGTCGAGGTCGCGCAACGGGCGGATGAGCGGGACGTCGGCGGCCGGCACGTACCAGTGTGTCCCGCGCCGCCGGCCGCGGACCTTCCCGGCCGCGATCAGGCGGGCGACGGCATGGGGGTCGCGCCCGGTGCGCCGGCGGACCTCGGGCAGGCTGATCCACGGGTCGCGCCCGGCCAGGTCGCGATACCAGGAGTCGGGCATCTTCTCGACGTCGACCCACTCCGGATGCTCGCGGATGAAGCGCTCGATCTCCTGCTCGTCCACCAGGTGGATCGGGTACGGCCCCTGCAGGAACGGCCGGCGCGAGCGGAGCAGGCCGCGCCGGATCCAGACCTTGCCGACCGTCGACCC
>CAYYRT010000239.1:0-10686 GCA_964474055.1 uncultured Acidimicrobiaceae bacterium | reverse complement strand
CCGATAACTGGCTCCGCGAACGGATTGGCCGTATAGACGGCGTCGTCGGTGAAGAGGGCGCCGATGGCAGCACGGTCGTAGGTGCGCCAGGCCTCGCGGTAGAGGTCGAACCATTCCGAGAATCGGGAGGCGTCCATGGCTCAGCCACCTCCGTTGTCGGCAATGAAAGCCAAGACTCGTCGCCAGGCATCGGCCGATTCGCTGGCGAACTCCTCGTATTTGCGGTCGAAAAAGGAGTGGGGCGCCCCGGGATACACGACCACTTCGTGGGGGACTCCGGCCGAAGTGAGGGCTGCGTCAAACCGCTCTACCACCTCCAGCGGGATGCCTTGATCATCTCCGCCCATCAGGGCCAACACCGGACAGGTCATCTCCTCGACCACCTCGAGTGGGGGCCGCGCGTTCTGGGGCCGCACTGCGTCAGGTTTGCCGTAAAACCCGATCGCTCCGGCCAGACCATGTCCGGTGGCGGCCTGCTGCCAGGAATTCGAACCCCCAAAGCAGAAACCAAGAGTGAAGACCCGACGGCCCGGGTCTTTCTCGCGGAGTCGGGCCACGGCGGCGGCTACGTCGGCTGTCAGCCCAACGTGGGTGACCAGTGGCACGTGCTCCAGGTAGGGGAAGTTGTCATCCCGTGCGGTGGTCCCGGCCGTCCGCCCGAAGTAGTCGATTGCAAGGGCGTCGTGACCGGCCTCCGCCAGACGGACCGTCAGTGCCTCGTAGAACCGGGAGAGGCCGCGCACATCGGGAAGAACGACGACGGCCGTGCCGGCGGGGGTGTCGGCGAATGCCTCAAAAGCCAGGAACTCGTTGCCGTCCCCGGCGGTAAGGGTCAAACGATGCTCGCGGGTAGCGGCGCCAGCGACCGGATTGATGGGAGGGGCGGAGTCGGTGTCAAAACACATAGGGCGTATCTAACACGACTGAACCGAACCGCGAACCCCGGGTTGTGGCGTCCCCTGGCGGACGCCTGAACCCGGGGTTCGCGGTTTAGCGGCCTTTGAAGTCGGGTGGCCGGCGTTCGGCGAAGGCGGTCATCGCTTCGGTGAGGTCATCCGACAGCAGGAAGGCCGAGTTCCATACCGCGACATAATCGAGACCTTCCTGCACCGAACGGCCTTCCCCCGCCCGTAGAACGGCTTTGGCACCCTGTACAACCAGGGGTGAGTTGGCGGCGATCGCGGATGCCAGGTCGGCGGCGCCCTTCAACATGCTGTCGGTATCCGGAAATACCCGGTTCACCAGCCCGATCGCCGCTGCTCGATCGGCGTCGATGTCCGCTCCCGTGTAGACCAACTCGGCGACATGGCCCGGGGACACGATGCGGGGGAGCCGCTGCATGGTGCCGACATCGGCCACCAGACCCATCCGTGTTTCCCTGACCCCGAAGACGGCATCGACGGCGGCGAGCCGAATATCGCAGGCAGTGATGAGGTCGACCCCCGCCCCCAGGCAATACCCGTGAACGGCGACGACGACCGGTTTGGGGCAATCCGCCAACGAGGACATCGTCCCTTGCAGCTCCTTGACGGTTCGGAGGATTTGCAGCCGCCGCTCAGCCTCCGACAATCCCTGGGGTGCAATCGAGGCGAGCATCTCAAGGTCGATGCCGACCGTGAACGAGGGACCCCGGCCTGCCACCACCACCACCCGGACTTCGGCATCGTCACCGAGTGCTCGCATCGCTACCGGCAGATCCGCCCACATGTCGGCCGAGAGGGCATTGTGTTTGTCAGGTCGGTTGAGCCAAACAGTCGCTACCGGGCCGTCTCTCTCCACCTGCAGGTGTGCGAAGTCCATGTCCGGGAGGTTATTGGCTCAGAGGTCGGCTTGACGCCAGGCGTCGCGGATCTTGACTCTGGCCCCCGACCGAAGCACACCGCCCCGGTAGATGCGACCCGCAATCCTCACCATCACGACAATGGCGACAACCATTATCACAATCGCCAGGCCATGCTCCCAGAGGTCAATTCCGTCAAGGGCGCTGCGGATCGGTACGACGTATGGAGCCGTAAACGGAAAGTAGGTTGCGATCCGGGCGGCGGTCGACTCTGGGTCTTCGAGGACTTGAAAGCTGACGAAAAACCCGACCACCGACAACATGGTCAGCGGGAAGGAAGCACTCTGGGCTTCCTCCGGTCGGCTGGCGAGAGCCCCCGCCGCTCCGAAAGCGACCGAGTAGATGGCGTAGCCCAGCACGAACCACATGAAGAGGACCGCCAGGGTTCCGACCGGCAGATCGGGCAGGTCGATCAAGTCCATCAAACGGACTGCGACGAACGCGACAACGAGCGTCAGCAGGAACTGGATCATTCCCAGCAGGCCGATACCCAGCACCTTTCCTCCCAACAGCTGCCAGGGACGCAGGGTGGCCAGAAGAACCTCGACCACTTTGTTGTTCTTCTCCTCGGTCACGCCGGTCAAAGTCCAGGTGCCGTAACTCAGGATTGCGATGTACATCAAAACCAGGCCGACATATGCAACTAAGGGGCGGGTGTCGTTGGCGAGATCGTCGCCGCCCAACGTGGAAAGCCGCAACGGCTCCGAGGAGAGGATGGCGATGACGTCGGCGGCGGCCTGTCCACTCTCGGCAACCAACTCCTGTAGGCGTACGGAGCCAGCGGCTCGCTGCAAGAGCTCGGCCGGCCCTCCCGCGGAGAAGAAGCCCGAAGTCTTGAGGACAATCTCATCGCCGTTGGCCATGACCAGATCGACCTCATCGGCGTCGAGGGCGGAGCGGGCGGCGGCCATGTCGGGGAACTGGGTGCTGAGGTAAACGTCGGACTCTTCCCCTTCCTCCAGTTCGGCGGCGGCCAGTTCGCGGGCAGCGGCGATGATCGGATCGTTGCCCTCGCCAACAGTGGCAATTCGGTAATCAGCGGGTCCACCGCCGACCAATTGGGGGACTACCACCACTCCGGCCACTATCAGGACGGTGACGGCCAGGGAGAAGAGGAAGGCCTTGCTGCGCCCGCGTTCTCGGACCTCGCGGCGGGCAACCATCACCAGACCCCGCCAGCCGGTCATGACACCGCCTCCAGGAAGATCTCAGAAAGGCTCGGCGTCGAGTAGATGAATCGACGAATCTGACCGGTGGCGAGAGCGTCACGAAGAATCGGACGGACATCCACGGTGGCGTCGATCGACAGCCGGTGGCGCCGGCCATCGGTATCGGACCGGACAACGCCCGGGAGGTTGGTGAACATCGACTCGTCGCCGTCGGCTATCTCGATCTCGAGATGGCGAACCGGGGAGGCGTCTTTGATCTCATCGACGTTGCCGGCTTTGACAACCTTTCCCTTGTTGATGATCGCCACCTCTTCGCACAGGTCTTCCACCAAATCGAGCTGATGGGAGGAGAAAAGGACCGCTGCGCCGGCGGCGGCCCGCTCCTTGAGTACTTCCGCCATCGTCTCCACCCCGATCGGGTCGAGACCGGAGAAGGGCTCGTCGAGTACAAGGAGGTCGGGCGAATGGACCAATGCGGCGGCAAGCTGGACCCGTTGCTGGTTGCCATGTGACAGCTTCTCCACCGGGTCGTTGACCCGGTCGGCCAAACCCAGGCGCTCCAACCAATGGAGCGCACTAGCCCGGGCCGAAGCAACATCGAGACCGTGCAGCCCCCCCAGATAGGCGAGCTGTTCTCCGGCTTTCATCTTTGGATAGAGACCTCGAGACTCAGGCATATATCCGAATAGCCTTCGGTCCGCATCACCTATCGGATGACCATGCCATGTCACAGTTCCCGCGTCAGGTGCAACGAGGCCAAAGATCGCACGCATGGCAGTGGTCTTCCCAGCTCCATTCGGGCCCAGGAAGCCCAGCATGCGGCCGGGAGAAACCGTGAAGCTGCAACCGTCGAGGGCGACCACCTCACCATATGTCTTAGCGAGGCCGGCAATCGCGAGCATTCGGTCGACAAGATAGCGATCGCACGGGCCAGCCAGTTTGAGGTCGCGTAGGCTCCCAATCGATGGACCTGAATCGCGCTCTTTACACCACCCGGGCCATGCGGCGGGTACGCCCCGACCCCATCCCTGACAGCGATGTCGCCGCCATTCTCGATGCGGCCATCCGGGCGCCATCCGGCGGGAACAGCCAGAACTGGAGGTTTCTCACCGTCACGTCGCCCTCGGTGCGAGACCAGTTGGGGCCGCTCTATCGGGAAGCATTCGCGACTCTCCAGGAGGTCGTTTACAAAGACGCCTGGGAGCGGGCACTCCAGGAGGGCGACCAATCGGCGATGGCCGTGCAGAAATCGTCGGCGTGGTTGGCAGACAACTTCGAGGAGGTACCACTCTGGTTGTTTGCCTACTCGCGCAACGATCCTTCGGGGGCCTCGATCTACCCGTCGGTGTGGTCGGCGATGCTGGCGGCCCGTGGAAGGGGCATAGGCAGTTGCTTGACCACGATCCTTGGAGTCTTTCGGGCTGTCGAAACTGCCGGTGTGCTCGAGGTGCCGCTCGACAAGGGCTGGACGCTCAACGCATCGGTGTCGTTTGGATACCCGCTCGGCAAGTGGGGGACCGCTCCTCGCAAACCCGTCGAGGAGGTCACCTACGCCGACCGCTGGGGCAGTCCTGTGACCTGGAAGTCGGAGCCGCTCGACTTCGAGTGAACCAACCCGCCCCTGAGTCCGTCAGATGGGCAGCGGGAAGACGGAGACCACATCGGCAGGACAATCAATGGAAGAACCAGAGCCAGCCTTGATCCGGGCGGCGGCGGCCGGCGACCAGATGGCCTTTGCCGAGTTGGTGCGTGCCTACCAGGCGCAAGTCTGGAGGTTCTTGCGTCACCTTCTGGGCGATCCCGCGCTGGCCGAAGACGTCACCCAGGAGACCTTCATCCGGGTCTTCCTCAAACTCCGCACCTTTCACTTTCGGTCCAAGTTCTCAACCTGGGTCTTCTCGGTGGCGCGCAACGCAGGCATCGATGCCATCAGGAGCCGCAACCGCCGGACCCGTCTGGCCGAGCAGTTGGTCCCTCTCACTCCCACCGCCGGCGGACCCGAACGCAGCCTGGAAGTGGAGATGGCCGTCGCCACCTTGACCCCGAAGCTGCGGGAGGCGTTCTTGCTGGTGGAGGTCATGGGACTGCGCTACCGCGAGGCAGCGGCGGTTCTGCGGGTGCCGGAAGGCACCGTCAAGAGCCGGGTCTTCCACGCCAGGTCACAGTTGATCGCCTGGATGCGGGCGGACGGGGAGAACGCTGATGAAATGTGAACGAGCTCGTCCGTTGGTTTCGGCGATGGTCGACGGAGAGGCCACCCACGGAGTGGAAGAGCATCTCAACACCTGCGTTGATTGCCAGGCCTTCCTCCGCGACCTTGAAGGACTCCGACGAGCCGTTCGCATCGAGAGCATTGGTGCGGTACCCGATCTGGTGCCGCGAGTCCTCGCCCAGCTTCCCAAACGACGCACCAACCGGTGGCTGGCGCCGGCCGCCGGAGCGTTGGCCGGGGCCGTCATCGGCGTATTGGTCACGGGTGGGTGGTCGGGCCCTCAGGTCTCGTTGGCGGCGACGGTGCCAGAACAGGTGATGGCGGGGCAATCCCGGGTCGATCAACTCTTTGGTTCCTTTGTCGTCACGGAGCGGATCCGCCCGGGCGTCACCCGGCTCTATACGGGAGAACTCGTCTTCCGCTCCCCGGAGTCGGCCTCCCTCGCCATAACTCAGATGGCCGGACCGCCGGGGTGGCTTGATAACTCCATCGAACTGATCATCGACGTCGACATGGCGTACTCCTTGGAGCCATTCCCCTGCCCGTCTCTCGATGGGTGCGCCGGGGCTGATCCCCGTGAGGAGATGACGATCGGTCGCGATCCGTTCTCGGCGACTACCGGCGCCCCGCTGGACCTGGTGGTTCCGGCGTCGGTCTTTCGGAACTCCGAAGAACCGGCCCGCCTTCCTGACGGCGTGGTGGCCGGTCGCGCAGTGATCGGGGTGGAGGTGACGGCGGCGCAGGCCCGCCCGCTGCTCGAGACCCTCTTTGGGCCTGGCAACTGGAGGGAGATCCACAACTCCGACCGGGTAAGGCTCTGGCTCGATGACGAGAACTACACGCCGCTCGCCCTGGCCATCACCGCGGGCCAGACATCGGATCGGGCGGTCTGGGCGGCCCGGCGGGGATATGTCGACCCGGCAGAGACGCCCTATCTGGAACTGAGCTACGAGCAGGTCACTTACGAAGCGGTTCCCGATGTGACAGTCCCGGCCCCTCTCGAAGATGTGGTCGACGCCGGATTCCGCCCGGCCGACCTCGGTGACGAGCCCGATTCGCCCGACATGCCACTGGTGATGTCGGGGAGGGTGGAGGGACAGGTGCCGGTCGAGGTCTGGGCCTGGAGCGATGGGCGAGCCTGGGTTCGGCTCGACCGGACGACCGAATGGCAGGGCCAACGCCTGTTTGGGAATCTTGGAGGGATCGTCGAGGTGATCGACCTGGCAGGTGGGACCGCCTATCGAGCAGGTGACGGGTCGGCGGTATTTGTTCACGGCCACGGGGTGGATCTGGTGGCCTACGGCTCGGTCGACATGGAGATCCTCGCCGAGGTCGCGGCTGCAACCGGAGTGGTGGGTCAGGCAGTGCCTGACGATTGGCCGGAGAGCTCGGTAGTAGAAGAGGCGAACTCGGAAAGCCTGATACCGGGAGACCTCCCGGGGTTTGGGGCGCCCATCTTCCGCGCGGTAGGGGACGCTCTGGTGGTCGAACTGTTTGGTTCCGGTGGTAGGGCCGCCAGGGTCACCCAGCAACCGGGAACATTTCTGCGACCCCCGCTCGACCCCGACGCTCGGGCCATCCGGGTCCGGGGTGTTGATGGCCGCTTTTCCCCGGCTCTGGGGTTGCTCGAATGGATCGAGGAAGGGGTGGCTATCAGCGTGAGCGGTGAGTCGCTGGTAGTCGATGAACTGTTAGAGATCGCCGAGTCGCTGGCGAGACGATGACGAGGGTCCTCAGATTCGGGGCGGGTTTAATAGTGGGAATCGTGATAGGGGGAGGGGCCGTCCTTCTGACCGGGGCGTCGCCCGCCCTCATCCCTATCGGCTCGACCACCCAACCAGCGCCGGTAATCACCCCCTCCCCGACCACGACCGCGAGCGTCGCAGCGTCGGCGGTGGAGATCTACCTCGTGTGGACTCCGGGCGGCTTACCCACCGATTTGGCCGGCGGGATCGCCGCAGTGGAGGGTGTATCCGTGGTGTCCGAGATCAGGTCCGATTTGGTTGCCTTGACCGAAGGCAGCGACTCCCTCGGCCTCGTGATCGATCAACCTGACGCGGGTTTGGTGATCCCCGTTGAGGTGGCCGCCATCGATGCCAACCTGGCCGAGGTGGTCCCGATCGAGTGGCGTGACATCGTCGGGGGGCTGGGCGACGACCGGTTGTTGCTCACGGAGAGTTCGGCCAGGGTCCGTCGGCTGGCGGCTGGCGGGAGTCTGGTCATGGAGGGGTCCCGCTTGGGGGTGGAAGCGGTCGTCCCCGATGTCGTGCTGGGAGCGGCCGAGATCGTGGTGACGAGGACGGCGGGCGAGTCGTTGGGGGTTACCACCCCCCGCTACCTACTGGTCGCCTACACCGGCGATCGGACTGTTTTCGAGCAGCGGGTGAGGGACTTGCTACCTTCGGATGTGGCGGCGCGCATACGCGCCCCCGGGGAAACGCCGTTTCTCCGTAGTGGTGATGCGGTGATGCCCCAGGTCTTGGTGAAGGACAACTTCGGGGAGTTCGCCATCCGTGAGTTGGGTGACGGCGAGCTCGAAATCGATAGTGTCTGGACCGCCGCCAATCTGATCACAGCGGAGATACCGCTTCTCGGCTCGGCCACATGCCACGTGGGAGTGATGTCGGCTCTGCGATCGGCCATGACCGAGCTCGAGCAAGCCAATCTCGGTTTTCTGGTCGAGTCTTTCCATGGATGCTGGAATCCCCGATTTATCGGCGGGACAAGGTCGATCTCCCGCCACGCCTGGGGGGTGGCGGTGGACATCAACTACCGGTCCAACGTCACCGGTCAGACCACCACCCAGGACGCCCGTCTGGTGGAGGTGATGGATCGTTGGGGGTTCACCTGGGGTGGTAACTGGCTGATCCCCGACGCCGCCCACTTCGAGTGGGTGGGTCCACCCCGCCCCTAACCCCCCTTCTTGCGTAGAAACGGCGTCGGAAACGACGCCGTTTCTACGCAAGAAGGGGGGTCAGTCGAAGAGGGTCGGGCGGAAGAGCCGGTCATGAAGCCGGAGGGCGTACCGGTCGGTCATGCCTGCCACGAAGTCCACGGCCCTGGTGACCGGGGGCGCGTCCGGAACCGTGGTCGACTCGGGAACCTCGTCCGAGTGGGCGATGAAATAGTCCATCAGATCCTTGATCACGATGATCGCCCGCTCCTTCTGGAATTCGGCCTCTGGTCGTAGATAGACGCGATCAAACATGAACGTTCTCAGTTCGTTCATGATTGCCAGAGTCTCGTTGTCCATCGAGACCAAACATTGGGCGTAAGAATTATCGATCACGGCGCGGATCATCTGATTGATCCACTCCCGGCTGGAGTCACCAAACCGGCGGCGTGCCAGTTGCGGGAGATCGGAGAAGACCAGAATTCCGCCACGGATGGCATCGGCGACGTCATGGGTGAGGTAGGCGATCCGGTCCGCGAATCGGCACAGGTGACCCTCCGGGGTGGAAGGAGCCGGCGAAACCCGCCAGCTATGGGCCCGGATCCCGTCGATCACCTCCCTCGTGAGGTTCTGGGGTTCCAACAGCGATAACACCCGGACGCTGTGGGCTGAGTGAAGCCACTCGCCGCCGACGTAAGGGGTCAGGGCTTCCTCGCCGGTATGGCCGAAGGGTGAATGACCAACGTCGTGACCAAGACAAATCGCCTCGGTCAGGTCTTCGTTGAGGGCCAGCCCTGCTGCCATAGATCGTCCGATCTGGGTCACC
The DNA here is from genome assembly GCA_964474055.1 of uncultured Acidimicrobiaceae bacterium. Taxonomy (GTDB): domain Bacteria; phylum Actinomycetota; class Acidimicrobiia; order Spongiisociales; family ZC4RG35; genus JAICND01. The sequence goes on along the minus strand of CAYYRT010000239.1, from coordinate 1,746 downwards.
TGCAGGGTGTGGGTTAAACGAGTGACGAAGTGGTCGCCTTCGGGGTTAATGAAGACCTGGGTTTTGTGTTTGAGCCGGCGGAAAGCCTTGGTGTGGAGGATCCGATCGCGGTCACGCTCAAAGGCAGTGCGTAACTCGTCCGGTTCTTCGGCCTGCTCGCGGCCGGCGCTCTCGGCGGCTCGGGTGGCTCCAGGAGCCAGCAGTTCGTGCTCAAGCCGCTCTCGCTCTTCCCGCTGTCGGCGGAAAAGAACGGGACGATCAGACATAGCGTTCACGAATCTTCGAGCTGAGAGCATCCATTGCAGCTACCACGATGGCGATCGCGAGGATCTGAGCGGCGGCTCCCCGGTAGTTGAGCAGGTTGATGTTCTGTTGCAACAGGAAGCCGATGCCGCCGCCTCCCACGAAACCGATGATGGTCGACATGCGAACGTTTATGTCCCACCGGTACATGGTGAAGGAGATATAGGGGGGGATCACCTGCGGGACCACTCCATAGACGACCGTCTGCAGCCGGGTGGCCCCGGTGGCGCGGATGGCTTCAAGTGGTCCTGGCGCGACGCTCTCGACTTGCTCGGAGTAGAGCTTGGCAAGGGCGGCGATGGTGTGGAGGGCAAGGGCCAGGGCCCCGGCGAACGGTCCCAGCCCCACCCACACGACAAACACGATCGCCAAGATCAATGGCTCGATCGCCCTGAGGGTGTTGAACACCGTTCTGGTCAGGTAGTAGGTAGCAAGACCGACGTTCACGTTGTTGCTCTTGAAGGAACGGGCGGCGATGAAGAGGCCCAACAAACCACCTACCCCGATCGGAATCCAGAGGACCCGCGGTGAGTCAGTCCACTGGTAGAACCAGGCAATTACCTGGGCGATCAGCAGAACCACCACGGCTCCAGCCGCCATCGCCAATGGGACGTTGAGCAGCTGCAGGGTCCTGGCCTGGAGATGCTTGCGGATTGCATGACCGAAACGGTTGGCCACGGTTACGAGCGCCCCGCTCCCGCCGACGGCGGCGATTACCACCGTCCCGAACTCCAGCAACTCACCAAGCGTGGACAGGAATGCCCCCAGGAAATCGAATAGCCCGAGGCGAGGAGCCAGCCAGTCACCCACGACCTGCAAGAGGTCGGCAGTCAGGTACAGAGTGAGGATGCCGGCCAGAAACGCCAAACTCACTAGAAGGCCCTGCGTTACCCAGCGGGTGACTCCGCCCCGACGACCGTTGTCTTCGGATCCCAGCCCCTGTCTCAAGAGCCACCAACCGACAAACGGCACCACCACCAGCGCTCCGATCGCCAGGAGGATGTTGGAAGCAGTGTTGGAACTGAGCTCGGAAGCGAGCCTGGCTATCAGGATCCCGGCCCCAGCCCCCAGGGGAAGGGCGATGACCCCCATGGCAACGTTGGCCAGCGGACTGGTGATGTCTCTCATGAGGTTGCGGGCGGCGAAGAAGCTGAGCGGAATGGCGAGAGCGATTGCGAAAGTGGTGGCAATCAGGGCCAGGAAGACCGTTTCGATGATCTTGTCAAAGGTGTCGGTGGCCGTTTGAGTGAGCCGCGGACTGCCACTTGGCTCCGTGGTTCGAGCCAGAATCTTCTGGGACTCGTCGGCGGGACGATTAGGCAGGCGGACATCGATGGCGAACGCCCCGGCTGAATCGGTCCGGACGTCGCCTAGCCGGAGCTCCACCGCCGAAGTCGGGACCAGCGCAAGGCGGACCGTCTGATTGGAGGGAAAACCAAAGCC
>CAYYRT010000238.1:0-14835 GCA_964474055.1 uncultured Acidimicrobiaceae bacterium | reverse complement strand
GACGGTCGCTGCTCCGTAGACGAGGGCATCTCGTGCGAACGTCCGGATCATCGGTTCCCGATCCGATCTGTCACAGGCGGCTGGATCCTGAACCTACGAGCCGTCGGAGCCGTTCTGCGGCCGTCCCCCTGCAACGTGCCTTAGCCACATCTCGACCATCATGACGCGCCACAGCTCGTCGTGAGTCACTGAACCGCGTTCGAACCCATCCAGGCGTTCGGTCATGGTGCCAGGGTTCAGGTAACCCAGCTCTTCGCCGATCGACGCGCGCGCAAGCGCGCGACCCAGCGGCTCAGACTTCCGCAGCCAGGCGTCCTGCGGCGGCGCGAACGCGATCTTGTCCTTCCGGTCGAGGACCGAGTCGGCGACGATGCCGCGCATCGCCTCCGCGAGGGCGATCTTCCTCCGGCCGCCTCCGATCTTGAGCCTGTCCGGCAGCAGCAGCGCTGCCTCGACCAGGCGATGGTCAAGGAACGGGACCCGGGCTTCGATACCGAACGCCATGCTGTTTCGGTCCTCGTAGCGGAGCATCGCCGAGAGCCCACCACAGAAGACCTGGTCGCGCAGCACGCGCGCCAGCACCGTCCCCGGCCGGCGTTCGGCTTCAGGCCACAGGGTGCCGGCCTGGCGCGCCGCTGGGCCGAGCCACGCTGGATCACGCCGGCGCTGCAGAAGCGCGGGCAGCCGATGGGGGCCGAACAGACCGTAGCGCACCAGTGATCGCGCGCTGATCTCGCGGCTGCGCAGAGCTGACAGGACGCCACCCGGGGCGCCGCTGCGAAGCAGGCCGGCATAGCGGGGACCGGCGAGGGGCGGGTAGCCGCCGAACAGCTCGTCGGCGCCCTGGCCATCGAGCAGGACCTTCACGCCATTTCGGCTCGCCAGCTCCATCACGTGGTACTGGACCACGACGCTGCTCGATGCAAAGGGCTCGTCCTGGTGACCGAGCACCTGCGGCAGGCTGCTGACGAAGTCCTCGTGCGTGGGCGTCACGGTGTGCAGCTCGACGCCGGTGGAACGCACGACGCGATCGACATGCTGTCGTTCGTCGAGCCCAGGGCCACGAAATTCCGCGAAGAATGCCTTCTGCGGCTGCGCGTCACGGTGGCGATCCATGGATCGCTCAGGGATGAGGCGTCGCTCGCGGATCGCCGAGGCGACACCGACGATCGAGGAGCTGTCCATGCCTCCGGAGAGACAGCTTCCGAGCGCGACATCCGAGCGCAGCTGGAGCGCCACTGCGTCGACGAACAGATCCCGGATCTCCTCGATGCGGTGTGGATCGGAAGCGGCCGGCCGGGTCGACGCGTCGTCCGACAACGCGGGCTCATCCCAGTAGCGGATCGTCCGTTGCCCGTCGGGCGCGATCACGACCGCGTGCGCCGCAGGAACCCGCCTCACACCCCTGAAGAATGTTTGGTCACTGTGGTCGACGATGCCCTCGACCAGGAAGTCCCTGATCGCTGCCGGTTCCGGCGCGACAGCCATGGCTGGCACTTCCAGGATCGCCTTGATCTCGCTGGCAAAGGCGAGCAGATCGCCACTCTCGGCAAGGTAGAGCGGCTTTACACCGAACCGATCCCGAGAGAGGACCATCGTCTCGTCGCGGGTATCCCAGAGCGCCATGGCCCAGATCCCGTTGAACCGGCGCAGGCAGTCGAGGCCCCACTCGGCATACGCTGCGAGGATGACCTCCGTGTCCGACTTCGAGCGGAACCGATGGCCGAGGGCCGACAGCTCATCGGAGAGCTCGAGGAAGTTGTAGATCTCGCCGTTGTGCACGATCCAGTAACGGCCATCCGCCGAACGCATCGGCTGGCTCCCGTCCGGCGACGTGTCCAGGATCGATAGGCGGCTCATGCCAAGCGCCGCGCGACCCAGCTCCGTACACCCTCGATCGTCTGGGCCGCGGTGCTCGAGGCGGCTCACCATCCGGCCGACGACGGAGGCTGCTGTTGCGGTGCGCCTCAACTCGATCGCGCCAGCAATACCGCACATGTGTCGAGTCGCCCTCCCCTCTTCGCAGCAGGATAGCGGCAACCCAGCTGGCCTGTGGACCCTATCATCGCCAGATGGCGAGCTGGCAGTCGAGCACTTGAGCGACGACCCCGTCGGGCCGCCGCACGTCGCCATCCTCTCCGCAGAGTTTCCCCCTGTGGGCGGTGGTGGTGTCATCCGCGTCGCCAAGCTGGTCAAGTACCTGCCTGGCCTTGGATGGCTGGTCACGGTCGTCAGCTCGGACGAACGCCTGGCGAACGCGTACGACGAGAGCCTGCTGGCCGATGTGCCTCGCGAGGTCAACGTGATCCGGGGGGGCCAGGCACTCGCCACCATGGGCGGCTCTGCGATGGCCCGGGGCGCGCGCGAGCGCCTCGGCCGCTCCTCGTCCGTCATCGGCATCCTGCGCCGAGTTCGTGACGCGCTTCGATCGCTCTGGGCGATTCCGGATCATCGTCTCCTCTGGGCGCTGTCGGTGTCACGGTGGCAAGGCGACCCGCTACTGCAGCCCGACATCGTGGTCAGCACCGGGCCCCCGCACAGCGTCCACATCGGGGCCTCCATCCTGGCCGGACGCCTTGGCGTTCCGCACGTGATCGACCTGCGCGACGAGTGGACGCTTCGCCCGTTGACGAAGAGCCGGCTCCCCTGGCGCAACATCGCCGAACGGAGGCTCGAAGGTTGGTGCCTGCGTCGCGCCGATGCGGTGGTGGTGGTCTCCGACGAGAGCCGCGAGCGCTACGCAACGGCATACCCGATGCTCCGGACCCGCCTGACGGTGATCCAGAACGGGTTCGACCCGGAGGACATCGAGGCGGTGCGTTCGGCGCTTGAGCCGACCGCCGAGACCTTTACCCTCGGCTACGCCGGGTCATTCCAGGCGCGCACCGAGATCGGACCGATGTTCACTGCCATCGGCGACATCGTGCGAAGCGGGCTCGACGGTCGCGCCGTGCGGTTCGAGATGGTTGGGCCGTTCCTGCCGCATCAGCTCGATGTCGCACGCGAACGGATCCCGGCCGCAGGCCTGGCGGTCCGGCCGTTCATGCCCCACCGGGACGTGCTGCGCGTGATGGCCGGATGGGATGGCCTGTGCGTGATCGCGACCGACGGTGGCGCGAGCCTGGCGGGCAAGCTCTACGAATGCCTCGCCCTTCGACGGCCGATCGTGGTCATTGCGCCGGAAGGTCCCGCGACGCGATTGGTGCGCCAGCTCAACGCGGGCGCCGTCGGCGATCCAGGCGATGCCGAGAGCATTCGCGCGGCGACCGCAAGCGCACTCCGCAGGTCAGCAACCTTCGACGGCGCTTCGGACGAGTCACTTGCGCCTTTTGATCGGCGTCGTCAGGCCGAGCGATGGTCGCAGCTTCTTCATGGGCTGATCGAGGCGGCGCCTAAGGGTCGAGCTGGCTGATCGCCGTCCGCAGCGGTGGATTGGCACGATCGCGATCGGACACGATCGGATCCTCGACGAGCCAGGGGATGCCCGCATCCGGATCATTCCAGGCGAACCCGAGCTCGTCGGATCCGTCGTACTCGTTGGTCACGAGGTAGACGAGCGCGATCGGTTCGAGGGCGTGGAACCCGTGCGCGACCATCTCGGGGATCATGACGGCGTCGCCCGGACGCATCTCGAATGTCGCCACGGCCGGGCGAGGCTCGTCCGGAAGGCGGCGGAGATCGGTAACGGCCACGAAGGCTCGACCTTCAGCCAGCATCCAGAGGTCGGTCTGGCGGCGATGGAAGTGCATGCCGCGCAGCACATCGGTGGCCGAGCGCGACAGGTTGGCCTGCACGAATGGTGATGCGATCAAGTCGTCGGTTGCCGACGCACGCCACAGCTCGGTGAAGGACCCGCGCAAGTCGACGACGACCCCAGTCGATCGGCGCAGGACACCCGGGATCTCCGTGTCGACCCAGTTCGACGCCACCCGTTCGCTCCATGTAGTGCGTGCCGACGCTACTCTAGCCAACGATGCCTTCCATCCGGCGGGTGGCTGCACGCGCACAGAACGGAACGGACACTCCGTCCGCACCGTACGTGAGCGTGGCCATCGTTCACTACCAGACCCCCGAGCTGCTTGATCGGTGTCTGCGTGCATTGCGGGCCAGCGACGAAGCCGACCGGCTCGAGGTGTTCGTGATCGACAATGCCTCGTCGCGGTTCGATGCCGAAGCATGCTGTCGCGCCTTTCCCGAAGTGCGCATCATTGAAAACGAGAAGAACCTCGGATTTGCGGTCGCGTCAAATCAGGCGCTGCGCGTGGCGACTGGACGCTACATGCTCCTCCTGAACCCCGACGCTCGTGTGGAGCCGGAGACGATTCGGGTGATGCGCGAATACATGGACGCGCATCCCGACGTCGGGTGCGCGACCTGCCGAGTGGAGCTCCCGGACGGCTCGCTGGACCTCGCCTGCCGACGCCTCTTTCCCACGCCGGAGCGATCGTTCTACCGGATGACGTGGCTGTCGAAGCTCTTCCCACGCAGTCGCCGCTTCGGGCAATACAACCTGACCTACCTCGACGAGTGGACGGAGACCGAGATCGACCAGCCGTGCGGAGCGTTCATGATGGTACGGACCGAGATCCGGAGCACCATCGGCCTCCTGGACGAGCGCTACTTCATGTACGGCGAGGACACCGATTGGGCCTATCGAATCAAGCAGGCTGGCTGGCGGATCATGTACGTCCCCCTTACGACGGTCCACCACGACAAGCGGGCCGCCTCCAGGAAGTACCGATCGCGGACGATCAAGTACTTCTACGATGCGATGCTGCTGTTCTACGACACGCACTATCGGCCGATCTACCCACGTTGGGTAACGACGGCCGTGCACGCCGGCGTGGGCCTTCGGCGCCGGATCGAGCTTGCCACCGAGCGGCTTCACGCACTCGTGAAGCGCCGAGCCGGTGCATGACGACGGGCAGCATCGACATCGATGTGATCATCGTGAACTGGAACGGCGGCGATTCCGTTCTCGAATCCGCTCGGTCGAGCGTGGAGTTCGGCGCGCGCGCCATCGTGGTCGACAATGGTTCGAGCGACGGCTCGCCCGAGCGCATCGAGGGCAGCCTTCCCAACGTCACGGTGGTTCGAATGGGTCGGAACGCCGGCTTCGCAGCCGCATGCAATCGCGGGGCGGCGGAGGGAGATGGCGAATTCATCTTCCTGCTCAATCCCGATGCCAGCATCGTGGCGGGCACGCCTGGGGCGGTGCAGCGTGCGTTCGCCCATCGCCCGGGCACCACGATCGTCGGCCCGCGCGTCGAAGCCGACGACGGCAGCCTGTCCCGGTCCGCCCGTCGATTCCCGACTGCCGTGTCGCTCGTCCTCTACCAGCTCAAGCTGCATGGGCTGGCACGCTGGATCCCGCCCTTGCGTCGATACCTCATGATCGACGCCGACTTCTCGCAGCCGATGCTGGTGGATCAGCCGATTGGGGCAGCGTTCATCATGCGCCGGAGCGACTGGGATCGGTTCGGTGGGATGGACGAGGCGTACTTCCTGTGGTTCGAGGAAGTCGACCTCGCGAAACGCGTATCGGATGCGGGGGGCACCGCCCTGTACTGGCCTGAGATCGGTGTCCGCCACACCGGCGGCACTTCGTTCTCCCGTCTGGCACCGCGCCTCCGCCAACGTATCTGGAACCGCAGCGCCATCCGTTACGCGGATCGGCACTTCGGCCGAATTGGTGCGGCCGCCGTCAGGCTGACACTCCCCCTCGCGACCGCGATGAACTGGGCGGCCGACCGCGCGAGCTCAATGCGAGCCGACACACGGAGCGCCCGATGATCGCGCGAGCAATTCGCGGCGAACCGCCCGCAAGCGCGGCGCGCCTCGCCGTCCCGGTCCTGGTCGCGGTGTCCAGCCTGACCATCATCGCGTTGACGGCGCTCCTGCTGCTCGATGCCCCACGGCCGATCGTCGGCGTCCTGCAGGTCGTCCTGATCGCAGCATTCCTGGCGCTCGCGTTGCTCGACCTTCGCGCGGCCGTAGCCATCGCCATGATCGAGCTCGCCGTCGCCGGGGCCTCTGGGCAATGGACACGCTTCCCCGGCGGCATCTCGGGCCGGGTCGCGCTCGACATGACGGTCGCGCTTGCCGGCGCCGTTTGGCTGGTGCGGGACTGGCGCCGGAACGGCCGGCTCGATCTCGGGCGCTACGGCGCGCACGCTCTGGCGATCGCGATTCTGCTACCGCTCATCTGGATGCCAGTCGGCTTCCTCAACGGCAACGTGCCGCGAGATGTGGTGGCCGATGGCAACGGTCACCTGTTCCTGGCCTTCTCGCTCGCCGTGATCGCGCTGTTACGGCAGGGGCACGGCCCGTGGCTGCGGAACTGGCTGCTCGTCGCCTGTGCAGCCAATGCGATCGTGACGCTCGCGATGATCGTCGTGATCCTCGCAGGCATCGTCCCGCTGCGCACCCTCGCCGACATCCTGTACGGCGATCTGCTCGCCGGCAACGTCATCGGCTTCCAGCCGAATGGTGCATTCCGCTTCTTCCTGGCGAGCGGGCTCTATCTCCAGATCGGCCTGGCGCTCGTGGCCTGGAGGATCATGCGGCACCCCGCGTCGGTCCTCGACTGGATCCTCTACACAATTCTCTTGATCGACGTCACGGCGACGTACACGCGGGGGTTCTGGGTCGGAGCCACCATCGCGCTGACGGTCGTCCTGGTGCTTGGATCGAACTCCTGGCGACGATCGCTTGCAGTGGTGGGAGGAACGGCAGCGATCTTTGTCCTCGGCTCGGTGATCGCCGCGCCGCTCAACTTCTCAGTGCCCAATTACGTGTTGCAGCGAGCAGTATCGATCACGGCAACCGAGCTGCCGCCCCCGGAACCCGCTGAGTCGGAGAGCAGCATCACGCCGGACAACTCGGGGGTGGCCTCGAACCAGGTCCGCGTGCATCAGGCCGAGGTTCTGATCGGACATATCGTCGAGCGGCCCATCTTCGGGCACGGGTTCGGGACGATCGCGCGGGACTATCGGTATGCGCAGATCTTCTCGTACGAGCTCGCATTCCTCGATCTGCTCTACAAGACCGGGATCGTGGGGCTCCTGCTCTACATCTCCTTCCCGGTCCGCCTGATCATTGACGCGCTTCGAGCCCGCATCGGGCGACTCAGCATTCCCGCGGGGGTGTCGCGGCGCGAAGCCGTGGTCGTGGTCTCCATCGTCGGAAGCATCATGGTCAGCGGGGCCACGAATCCCTACTTCCTGTCGGCATTCGGCCTGATGCCGATCATCGTGATGATGGCCTGGCTCGACCCGATCCGGCCCGTATCGGACGAGCAATCGCCCGCCACGTGAGCCGCCCTCCCGATGTTGACGTCGTTATTGCGCTCTACCGACCGGGCGTCTGGATCGCAGGTTGCCTGGATTCGGTGCGCGCGCAGCGCGACGTCGCTCCGCACACGATCTTGGTCGACGATGACCCGAGGTCCCCGCTTGCGGCGTCGTTGGCAGCCGGGATGCCGGACGCCGTTGCGGTCGGCACCTCGCGCAATCGAGGGTATGCGGCGGCCAACAATGCGGGCATCGCGGCCGGCAGCGCCCCATTCGTCCTGTGCCTGAACCAGGACGCCCGGCTGGCGCCGGATTACCTCGCTCGACTGGTCGCGCTGATGCGCTCGTCGCCCCAGGTAGGTTCGGCCAGCGGCAAGGTCCTCACGATTGGTTCACCGACCAGCCGATCGGAAGGCATTCTCGACTCGGCTGGCCTGGAGATGCGAGCCGCTCGCCGCGCCGTCGACATCGGCCAGGGAACGCGCGATGACGCACGGTTCGATGGCATTCGCGAGGTCTTCGGCGTCTCGGCCGCCGCTGGGCTCTTTCGCAGGTCGGCGTTGGAAGCCGTTGCGGAGGCGGGTGCGGTCTTCGATGAGTCGTTCTTCATGTACAAGGAGGACGTCGACGTGGCGTGGCGCCTCCGGCGCGCCGGGTTCAGCGCATGCGTGGATGGCCGAGCCGTCGCCTACCACGGCCGATCCGCGGCAGGGCCCAGGCGGCGTGGCGGTCTTTCCGGGTTGGTCGCGATTTGGCGCAACGAGCGGGCCAAGCCGAAACAGATCAGGCGCCTTTCGTGGCGAAACCAGATGCTCCTAATTGCCAAGAACGAGAGCTCTGCCTCGATCGGCGCTGCGCTACCGCGCCTCATGCGGATGCAGATCCTGCACGCATGCGCGGATCTTGTGCTTGATCCGATCGGCGGTCTCGTCAACCGCCTGCGCCTGATCCCCCGCATCCGCAAGAGCGTCGCCCAGCGGGATGGCCGCTTCACCATCGACCTCCGTCGGTGGCTGCCCTAGCGCGGAACGATCAGGGGCCGCCGCCGCCGCCGCCCTCCGTCAGCAGGTCACGCGTCAGCTGCCGGATGGCACGCAGGTCAGGCAGCAGGACATAGCCGGCGACGGGATCCTCGTCGGGCGTGACCAGCGGAGGCTGGATGACCGCGTGCTCGAGGAGCGAGACGTCCGCCGCCTGGATGGCTCGCGCCAATGTCGAGATCCGCGACGAGGGAATGTCGGTCGAGATCATGTTCTTCACGGCATCCAGCACTCCCGGCAGGGAGAGGAGGAGATTCCCCGCGGTGAGCTTGTCTCGGATGGCCGTGAGTACCTGCTGCTGCCGTTCTGCTCGAGTGAAGTCGCTGTCCCCAGGCCCGTGTCGCGACCGGACGTATGCCAGGGCGAACGCTCCCTCCATGTGATATGTCCCGGGCTCGACGTAGAAGCCGGGCTCCTGGAAGCCGTCCTCCGAGTAGATCGGATCGGCGATTGCGCGCTCGACGGTGATGTCGACCCCCCCGATCGCGTTGACCGCATCCCTGAATCCCTCCTGGTTGATCGCGGCAAAGTAGTGGATCTCGATCCCCAGGATGTCGCCGATCACCTCCTTGAGCGTCCCGACGCCGCCAGACGGGAATCGCTCCGGGTCAGCCTCGGCCGCCGCCATGAGCCCGTTGAGCTTCTCGTCAAATGTGGTGCCGTCCGGCAGCGGCGCCCCATACAGATCGCGCGGCACCGAGATCATGGCGGACGTCCCATCGGGATCGATGCTCACCACGAGCATGGTGTCGGTCAGGGCCCAGTCACGACCGAACCCGGAGTCGACGCCGACCAGCAGGAAGTTGACGCGTGCGCCGTCGACGACGTTCGGATGCGTGCTCGGTCCGGGCAGGACGTTGCGACCGCCGCCGACGCTCCCGCCTGGGCTGCTGAAGCCGGCATCCCCGCCGCCCAGGGATACGGAGTTCAGCGTATCGATCGCCTTGGCGACATACAGCGCAGGCACCGCGTGCATCACGATGGCGATGAGGACGAGGCCGGCCGTGACATAGGTGGCTGCGCCGCGCCGCCGCGACCCGCGACGCGCCGCGAATGCCTGGACGATGGCCACCGCACGCCAGCCGAGCAGAGCCAGGTCGAGCACGATGAGTGCCGCAAGGAATCGGATGTCCAGGAGGTGGCTGAGGACGTTGATGTCGGGCAGGACGAACATGAGCGCGCCACCGGCCGCGAGGATCAGCACCGGCAGCGCCAGCAGCCATGCAAGCACGATCTGACGGTTATACGCCTGGCCCAACCCGGGGATCACGAATGAAAGAAGGGCAGCGACGCCAGCCGCAGCGTCGCGATGCGGTCGTTCGAACGTGACCGCCGACGGTGCTTCGACGCGATCGATGCGGGCGACTCGCGACAAGGATTCTCCACGACAAAATGACGGCGCCACGAAGGTGGGCCGGGGCCTGCCAGTATAGCGGCAAGACGAAATGGCCCCCAGGGCAGCTACGGTAGCATCAGTGGCATGCTCCCTAATCTGCCGCGCCCCGTTCTGCTTGCCCTCGCTGGTGTCCTGGTCATCGCCGTTGGTGTTGCCACCGCGGTCCTCCTCCAGCCGACTGCCGCGCCTGTGCCCGCCCCCTCCCCGATCGCCAGCCCCAGTCCGACGCCGACCGCGCGCCCAACGCGCGCACCATCTCCGACGCCGAGCCCAACACCAAGCCCTTCGCCGACACCGGTCGCAGAGGCCCTCTGTCCGATCACCGGCCTGCCGTTGGCGAGCGCGCTGCCTGCGGATCGGCGTGCCCTCACCGTCCAGATCGACAATGATCCTCATGCAAGGCCGCAGACCGGGCTGAGCTGGGCAGACCTCATTGTCGAGGCCACCGTTCAGGGAAACGTGACCCGCTTCGGCGCCGTGTTCTACTGCAACGACCCTGATCCTGCCGTCGGCCCGATCCGGAGCGCCCGCTACTACAACCTCGACATCTGGCAGCAGGTCGGATCGCTCACCGTTGGCTTCGGAGGTGCTCCATACACGATCCAGCACTTCATCGACGGGGGGATGCCCTACCTGAACGGAATCGACGGGTGGGGATACTTCTCGAGGAGCTTCGAGCGGATTGCGCCCTACAACGTGTATGCGGATCTGACGGCGATCCGCCAGGACCTGGCTGGCGGCGCACTGGAGCCGTTCAAGGTAAGGATCGACAGGGTCAGGCCACCCTTCGAGGTCGCGCCGGACGCCGCACCACCGGACGGGCGGCCGGTGGGCCGCCTGGACATCCAGACAAACGGGTACTGGAACTACAGCTTCAGCTACCACGCGGATCTGCTCGCCTACAGCCGGGCGGACGCCGGCCAGGTGATGATCGATGCGGCAACGTCCGAGATGGTCACCGTGCGCACGGTCGTCGTCCAACGAGTGTCGCAGGACGAGCTCCTCGGCGTCGACTTCGGCGCCGGCGGGAACCCGATCCTCCATTACCTCACCGGCGAGGGAATCGGCACGGTGTACGTCGATGGAAGGGCCCTGGACGTGGAGTGGTCGCGACCTGACGCGGGCTCGACGACGACCTGGACCTACGCCGGGACAGACGAGCCGGTAGTGCTACCGCCGGGTCAGATCTGGTGGCAGATCCTGCCGAGCTCGGCCGCCGTCATCGAGAGCTAAGTGGCGCGCCCTACGTGGCCCGGTTGGTGCGCTGTCTGCGAGAAGGCTGTCGTCTTCCGCTCTTACGGCTCGTGGCATCGCGATGAGCTCGTCTGCAGCACCTGCCGGTCGATACCCAGGCACCGCGCCATCCTGGCGGTCCTGTCCATGGTGAGGCCCGGCTGGCGCAATGAGCGCATCTGGGAGCTGGCACCGGCCGGACCCGCCAGCCGCAAGCTGCGCCGCGAGTGCGCGCAATACCTGGGCTCCCACTACTGGCCCGACGTTCCCCTGGGCACCGTCGTCAAGGGCTATCGGTGCGAGGACGTCGAGCGACCGACGTTTGAGGACGCCTCGTTCGACGTCATCGTCTCGTCAGACGTCTTCGAGCACATCGTCGACGTCGACGCTGCTCACGCTCAGATCGCGCGGGTGCTGGCGGATGGCGGAGCACACGTGTGGACCGCACCGCAGCACCAGGACCTCGAGATCTCCAGGCCGCGCGTGCAGCGCGGGCAGGGCGAACTGGAGCAGCTGGAACCGGCCGAGTACCATGGTGATCCGGTGAGCCGAGCAGGAGCCCTGGTCACATTCGACTGGGGCCGAGATCTCCCGGAACGGGTGGCAGCTGCGTCGGGCATGTGGACGGAAGCAATTCGCCTGGAGAGCCGGGCCCACGGCCTGCTCGGCGAGTTCCTGGAGGTCTTCGTCTCGCATCGGGGCGCCGTGGACGGCGCCGTACACGTTGCGAGGAGCCTGTCGGGAACCCGCCCCTATGGGACCGAGCATTCGCCGCGTCGCATGAGGCTCCCTGAGATCCCGTCGTACCGATCATGGTCGGTGACCGAGCGCCTGAGGGAGGTGCGCGCAACGATCAGGCGATGGCATGGTCGCCGCCGGCGATGACCACCAATGCCCGTCCGCGCTCCTCGATCTGGTCGAACCGATCCCTGATCTGGAACTTCGCGCAGCGGGAGCTCAAGTCGCGATTCAAGGGCACCGCACTCGGGTGGGCCTGGTCCCTCGTGGTCCCGCTGGCCACGTTGGCCACGTACAGCCTGGTCTTCGCCGTCATCTTCCGGGTAGCGCCGCCGGATTTCGGGAACGGACGGGAGGGATTCTTCCCCGTCTGGCTCTTCGCCGGCCTGATTCCGTGGTCGTTCCTTCTCATCACCGTGAACACCGCGATTCCCACGCTCCTGGCGAATGGACCCATCCTCCAGAAGGTGTACTTCCCGTCCTACGCTCCCCTCGTTGGGTCCGCTGCGGCGATCCTCGCCCAGACAATGATCGAGTTCGGGATCTTCGCGCTGGCGCTCATCGCTGTCGGAAATGTCGCTCCAACATGGCTCCTCTTTCCGGCGTGGCTGGCCATTTACGCAACGTTTGTCACGGCTGTTGCCGTGGCGCTCGCAATCATGAACGTCTATCTCCGGGATCTGGCCCAGCTGGTGAACGTCGCGCTGCAACTACTGTTCTTCCTGACACCGATCATCTACACGGCCGATGCGGTGCCCGAAGATTGGAATGGAGTGCCGCTGCGGACGATCGTGACCCTGAATCCAATCGCCGAGTTCGTGGAGTCGTTCCGGCTCCTGTCATACGGGCTGGAGGTACCTCCGGCGTCGAGTTGGATCGTGCTCGTGGCGTGGACCATTGGCGCCCTTGCGGTCACTTTGGCGATCTACCGACGCTGGGGCCTGGACATCGGTGAGTCCGTGTGAGTGATCTGGCCGTCGTGGCGGAGCACGTGTCCAAGCGCTTCTGGCTGCACCGGGAGCGGCGCACCGGCCTCAAGGAGCGCTTCGTTCGCGGACTACCGCCGAAGTCCCTCGAATTCTGGGCCCTCCGCGACGCGTCATTCTCCATCCCGCGCGGATCCACGTTCGGGTTGCTCGGGCAGAACGGGTCCGGGAAGTCGACAACGCTGAAGGTGCTGGCCGGCATCTACAGGCCGACAAGCGGCCGCGTGACCGTCGCCGGACGCGTCTCGGCGTTGCTCGAGCTGGGGGCCGGATTCCACGGCGAGCTCACGGGCCGCGAGAATATCCGGCTGAACGGAGCGATCCTGGGCCTGAGCGGGCGCCAGGTCGACGCGGCGATGGACCGGATCATCGACTTCGCCGGGATCGGGGAGTTCATCGACTCCCCTGTGAAGATCTACTCCAGCGGGATGTTCGTCCGCCTCGGATTCGCCGTCGCGGTATCCTTGGATCCCGAGATCCTGATGGTCGATGAGGTGATCGCCGTCGGCGACGAGGAGTTCCAACGCAAGTGCTTCGATCACCTGCACGAGCTTCGCAAGCGAGGCACGACCGTCGTGCTGGTGACGCACTCGCTCGGCCTGATCGGCGACCTGTGCGATCAGGCCGCCTGGCTCGACAACGGTGAGATCCGCATGCTGGGGCCGGCACGAGACGTCGCCGACACCTACGTCGCGTCGGTCAACGAGCGCGAGGTGCATGCCCAGCATCCCGAAGACGGCAGTAAGGCGATCGAGAGCGGGCCCGCGCGACTCGGTTCGGGGGAGGTGCGGATCGCCCACCTGGAGTACCTCGACGCCGACGGCCATCCCAGTCCTGTGCTGCTGGCTGGGGCGGCGTGCACGATCAGGATGCACTTCGAGGCTCGTTTGCCGATCAGCCGCGCGGTATTCGGGCTCGGCTTTCATCACGAGTCCGGGGCGGTCGTCGCGGGACCAAATTCCGGACGCGTGGGTGCGTTCTCGGTGGAACGCGGGCGCGGCTATGTGGACTTTGCCGTCGATGAGTTGCTCCTCCAGCAGGGCGGCTTCCAGGTGAGCACGGCAATCGTCGAGAGAGGACACACCTACGACTATGCGGACCGAGCGTTCGACCTCCACGTCCGCGGGCAGGGCAGCGATGAGCCAGGCATCACCCGGATGCCAGGCCGTTGGAAGGCACCGGTGATGGTGTCGGCGGCCGAGCAGGGCGCTCGATCCGCGCCCGAAGCGATTCATGGTGAGCCGTGAGGCTCGAAGCAACGTGCTCTTCGCCCTCGCAATAGGAAACGTGGATCGTGCGAGGGAGATGACCGCCACCTTTGAGGCGATCGACGACGAGGCACGAGACATCCTCGTGCGCCCACTCGTCGAGAACGACGAGGCCGCAGGAATCCACCAGGAGATCCTCGCTGCTCGCGACGCCGCACTGGCCCAATCGGCATCGAAGGGATGCGGAGGAGCGCCTCCCGGAGGGCAGCGCCGCTTCGCGCGGTGAAGTCAATCTTGAAGGAACGATGAGGTGGTTCTCGCACGTTTTCAAGGGCAGAGGACGACTCGTGCTCGAGGCCCAACGATCCGGCGTGCGCATCGAAGGCGACGATCGGCAGAGATCTGCCCATTCAACCGAACGCTGCGCGGTCATCGCCCACTGGGCACCCAGCGCGCGCGTTGACCTCTCCACAACCGAGTTGACTAGGGCACTTCTCGCGAATGGTTACGAGGTGGTGTTTGTGAGTGCCGCCGAAGGCGCGCAACCACTCGAATGGGTCAGCGGCCGTCCGGCAGCGATTACCGTGCTGCGGCGCCCGAACTTCGGCTACGACTTCGGCTCGTGGGCAACGGCGCTCGACCGATATCCGGCAATCGCGGCGACCCCCAATGTCTTGATGCTCAACGACAGCCTTCTCGGTCCATTTGGACCCATCGACCACCTGCTGGAGCACTTCCATAAGTCGGCCGCGGACGTCTGGGCTCTGACGGACAGCACCCAGTTCCGCCACCACCTCCAGAGCTACTGCCTGGGCTTCAGGGGTCGGTGCCTGCTCGAGGCACCGCTTGCCCGTTTCTGGCGTTCCATTCGAGTGGAAGATTCTCGGGAGGGGGTGATCTGGCGCAACGAGATCGGCCTGAGCCGGCTGCTGGACCGAGAGC
>CAYYRT010000237.1:0-11195 GCA_964474055.1 uncultured Acidimicrobiaceae bacterium | reverse complement strand
TGAAATCCGGGACCATCGATGTCGGGAATCCCCAGATAGTTGAGAAGGCGGGCGTAGTTGACGGCGGTTTGGTCGAGGCCGAACACCGTGACCTCATGACCGTTCTTGGCGAGGAACAGCGCTGCTGACAGACCGCCGGGTCCGTCGCCGACAATCACAACTCTCGCCATGTCACAAACCCTTCGGATGCCAGACGGTTTTGACCTCAGTGAAGGCCGCGATCAGAAAAGGCGACTGGGCATCGGGATCGTCGACTGCCACCACTCGTTTGATGTTGTGCACCGAACCCTCATCGATCCGCGCCGCCAACTCCGAGTCCGCCCCGGTGGCGTCAATCCCGTTGACGTCCATGTGATCAGCGAGCCAGGGCACCAGCTCGGCCGGGCTTCCGGTCAGGATGTTGATGACTCCGCCCGGGACGTCGGCGGTTTCCAGCACCTCGGCGAAAGTGATGGCCGGCAGCGGTTGTGGCTGGGAGGCGAGTATCACCAGCGTATTGCCCCCGGCCAGCGCCGGAGCCAAACGCGAAACGAGACCGAGCAACGCCGGCTCGGGCGGAGCGATGACACCCACAACTCCTGTCGGTTCCGGGGCGGAGATGTTGAAGAAGGGACCCGCCACCGGGTTGAGGTTGCCGTAAACCTGGGCGAACTTGTCACACCAACCGGCGTACCACACAAGCCGATCGATCGACCGCACCACCTCATTACGCGCCCTGGCGCCAGTCAGGCCCCCGAGGGTGAGCTGTTCAGCAAATGTCTCGAGCCGGTCCTCGACCATTTCGGCGATTCGATAGATGATCTGACCACGGTTGTATCCCGTTTTCCCGGCCCATTTGGGGACGGCCGTACGGGCGGCCCGAACCGCCTCGCGCAGGTCCTTGCGGGAGGCGAGTGCCACCCGGGCCACCACTTCGCCTGCACTGTCGAGCGCCGGATAACTTCGCCCGGACTCGGACCGGGGAAACTCGCCATTTATATAAAGCTTGTAGGTCTTGCGGACATCGAGGCGGGTCATAGACCGATGCCTTTGATGTACGGCAGAAGACCGTGGCGGCCGCCCTCCCGCCCGAAGCCGGACTCCTTGTACCCGCCGAAGGGTGAGGCGGGATCGAATTTGTTGTAGGTGTTGGCCCACACCACTCCTGCCTGCAACTGGTCGGCCATCCACAGGATCCGCGAGCCCTTCTGGGTCCATACGCCAGCCGACAACCCGTACGGGGTGTTGTTGGCCTTTTCCACGGCCTCTTCCGGTGTGCGAAAGCTCATAATCGAGAGGACCGGTCCAAAGATCTCCTCCTGGGCGATGCGGTGACTCTGGGAGACCCCGGTGAAGAGAGTGGGCACAAACCAGAAACCGTTGCGGGGCAGGACACACTCCGGTTGGAAGATCTCGGCTCCCTCGGCCCTCCCCGACTCAACCAATTCGGATATTCGAGCAAGTTGCTCGGCCGAGTTGATCGCACCCACGTCGGGGTTCTTGTCGAGGGGATCGCCCACCCGGAGAGTGGACAGCCGCCGCTTCAGTTTCTCGACGAAGCGGTCGTGGATCGGTTCCTGGACAAATAGCCGGCTGCCTGCGCAGCAGACATGTCCCTGGTTGAAGAAGATCCCGTTGATGACGCCCTCGATGGCCTGGTCGATGGGTGCATCGTCGAAGATGACGTGGGCCGCTTTGCCGCCGAGTTCAAGAGTGAGTCGTTTGCCACTCCCGGCCAACTGGCTGCGAATGAGCTTGCCAACAGAGGTAGATCCCGTGAAAGCGACCTTGTCGACGTCGGGATGAGCCACCAGCGCAGCACCCGTAGCGCCGGCGCCAGTGATGATGTTGACGACACCGGGTGGAAGACCGGCCTCGCTGGCTAGTTCGGCGAAATGGAGCGCAGAAAGCGGGGTGGTCTCGGCTGGCTTGAGCACCACCGTGTTACCGGCGGCGAGAGCGGGAGCCAGCTTCCAGGCCAGCATCATCAGGGGGAAGTTCCAGGGGATGATCTGTCCGGCCACACCCAGCGGCTCGGGGTGTAACCCGGGAAAGGCGTATTCGAGTTTGTCCGCCCAGCCGGCGTAATAGAAGAAGTGCGCAGCCACCAAAGGGAGATCGACGTCGCGCGACTCCCGGATTGGCTTGCCGCCATCCATCGTTTCCAAGACCGCCAGCTCCCGTGACCGTTCCTGGACCATGCGCGCGATCCGGAACAGGTACTTGGCCCTCTCCTTGCCTGGGAGGCTCCCCCACTCTTCCTCAAATGCCCGGCGGGCCGCGACCACCGCCCGGTTGACATCTTTCTCCCCGGCTTCCGGTACCTGGGCCAATTCCTCCTCAGTGGCAGGGTTGATGGTGGCGAAGTACCGCTTGGAGAGCGGGGCCCTGAACTTGCCGTCGATGAACAACCCGTAGCGATCCTTCAAAGCGACGATGTCGGTGGACTCACGCGACGGCGCGTATTTCCACTGAAGAGGTTGGGTGGTTGCTATCTCACGTCTCACGTCTCACGCCTTAATCCTTGGTGAAATAGTCAGCCGACTGATAGCGGCCCGTCTTGAGCCAGCGAATCTGCATCAGCACGTCATTGAGCAATGTGGAGGCGCCAAACCGGAACCAATCGGGTGTCATCCATGCTGATCCAAGCGTTTCGTTGAGAACCACCAGGAACCTGATGGCATCTTTGGAGGTCCTGATGCCCCCGGCGGGTTTCATTCCAACCTGAACGCCGGTCGCCCCGTAGAAATCGCGAATAGCCTCCAGCATCACCAGAGTCACCGGAAGGGTGGCGGCGGGCTGAATCTTGCCGGTGGAAGTTTTGATGGTGTCCGCGCCGGCGCTCATCGCCAACATGGAAGCCCGACGCACGTCATCGAGAGAGCCCAACTCGCCGGTTTCGAGAATCACCTTGAGTTTGATGGCAGGGCCACAAGCCTCCTTGACCCTCCGGATCTCATCGAAGACCCTGAAGTATTGACCGGACAGGAACGCCCCCCGATCGATGACCATATCAACCTCGTCAGCACCCATCTCGACGACCTTGCGCGTCTCGTCGATTTTCAACCTGGTGTCAACCTGCCCGGAGGGGAAGTAAGTCGCCACCGAGGCCACCTTCACTCTGCTTCCCCGCACCGCTTCGATTGCGAAAGGCACCATCGCCGGATAGATGCAGACAGCCGCCACGGCCGGTACCGAGGGATCGACCGGATCGGGCCGCATGGCCTTCGAGCACATCTGGGCGATCTTGCCCGGAGTGTCTTTACCTTCCAGAGTGGTCAGATCCATCATGCTGACCGCGAGTTCAAGGGCCGCCAGCTTGGATGCCTTCTTGATGGACCGGGTCGAAAGTGCAGCGACTCGCTCGTTCACACCTACCTCGTCGACCGTGGACACCGAACGCAGATAGGAACCAAGAGTTGCAGTGTTGATGCGACCGGGGAGCAGCGAGGTTCGTTCGGCGGTGACCGGAAGCGCCATGGGCCGGATGCTAGGCCCGGTTACTTGAGTCCGGGCCCGACCTCATAAGCTGGCCGCCATGCGGCCCCGACCCCTGGTTCTGCTCGCCCTCGCCAGCCTCGGTTTTGGGGCGGGCAGCATCATCACCAAGGCGATTCTGAACCTGGGTGTGGCGCCGATGACTGTCATTCCGGGGCGGTATCTCTTCGCAACGGTGGCGCTGCTGACCGGCCTGATTGTGACCGGCCACCTCCAAACCCCGGGACCGGAAGCATGGCCTCCCGGACTGGTCCTTGGTGTGGTCAACATGGCCGCTCCGACGATTCTCACCACGATCGGACTGGTCTACATGCCCGCTTCGATCACAGCCATGCTGGTTGCGCTGATACCTCTCACCACGGTGGTAGCGGCTCACTACCTCGTCGGTGGAGAGCCGGTTCGAGCCTCCCTGCTACCGGGTTTCGTCATCGCCCTTCTGGGCTGCGTCATGCTGATACGGGGAGACACGACCACGGGCCCGAAGGTCGGACTCGGCGTGACACTGATCCTGGCTGGCGTCCTGGCCGCCAGCATCGGAGGGGCCCTCAGTCGTAGGTTCGCGCAGCTGATCTCCCCGGGACGTCTGGTCATCCCCCAGTTCGTCGGTGCCGGAGCGGTCGCTTTGCTCACGGCTTTGATCGCAGACGGGTTGGCCGGGCTGGGACGGCTCGACGCGACCCAATGGTGGCTGCTGGCCCTGTCGGGAACCATGGCCACCGCCCTGCCTTTTGTCGCAATCCTGTGGCTTTCCGAAGTGGCCACCGCTGCCAAGACCTCCCTCGTCGCCTACCTCGTTCCCTTGATCGGAGTAGCCGGCGGCGTCACCTTGTTGCATGAGCCGCTCACACCAGGGCTGGTGGCTGGAGGCGCCCTCATCCTGCTTGGCGTAGTGGTGGCCGAACGAGCCGAACGACGTCGGCACCATTTGGTCAACGCCGAATGAGGGCGTTGCTCCGAAACGGATGGTTCTACATCATTTTCACCGGGGTGATGTTTGGAACCCTTGGGCTCTGTACCAAGTTTCTGACGACTAAAGGCCTAGACGCTTTCACCTGCGCGGCCGTGCCATTCTCGATCACGGCGCTGATTGCGCTCGCAATCCGCCCCAGAAACTCGACGCGGGTGCCATGGATGGAGGGCATCGCCATGGGAGCGGTCAACGCCGCCGGTCCGGCCTTGATGTTCAACGTCGGATTCAGCAGGTTGCCTGCTTCGGTGGTGACGCTGATTTTGGCCCTCGGCCCGGTTTTCACGGCCTTGACGGCACACTTCGTTTTTCGAGACGACCGCTTTACCGCCGTCAAGGCGGCCGGACTGGGCCTCAGCCTGACCGGAGTTGGGCTTCTCGCCGGACTTCCATCTGCTGGTGAACGACCGCTATTCGCCCTGATCCTCACCCTGGCCGGGACCGCGCTCTCGGGCGTATCGCTGGTCTGGGTGAAGCGGCTCGCCAATCTTCACCAACCGCGTCTGCTCCTCGCTCCGATGATGGTCGGTGCGAGTCTCCTGTCCATTGTGGTGGCGACGCTCCTTGGCTATGCGCCCTGGGCTGTCGCGATCGAACCGGCTCAGTGGGCCCTGATGACAGTCATGGGGTTCGGAGGGCTACTCACCTTCCTCTCTTCACTGAAAGCAAACGAGCTCAATCCCGCTAGCCGGGCGGGGTTGATGGGATACCTGGTGCCAATCGTGGGGGTGACCGGGGGGGCTCTGGTGTTCTCCGAACCGTTGACGGCAAGTCTTCTCATCGGTGGGGCGCTGGTGATCGCCGGGGTGGCCCTGGTGGGAATCACCAAACGACAGGTCGCCGCCACGGGTACCCTCTCCGGCCCATCGTGAACCGCCACATCCTTGTTGCCGTGGCCTGGCCGTACGCCTCGGGGCCACGCCATCTAGGACATCTGGCCGGGGCATACCTTCCCGCTGACATCTTCGCCCGCTACCACCGCCTGGCCGGCAACAAGGTGTTGATGGTCTCGGGCTCGGACGTCCATGGCACTCCGATAACCGTCCGGGCCGATCAGGAAGGTGTTTCCCCCCAGGAGATCGTCGATCGATACCACGCCGAGTTCCTCGCAATCTGGGAAAGGCTCGGGATCAGCTGGGACCTTTACACCTCCACCGGAACTCCCAACCACCACATGGTTACCCAGGACATGTTCAGACGCTTGCATGGCAACGGTCACATTGCCATTCGGGAGAGCGAACAACTTTTCGATCCGGAAGCGGACCGGTTCTTACCCGATCGATACGTAGAGGGGACCTGCCCCTACTGTGGCTACAAGGCAGCGCGGGGCGACCAATGCGAGAACTGCGGCCGCCAGCTCGACCCTATGGACCTGGTCGACCCAAAGAGCCGATTGACCGGCGCGACCCCGGTGGTCCGTCAGACCCTCCACTACTACGTGTTGTTGTCCAAGTTCGAGGAGCCATTGTTGGGTTGGCTGCGCTCCCGCAACGGGTGGCGCAAACATGTCCTCAACATGGCTATCGGATTCACCGAGGAGGGCCTCCAGGACCGAGCAATCACCCGGGATCTCACCTGGGGAGTGCCAATCCCTGCCGAACTGGACACCATCGGTGAAGGCAAACGCATCTATGTGTGGTTCGACGCCGTGATTGGATACCTTTCGGCCGCCAAGGAATGGGCGCAGATCCAGGGCACTCCCGAGGCTTGGCGGGACTGGTGGCAGAACCCCGAGGCGGAGAGCTACTACTTCATAGGCAAGGACAACATCGTCTTCCACACGGTGATTTGGCCGATCCAGCTCATGGGATATGGCGAACTCAACCTCCCCACAGACGTCCCCGCCAACCAATACGTGACGTTCAAGGGAGACAAGGCGTCGGCAAGTCGCGGAGTCGGCCGGCCCATCGGCTGGTATGCCGACCGCCTGGAACCCGACGCTCTGAGATACGCGGTCGCCTCGGTAATCCCCGAAACCAACGACGCCGACCTGACCGATGCCGACATCATCCGCCGGGTAAACGATGAGCTGGTCGCCACCTGGGGCAACCTGGTCAACCGGGTGCTGACGATCACCGCCCGCACTTTCGAAGGGAGGGTGCCGGAGCCGGGAACGTTGACTTCAGCTGACCAGGAGATTGTCGACTCTGCTGATCGAGCCCTCCAGTCCACGGGTGAATTCATCGAGAGAGTCGAGTTGCGAGCCGCCTTGCGATCGGCCATGGAGGGCGCGAGCGTCGTCAACGCCTACCTCAACGCCACCGAGCCGTGGAAGTTGGTGAAAGTGGACCCGCCGCGGGCGGGCACGGTCTTGTGGACCGCACTGCAAGCGATTGCCGGGTTGAGTGTCGCGTTTTCCCCCTTCCTGCCGTTTACCTGCGAACGTCTGCGGAAGATGCTCAGCGTCGATGTGAGCGGCTGGCACCGCCCTCCCCTTCCCGCCGGGACGATTCTCGGCGAAATCGCTCCACTGTTCGCCAAACTTCCCGACGAGATACTTGACGAAGAGTCGTAGATTGGAAGTCATGGACAACAAACGGAGACCGTTCGTGGTCAGATTGGCGTTGGTCATCGCCGGCGTGGCCATGGTCCTGGTCGGGATCGCCGGTTTGGTCCTCCCTGTTGTCCCCGGCTGGTTGCTCATCTTCAGCGGTCTTGCCGTGCTCGCCAGTGAGTTCGTCTGGGCCCGCACCCTGCTTGACACCGCCAAGGCCAAGGCCGGCGAAGTCGCGTCGAAGATCCCGACCAAAGGCAAGAAGCGGGCTGCCTGAGAGCAGCTTTTGGGAAACCGCCCCCGGTCATCGCTACTCTTCGCCGCGGACCCCTAGGAGGAGAGACAGCGTGGCCCAAAAAATGGGTTTGTCGAGGATCCTGCTTCTTGCAGCGGTAGTTGTATTCGTGCTCGCGATATTCGGAGTGACGCTTGGCACCATCGATCTGATTCCGCTCGGTTTAGCGCTGGGATTCGGCAGCTTCCTCGTTTAGACCTGGCCGCGAGTTTCAACCAGAAGTTCGCCCTGGTCGACTGACGCAAGGGGGAGCGAAATGTTGAATCTGACTATGCCGTCCTCGTACGAATAGGTGAGGTCGCCTCCCATGCGGCGGGCGAGTTCGCGGGAAACGGAGAGACCCAAGCCGATCGATTCCGGTTGACCCGGACTGGCTCCCCTCACAAACGGCTCGAAGAGCCTGTCGACGACGTCGTCTGACACAGGCTCACCGTCGTTGAGTACCGTCACAATGACACTGACGGAAGATCTCTCCGCCTGTATCTGGATCTTGGTGAGTGCGTAACGAGTCGCGTTGCGGACCACGTTCCTGACGATCTGACGGATACGCATGTCGTCACCTTCACACTTCCCGAGGTGACCCACCGTAAGCGTGACGCCATCGGGAATGTCGATGCCAACGACGATCCGGCTGACCAAGCTGTCGAGATCCACCCGGACCCGTTCGAGCGTCAGCGCACCGGCCGATAGGCGTCCGGCCGTGAGGTAATCCTCGATCAGCCTTTCGAGGTCCTGGGAACTCACACTGGCGTCGTGGAGGAGCATCTCCCGAATTTCCGGCTCGACGCCCCCGTTTCCATTGCTGAGGATCGCTAGCGCACCGACAATGACGGTCAAGGGAGAGCGCAACTGGTGACTGACACTGCTCAGAAATCGGTCTTTCTCAGCGAGCGTCTGCTGGAGGGCATCCAATTCGAGACTCATCGCCCTTCGCCGTAAGTGGCCGTTGACGAGCCACCCGAGCAGGAAGCTGGTTACGACTCCAAATATCAACAGCCATCGGGCGGTAAAACCGATGGCAGGAGAATCATATTCGTCGAGGATGAGCCTGATCTGGTGCCCGGCCACGGTCACCGATTCGACCCAACGAATAGAAGGATCCTGCACTAGGGCCTCGTCAGAACCCGCCCACTCGGTGAGCGTTAGTTGGGTGGTGGGGCCCAGGAGCTGGCGAGCACGCGTCGCCAGGAGCTCGTCGAGCCGCACGGTTACAAAGGCGACGCCGATCGGGACCGATGCCTTGCGGATTGCCGAAACGATGACAAAGTCGCCGCCGTCCGCATCGCCAGGGACTTGGATGAATGCAGACGCTGCGGGGCGGCCCAGGCCCGTGGCTGCCTCGATCGCTAAGAGAATCGCGGGATCGGAACCCAGGTCGAATCCAGGGTCAAAGCCAACGCCATTAACGACTGTTATGTACAGCAAGGGCCAGTACACGCTGCCCGATTCCAAGACGACGGCTTGTGAATCGGGACCGTGGAGCGTGAAGTCGGGCTGGCTTGTTCTGGTGCGGGCAAGGAAGGCATCGAGTTGGCCCACCGGAACCATGGGAGCGTACCCAAGGCTATTGCCCGCAGTATCTTCGACCAGCCGGACAAAGTGATGGAATTCGTCCGGTGTCACCTCGATGCTCGACTCGAATAGCCCTTGAACGGCCAGGACCTGCCCGGTTGCTATGGCCTCCACGGTATCCGTGAGGTGGAAAAGTTCCTCGACAGCCTCGGTAAGGCGCTGCGTTGAGTCGAGCTTCGCTGCGGTGTAAAGCCGCATGTACGCGGCAAGACACAGGCCGATACCGATGAGAACCACAACCGCCGGCAGTACCAAGGAACGTCTTGGTACGTAACTGTGCCGATCCACTCCCTAGCTATCGGCCCAAAACGAACAGAATCAAGGCTATATGGAGGGCGTCACTCCTCAATTCAGGCGGGCGGGTAGACCCCCACCGTCTTTGACTCCTCGGTCTGCCAGAAGATGACAGCGATCTCATCAATCGCGGCGATTAGCTGCTTCGCTACCTCGACGTCGTTCGACTTCTTGGCGTCTCCGGCGGCCTTGATTGCCTTCCAGAAGAGATCATGCAAGGTGGGAAAGGCCTCGACGTGGTGCGGCTTGAAGAAGTCACTCCACAAGACCGAGAGGTGGTGTTTGACCAGCTCAGCCCGCTCTTCCTTGATGAGCACGGCCCGTTGGCGAAACAACTCGTCACTGCTGGCGGCGAACTTCTCGCATGCCTTGAGGACCGACATCGCCTCGATCTTGGCCTGGGCAGGGTCGTACACCCCGCAAAACAGATCACAGTGTGCGTGAACAACCCGGACCGGGTGAAACAGACCCATGCCGAATACCTCCATAAGACCGCTTATACCCCGACCATACTCCAACCAAACATGCGCCGATTCACGGTGGCAGGCGAATCCATGGCTCCCGTATTGCACGAGGGCGACACCGTTTACTGCCGACGAATGGCCGGCCGGGTCCAACGAGGAGACCTCGTCGTGTTTCGACATCCCCAGCAACGCGGTCTGATGGTCATCAAGAGGGTGGTCGGACTGCCGGGCGAGCACCTCGCCATCGACTTCGGCACCGTTCTCGCAGACGGCAAACCCGACCTGGATGTTTGGGGCGACGGATTCACCTTTCCGGATGGTGAATGGCACATCGGACCAGCCGACGCATTCGTTCTGTCCGACAACCGCAATGCCACCAGGGACGACAGCCGGACCTTCGGGCCTATCTCCCTCGCCAAAATGCGGCGGGTGTCGCGGCTTGTTCGAGTGGGGGGGGATCCGCTCACGCACTAGCGTCGGCTCAGTGACCTGGCAGCCCGAACTCGACGACCTTGCTCACCGGCGTGAGCTGGCCTCGCGTCTCGGTGGAACTGAACGGGTCGATCGCCATCGCGCCGCGGGCAAGCTCACATGCCGCGAGCGAGTCGCCGCGATTCTCGACCCTGGATCGTTCCGGGAGCTCGGTTCCGCGACCGGTCGCGCCGTTTATGACGATCAGGGCACTCTGATCGATCTGACTCCAGCCAACTTCGTTTGCGGCCGGGGGACCATCGGCGGCCGTCCGGTGATGGTCGGGGCGGACGACTTCACCGTTAGAGGTGGTCACGCCGATGCTGCCATCTGGAAGAAGCAGGTTTACGGAGAACAGTTGTCGCGGCACCTCCGCATACCGATGATCCGGCTCATAGACGGCTCGTCAGGAGGGGGAAGCGTCAAGACCTATGAGGAGATCGGGCGCACCTATGTTCCCCCGCTCCCGGGATTCACCGACGAGGTACGGATGCTGGCCGAGGTTCCGGTTGCGGCGATCGTGGCCGGACCGGCAGTGGGTCTCGGCGCGGCCCGAGCGACGATGACTCACCTCACAGTCATGGTGCGCGGGCTGGGACAGATATTCGTAGCGGGCCCTCCCGTGGTGGCCTACGCCACGTTTGAGGAGGTTGACAAAGAGGCTCTGGGAGGAGAGGCAATTCACGGAAACAATGGCACGGTCGACAACCTCGCCGACAACGAGGAGGAGGCTTTCACCCAGGTCGCGCGGTTCTTCTCCTACCTTCCAAGCTCGGTCTGGGAACTGCCGCCGGTGGGACCGGATCCGGTCCGCGACCCGACAGCGGATGAAGAACTGCTTTCGATCATTCCGCGGGATCGACATCAGCCCCACGACCCCCACCGTCTGATCGAGTTGTTGGTCGACCCCGGCTCGTTCTTCGAGATTGGAGCGGCCTGGGGCCGCGGCACCATTACCGGTCTGGCTCGCCT
This sequence comes from uncultured Acidimicrobiaceae bacterium, assembly GCA_964474055.1. Taxonomy (GTDB): domain Bacteria; phylum Actinomycetota; class Acidimicrobiia; order Spongiisociales; family ZC4RG35; genus JAICND01. The sequence goes on along the minus strand of CAYYRT010000237.1, from coordinate 189 downwards.
GGCCGGGCATCCGATTGCCCTGACCACATCCGATCCGACCGGGTGGGGCGGGGCGCTGACCGCCGAAGGCTCCGAGAAGTTGCGGCGCCTGGTCGACCTGGCGGACACGTTTCATCTCCCGATGGTCAGCCTGGTCGATCAGCCCGGATTCGCCATAGGTACCGCCGCCGAGAGAGCAGGAACCATCAG
>CAYYRT010000236.1:0-2431 GCA_964474055.1 uncultured Acidimicrobiaceae bacterium | reverse complement strand
GAGCGGAGGGAGCGAAGACGATCTCGCCATGCTCCGATCCGAGCGCGAGTACACCAACCTGCTCATCTGCGAGCAGCCCAACGGTGACTTCGCCCAGACGATCGCCCGCCAGTTCCTGTTCGATGCTTACCAACTCGGACTTTGGGAACTGCTTTCGAGCCACGAAGACCCGACCCTGGCGGGCGTGGCCGGCAAGGCCCTCTTGGAGTCTCGTTACCACTTCCGTTTTTCCTCGTCCTGGGTGATCCGATTGGGTGACGGCACACCGGAGAGCCATCGTCGAATGGAAGAAGGCCTCCTCGCGATGTGGCGGTTCGTCGGCGAGATGTTCGATCGGTTCCCCGAACTGCGAACCGAGTGGGACGGTCGAGTGGACGTGGTTCTGGCCCGGGCGGCTTTGGATCGGCCCGCCGACACCTTCGAGCGCCGGGGAGGAAGAGACGGCGTCCATACCGAACACCTCGGCCACATTTTGGCCGAGATGCAATGGATGGCCCGCGCCTATCCGGGAGCCTCCTGGTGATTGCCGGACTGCTCGACCAGGTTATGGATCCCGAGATCCCCGTGTTGACGATCGCCGACCTCGGCATCCTGCGGGGTTTCGATGTTGCCGGTTCTGAAGTGACGGTCACCATCACCCCTACCTACTCGGGGTGCCCTGCCATGGACATGATTCGTTCAGAGATCGTTCGCGTCCTAGGTGAATCGGGGCTCACTGCGACGGTCCGTACCGTCTACGCACCGCCCTGGACGCCCGACATGATCACCCGCGAGGGAAGGGCCAAACTCGCGCGGATTGGCATTGCCCCACCGGGACCGCCGAGCGAGGTCCGATGCCCGCGCTGTTTCAGGGGCAGTCCCCGAGTCGTCAGTGAGTTCGGCTCGACGGCCTGCAAGGCGCTGATGGTCTGCTCGAATTGTCTCGAACCCTTCGACTACTTCAAAGAGCTGCGGTGAGCGCTCCGGTCTTTCACCCTTTGAGGGTGATCGAGGTGACCCCGCTCACCGAGGATGCCGTCGCACTCACCTTCGAGATCCCCGAAGAATTGAGGACGGACTTCGCCTTTGCCGCTGGCCAGCATGTAACGGTCAAAGCTGATGTCGAAGGCGCCGATGTTCGGCGCAGCTACTCGATCTGCTCCAACGCCAACAGCGGCAAACTCCGGATCGGGGTCAAGAGGCTTCCCGGTGGCGCCTTCTCGACCTGGGCTACCTCAGGGCTCCGGGCCGGGACGGTCCTCGAGGTGATGCCCCCGGTAGGCGAATTCACGGTCACGGCCCGGCCTGTTCACTATGGGGCGATTGCGGCAGGAAGCGGGATCACGCCGGTGCTGTCACTGGTCTCGACCACTCTCGAGGCGGAACCGGGTTGTCGGTGGACGGTGATCTTTGGCAATCGCAGCGCCGACTCGGTGATGTTCCTCGATGAGCTCGAGGGTCTCAAGGATCGATACCCCGATCGTCTGCAGATCATCCACATTCTCTCCCGCGAGCAGACCACCACCCCCCTTTTCTCGGGACGGATCGACGGACCGAAGCTAGAAGAGTTGCTGGATCGGGTCGTAGGTCCGGTGGTTCCGGTGGAGTGGTTCCTGTGCGGTCCCTACGAAATGGTCATGGCGGCCCAGGCTGTCCTGAAGACGAGAGGACTCAGACCAGAACTGATTCACGACGAACTCTTCTTTGCCGGGCCTTTGGATCCTTCCACTCTCCCGCCCGAACCCGAGGGGCTGGAGGGCACTGTCCGCTTGCAGATCACACTCGACGGTCGATCGACCACCACCCGGATGAGGCCCGAGTCGTCCATTCTCGATGCCGCCCTCCGGGTCCGCGGCGAACTGCCCTACTCGTGCAAAGGCGGCATGTGCGCCTCGTGCAAGGCCCGGGTGGTGGAAGGTGAAGTCCGGATGGAGAAGAACTGGGCGCTGGTGGAGGGGGAACTGGCCGCCGGCTACGTGCTCACTTGTCAATCCCATCCCGTGACCGATTCCGTTGTTGTGGACTACGACGTATGACAACTCGGACCGTTCGCTCCCGGGACGACGTAGTACGCGCGGCTGGTCGTCTCTTCGCCCAGCGGGGCTATCACGGAACATCGATGCGGAATCTGGCTGCTGAACTCGGGTTGCTGGGGTCGTCGCTCTACAGCCACATCTCTTCCAAAGAGGATCTCTTGGTGGAGGTAGTCGAGCGAGGTGCGTCTTTGTTCCAGGCCTCGGCGGATGCGGCCCTGAAGACGCCGGGAACCCCTGACGATCGGCTGAGGGCCCTGGTCGATGGCCATGTTGAAGTGGTCATGGACCACCTTGACGAGGTGCGTACCTTTCTCAACGAAGCGGGCGCCCTCGATGAGACCCACCGCGGCCGGGTCGTGGCTGCCCGGGATCGCTACGAGGACGCCTTCCAGGTCGTTCTCACCGAGGCGAAGGTT
>CAYYRT010000235.1:0-4271 GCA_964474055.1 uncultured Acidimicrobiaceae bacterium | reverse complement strand
CAGCTTTTCATAATAGCAGGCATTCTCGATACAGAGCGTGTCCGGAATTGATTGGAAGAGGCGCAAGGCCCGGACGGAATCGGCTCGAGCCAGGGCGAGATACGCGGTTGCGGCAAGGTGGAGGTATCGGCCGCGGAGCTTCCCGCGGGCGCTGGTCTGCGTTCGGGCTTCCTGCTCGGCGCGAGACGCGAACCGCGCCAGTGATGCCGTGTCTCCTCGGGCCAGCCACCAGGGGAGGCCCCGCAGGTGCCGCGCCTGGATGTTGTAGTGAGGCACCGGCCACGGCTTTCCAGGGTCGAGCGCCTGTCCAAAGGTTGTGGCGGCCAGAGATTCCGGGATCGCCCCCAGGAGGCTGAGACCGAGGAACGGATCCAGGTACCAGGTGAACCGCGAGGCCTTCCAGTCGAGGATCAGACGGCGATCCGTCGCGTACGCCTCATGCAGGTGCCCACGGTAAGCCAACGCGTTCGCCAGGAACTGATGGTACATCAGGGTATCCGTCCAGGGGTAGGCGCCGTTGCCGGTCCGCGTGATCAACTCGCGCAGGAGCCGGATGGCGGCTTCACCCGAGTCGGCCCACCAACCGAGCTGGCCCCCTGGGGCGTAACTCGCGGCGTCACTCAGGGCCCGGGTGGAGGCGCTGTCGATCACGCGAGCCACCTCCAGCGTGTGTGACCTCTCGGGATCGAGCAGCAGAGCGGCCAGTCGCGTCGCAGGCGCATTGGCATCGGTCGGATCGCGGCGCAGGTACGCGTCGGCATACTTACGGGCCAGGTCGGAGCGATTCAACCGGATCGACAGCTCCACCGTATGCTCGTACGCCGGCGCGAACCCCGAGTCGAGAGCAATGGCGCGGTCGAAGGCCTCGAGTGCCGGGCCGGGAGGTCCCCCAAACGGAGGATCGCTGTGAAAGCGCGCGTCACCCAGCCGGTACCAGATCTCGGGGTCCGCGGGGTAGCGGCGGGCGGCGTCCTCCAGGGTTGAAAACCAGCGATAGCTGAAGCGGATCAGATCGGTCGGGTCGGTTGCATCGTTGGCCGCGATGTCAAAGGAGTCGGCGGCGATCTGCATGCTGTCTTTGGGAGAGAGCCCGTGATTCAGCACCACCGCCTTCCGGAAGTAGTCGACTCCCCTGAGGTAGGATTGCTCGTTAGCGGGATGCCAATCGACCGCCATCCCCATCTGTTTAAAGGCGATCGCGAAGGTACTATCCTGGCTGACGGCCCGGTCATAATACACCAGGGCGGAGTCCCAGCGGCCGCGCCGGTAGAACTGCTCTCCGTATAGGAAAGCCTTCAACGCCGGGAGCGAGCGGGACCCGATCGACACCTGCCGCACCGACCCGATGGGGCGATCCCGTCCCAGCGATCGAAGGATGCTGACCCCGAGCGAGTCGGCCAGGTCCCCCATGGCCGCCGTGTCGCCTTTGACCTCGAGGTCCGGCCCGACTCTCTTCCTGGCCAGGTCCAACACCGTCGCTCGAAGGCTGACGGTGTCTCTCGTTTTCCTGACGCTCCCGAATACCACCAGCCCGGCACCAGTGCGGTGGCCGAAGCCCTCGGCCGACACTCGATCGGCCCGGCCGTGCCATCGCTTGAGGCCCACCGTCTGCGGGACGGTGCGTAGTGGTCCGGCGCCGTCGAGATTCCGGGAGAGGATGTCCACCAGTCCCTCATGCCAGATTTGCAGTGACGGGTCGAGCACGTCGAATGGCGCGATGGCCAGTAGGTCGGGATCGGTGGGCGAATCCGGCGGGCTCCGCGACAGGAGGATTCCTGCCCCGGCCAAAGCGGCCAGACCGATGGCCACGCCCCATCGGCGTACCCCGGCAAAGGCGCGGGGCGGCCGTGCGGCGTCCGGCTCGCCCAGGGCCTGGGCGAGCTCTCCTCCCGTCCTGAACCGGTCGGCAGGAGCGGGGCGGTCGGCTGGCGGTTGACTCGACGGTCTAGCCCCGTTTCCAGCTGCATGGCGGTGCTGTTCGATCCACTCGGTCAGCTCCGGCGGCGGATCGGCGCCGAGCTCGGAACGCACGAGCTCCCTATAGGCTTGTCCGAAGCGCAGCGCCTCGGCCCGCTCGCCGGCCTGGTCCAGGGCTGTCATGAGGCCGAGCGCGGCGTGGGAGCTCAGAGGGTCGAGCTGGAGGAGCCGCCGCCACCAGTCCGCTGCCACCCGGTGCTCGTCGCGTTTGGACGCTTCGGCAGCCAGGGCTTCCAACGCAGCCCCGCATTGGGTTGCCAGCCGGGCTCGTTCGGTCTCCGCCCAGCTCTCGAATTCCCCGCCCCCATTCAGGTAGAAGCCATCCAGAAATGGTGCGGTGTAGCACGAGACCGCCCGGGTGGGGTCGTGCTCCTCCAGCGCGCGGGTAAACGACTCCACGTCGCTCGAGATCACCGCTGGATTGAGGCGGAGCTGGATCGATCCGAGAAAGAGGTCGGGCGCCTGGAGGTCACGGCGGAGGGCGTAGCAGGCCTGCCTGAGGAGTCCGCGGCCGTGCTCGGCGTCATTTTCGGGCCAGAGTAAGGCGATGAGCTTGTCGCGGCTCAGGCCGCAGTCTCCCGCGGCGGCAAGCAGGGCGAGCAGCCCCAGTGTCTTCCTCTGCTGGGCTGCGCCGGTGCCAGGGGTGCCGTCAACTGCTACGGAGAGTCCGCCGAACGTCTTGAGGTGGAGCATGTTGCGCCGTTTGACGGGGCTTTGACAGGCTTCTCACGGGGCACCTCTAACTTAGCCCGCGTACCAGGAAGTAGCGAACCCCAGCCGGGTACCAGCTCCCCCTAGTCAGGAGATCTCTCCCATGATCTATCCCAAACTTCTCATGGCCAGCGCCATCGTCGCTGTTGTCGTCAGCACTGCCTGCTCGGACACGACCGCTCCCAAGCAGGTCGCACCGGAAGATGTGTCGTTTGCGCGAAGCGGGACTTTCCATGTGGAAAAGAACTGCATGGATTACCACGGTCTCGCCGGTGAGTTCTGCACGATCACGTCCTCGACCCTCAAGGAGATCGAGCCGGGCTCGAGGGTCATCTATGCAACGGGGGCTGGTGCCACCTCGCTAGTGAGTGACCTCGTCCTCGACCCGCCAGGCCCAGGTAACAACACGGCGGCTGGCGATGTCGTACTCAATTTTGCGACCCTTACTGGAGTGGTCACGTTCTCGGGCGGGACTGGGAAGTTCAAGAAGTTCCACGCCCATGTCGCTGTCTCGCACCTGGGCGGGCGCAACTGGGCCTGGGACGGGACGTACAGCTTCAGTCCGCGCGATTGAGCCGAGATCTGCTGCGCCGCACGGAATCTCGCGCTACGGGGTAAGACCGGGAAAACCACAACTCGAGGAGGCGGATCATGCGGACACTACTCTCAAGAATCGCGGCCGTGCTGATTGTGGCGGGGACCGGCGCAGCGTGTGGCGGCGATGGGTCCGGGCCGAGCGAGCCCGTGCTCACCACGCTCGAGGTAAGGCCAGCGACCGCGACACTGTTCACCGTCGCGCCCGGGAACACGGTTACGCTGTCGGTGGTGGCCAAGGATCAAAACGGGGGGACGATGACCGGCGCCGGCTCGCCCAGCTTCTCGAGCGACAATGTCGCGATCGCGGCTGTCGGTGACGATGGAAAGATCACCGCGGTCGGAGCCGGAACAGCGGGGATTACGGCGTCGCTGACCGTAGGCGGCGTAACCAAGACGGGCACCACGGCAGTGACGGCTCAAGTCGCGTCCGCGAACGCAACTGTGACCGCACCGGGGGCGGTATTCCAACCGGCGGTCGTGGACGTGAGTGCGGGCGGCACGGTGACCTGGACGTTTGGATCCACTCCCCACAACGTCACGTTCACAACCCCAGGTGCGCCAGCCGATATTCCAGAGTTCCAGGACGGATCGGCTTCCCGCACGTTTCCGAACCATGGCACCTTCGGCTATCAATGCTCCGGGCCGCAGATGACCGGCGTCGTCCACGTGCACTGATGAATCGAGGGTGGCGCTTATCTTGTACCCATGCCTCTTCGCCTCGCCATCCTCACCATCTCCGACGCCGGCAGCCGGGGCGAACGGGCCGACGGCTCCGGCGACCTCATAGCGAGCTGGGCTAAGGAGCGAGGCTACTCGCTCGCCGAGCGCGCGCTGGTGCCGGATGAGACCGGGCCAATCGCATCCCTCCTGGCCGAGTGGGCAGACGGGAACCGGGCCGACGTCATCCTCACCACCGGCGGCACCGGCCTCACCGCCCGCGACGTGACACCAGAGGCCACCCGAAGTATCCTCGAGAAGGAGGCGCC
>CAYYRT010000234.1:0-5806 GCA_964474055.1 uncultured Acidimicrobiaceae bacterium | reverse complement strand
ACAGTCGGATCGGGCCTCGTCTCGTCGTGCACGAGGATCCGGTTCGATTCGACTGAGTTGGTGTCGACGATCTGGGCACGCCCGTCTTCGATGATCACAGCCTTTTCACCGGCAGCTCCAAATGTGATTGGTTTTCCGTGGACGAGATCGATGCGGTTCAGTGTGCGTTCGTCCTTCCCGGTCAACTGCAAGAAGGCCTTGTCATTGAAGACGTTGCAGTTCTGATAGATCTCGATAAAAGCGGTCCCCTGATGCTGATGGGCCGCCTCGAGCATCTGGGTGGTGTGGGACCGGTCCATGTCGATGGTGCGGGCAACGAAGGACGCCTCAGCTCCCAGCGCCAGGCTGATCGGATTGAACGGATGGTCGATTGATCCCATCGGCGTCGACTTGGTTTGCTTTCCCTGCTCGGAGGTAGGCGAATACTGACCCTTGGTAAGCCCGTAGATCTGGTTGTTGAAGAGAAGGATCTTGAGGTTGAAGTTGCGACGAAGCGAATGGATCAGGTGATTCCCGCCGATGGAGAGAGCATCTCCATCACCCGTGACGACCCACACCGTCAAGTCGGTACGGGTGGCGGCGATGCCCGAAGCGATGGCAGGCGCTCGTCCATGGATGGAGTGCATCCCGTAGGTGTTCATGTAATAGGGGAAACGGGAGGCGCAGCCGATCCCCGAGACGAAGACGATCTTCTCCCGGGCAACAGCCATCGTGGCCATGTAGTTCTGGACGGCGGCGAGGATCGTGTAGTCGCCGCAGCCTGGGCACCAGCGGACCTCCTGATCGGTTTGGAAGTCCGAGCGGGTGTAGGTAGGTGCCGTCATTGCTCCAGCACCTCCAGGATGGCCTCTTCTACTTCGGATACCTTGAACGGCTCTCCCGCCACCTTGTTGAGGCCGCGAGCATCGATGAGGAACTCGGCTCGTATCAACTTGAGCAATTGGCCGGTGTTGAGTTCGGGGACGAGCACCTTGGGATAGCTGCGGAGCACCTCACCCATGTTGGCCGGGAAGGGATTGAGGTACCGGACATGGGCGGTCGCCACCTTGCGGCCCTTGGCCCGCACCCGGTTGATCGCGGCTCTGATGGAGCCATAGGTCGAGCCCCATCCAATCACGAGGAGTTCGGCTCCCTCGTCGGCGTTGACGACCAGGGGTGGGATGTCAGTAGCGATATTGGCCACCTTCCAGGCCCGGGAGTCGGTCATCAACTGATGGTTGCCGGGGTCATAGGAGACGTTGCCGGTCACCGCCTCCTTTTCGATGCCGCCGATGCGATGTTCCAGCCCGGCGGTGCCGGGGATGGCCCAGGGCCGGGCAAAGGTGTTGAGGTCACGCATGTATGGCATGAAATGCCCGCCCCCGTTGCTCGAGACTGCGAACGGTACGGAGATGTCGGGCAGACTGTCGATCGTGGGCAATCGCCAGGGCTCGGAGCTGTTGGCGACGTGGTTGTCGGACAGTAGAAGGACCGGGGTCATGTACTTGAGGGCGATACGAGCGGCCTCGATGGTGAGTTCGAAGGCCTCGGCCGGAGTTGGGATGGCAATCACGGGGAGCGGAGACTCACCATGACGGCCATACATAGCCATCAGCAGATCGGACTGCTCAACTTTGGTGGGCATCCCCGTAGAAGGGCCCGCCCGCTGAACATCGACGATGATCAGCGGCAGTTCGGTGGTGAGAGCCAAGGACATCGACTCACTCTTGAGCGCTAACCCGGGGCCAGAGGTGCCGGTCACGGCCAGATTGCCGGCGAAGGAGGCTCCGATGGCAGATCCGATGGCAGCGATCTCATCCTCGGCCTGGAATGTTCGGACCCCGAAGTTCTTGTGAAGCGAGAGTTCGTGGAGGATGTCGGATGCCGGGGTGATCGGATAGCTGCCGTAGAACAAAGGGAGGTTGGCGAGTTGGGCGGCGGCAATCAGTCCCCACGCCAGAGCGGTGTTGCCAGTGACATTGGTATAGGTGCCGGGGGCCAGCCGGGCTGGCCGAACCTCCACCGTGGTGCGAGCAGCCTCAGTGGTGAATCCGAAGTTCCAGCCGGCTTTGAAGGCGAAAATGTTGGCAGCCGCCACCTCGGGCTTCTTGGCGAACTTCTTTTCAACCCAGTCGATGGTCGGTTCGGGGGGCCGGTTGAAGAGCCAGGCCAGCAGTCCCAGAGCAAAGAAGTTCTTCGAGCGCAGGACGTCCCTGCCACTTACGCCCGAGTTCTTGACGGCCTCTTTGGTGAGGCTGTCCATGGGCACCTCGATCAGGCGAAACCCGGTGATGGCTTCACTCGTGAGCGGGTTGGTCTTGTACCCGGCTTTGGCCAGGTTGCGCTCATCGAAGGCTTCGTTGTTGACGACCAGGGTGCCGCCCGGGCGAAGATCGGCAAGGTTGGCCTTCAACGCTGCCGGGTTCATCGCCACGAGACAGTCAGGGGCATCCCCGGCAGTGAGAATGTCGAAGTCGGCGATCTGTACCTGGAAGGAAGAGACCCCTGGCAGGGTGCCGGCCGGGGCGCGAATCTCGGCGGGAAACGACGGAAGGGTGGAAAGGTCGTTGCCGAAGTAGGCGGAAGCATCGGTGAAGCGGGCACCGGCGACCTGCATCCCATCGCCGGAGTCGCCAGCGAAGCGGATGACGATTTTGTCAGTTACTTGTTTTTGGGGCGCGGTCTCGGTCTCGACGGTGGTGGTGGTCTCCACTGGTTTTTCTTCAATCCTGGATGTCTTTGAGAGTATCGGCGCGTCCCGGTCCCGGTACAGAGTTACGCGCGCAACCACCAAGTGTAGGACCCTGGTGGATTAGCCAAGGTAAAACGGGGGAGGCGCCAGACCCACCAAGCCCGTGTCCTCGAGCAAGGCAGCGACGTTGAGGAGCAGATCCTCCTGCCACCAGGGTGCGATCAGTTGAAGCGAGACCGGCGGAGCGGTCTCACCTACCAGCGGAAGGGCGATGGCGGGACAGCCCGTATGGTTGACGAGGGCCGAAAACCACGAGAGGACCGGCCGGTAGGGCTGGCCGTCGATTTCTTCCCGACCGATGGATTTGCTGAGTGCGGCCACCCCCGGCGTGACTATGAGGTCGACCCGGGAGAACACCTCCGCCGTCCGTTCGACCAGGCGCGCCCGCCACGCCTGGGCGTCGAGGTATTTGGACGGGGTTATCAGCGAAGCAGCCTCCAGTCGTTTGGCCACCTCGTCGCCGTAGACGAATCCCCGGCTCAGGAACTCCTGGTGAACATGGAAAGCCTCCGATCCAGCCAGTTCCTGGATCATTCCCCAGGGCGCCAGATCGGGGACTTCGAGGTCGTGAACCTCGGCCCCAAGGGACTTGAGGCGGTCGAGGACGGCGTCGAACCCAGCTGTGATCGCGGGCTGGGTGGGTCCATCTTTGAGCCAGCGGAGCGGCAATCCGATTCGGAGACCGGTGATGGACGTTGTGGGACTCATGACGGGCGTTCCGGCCATGACCCGATAGGAGATGGCCAGGTCGGTCACGTTCGCAGCCAGAGGCCCGACACTGTCGAGCGAGGGGGCCAGCGGAAATACGCCTCGGGTCGATATGCGCCCGTGCGTGACCTTGAGACCCATGGTCCCTGTCATTGCGGCGGGCACCCGGACCGACCCGCCGGTGTCGGTGCCGATGGCGATTGGCACGAGCCCGGCCGCTACCGCAACGGCCGATCCTCCCGACGAACCGCCGGGCGAGGTAGAAGTGTCCCAGGGGTTGCGAATCGGCCCGAACCATTGATTTTCCGAACTGAACCCGTAGGCGAACTCGTGGAGTCCGGTGCGGGCGACGACCACGGCTCCTGCGGCCTCCAGTCGCTCCACCACCTCCGCCGATCGCTGCGGGACAACTGAGTAGAAACCTGACCCGCAAGTGGTGGGCCGACCGGCGTGGTCGATCAGGTCCTTGATGACGATGGGGATGCCCGCCAGCGGGCCGGGGTCCTGACCACCAGCCACGCTGTCATCGATTGCCTGTGCCCGCTCGAGGGCGGGCTGGTCGTCGATCAAGGTGGCGGCATTGAGGGCCTCTTGGGCGCTGTGCAATCGCTCGAGAGCCGCGGCGACCACCGCATGTGCCGACAACTGACCCGCCGCCACATCGCGGGCGACGGCCGCCGCGGTCACGAAAACTCGATGCCGAACTGGCTGGGAACGATCGATATCCAGAGGAACCCGGGAGGAACGGGCATGGGCGAACCATCTTCCGCGGTGAGGGCGATGAGTTCGGAGCTAGATGATCGTTGCCAGGTTCCGCTGATCATCCGCCCATCGGCAAAGACGTAAGCGTCGCCGGTTCCGACCGTGTTCATGGCAGGCACAGCGCTTCCGTCGGGTGTGGGCGGCGTTTCCGTATAGCGCTCGGCCAGCAGGACAACCAGGGTGGTGGCCGTCAGGGGATACCGGGTGCCGGCCTGATCCATCAACTCCGCCGGGTTGCCGCCGAAGTTGCGGGCATAGTTCGCGTTGATCGCGTCCCAGGTCCAGGTGACCACGAAGTTGTTGCCGAAGTCCATTTCAATCCGGATGGCGGCTGGCGCGCCAGGCGGTAGCTCTTCGAATGTGAACATCTGTGGGGGCGGGTCATTGGGATATCCGCGGTTGTCGGCGATCTCGCGGAGCAGAGAAGTGTCGGCGTACAGGTTGTGGGGGGCGCGGCGGCCGGAGATGCGAAACATGGCTGGCGGTGTTTCACCGATGAGGTGGACATCCTCGGCCCTGATCTGCTGTTGAACCCAATCCTGGCCGCCTGAGATCGCAAACGTCGCATCGATTGGATTGAGAATCCTCCCGTCGCTGGGCCGGCCCGATCTGACCGGTCCCAGGTAGGCGGCGTCCGTGTGGTGGAAAAGAGCAATGAACCTGGTGATGCCCTCGACTGGAAGTTCGATCACCGCGCTGGCCTGATCGAGCCCTGATTGGGGCCGGGCCGAAGCGGCGTTGTCGATCTTCACGGCCATCACGCGGCGGTCGAGCAACAATTCGTCCTCCACGGGTGTTCCGTTGACGGGCGAAGCCGGCAAGGGAATCTGGGTCGTTGAGGTTGTTGTGGCGGCGGTCGTGGTGGTAGTTGAGGTCGGGACAGTGGTGGTAACGGTCGATTGAGTGGTTGCCGCGGGCGTGGAGCACGCGGCGAACAGCACTAATACAGCCAGGGTGGGTCGGCGCATTCAAGGCATCCTAAAGCAGCCTCGAACCCACCCGAACTCGTGGTCTACTCACCACACCCGAAGCCACCGCTGATCACGGTGATGACCCCCTCATCCCCGGCTGAACTGGCGCTGCCCCACAGGATGCCTGCTCCATTCGAGCCCACCTCCCAGTGGGTTCCGAAGAGGGGATCGTCGTTAACGGTGACCTCGGAGCCATACGCCGATCTCAGGTCGGCGATTGTGTCGCCGAGAAAGATCTCCTTGGCAGTCCCCAAGGCGAGCACGTCGCCTTCCCCTGCAGCCACAGACTGGCTGTAGTGGAAGAAGTGGCGCGTGCCTTCCGGGGCCCAGTCCGTCTCACCATTTGTGAAAAAGGCCTGAAGGCTGGACCAGCGGACCAGGCGGGCCTCGGTACCGGGACAGGTACCGAATGTTGAGAAGCTGTCGACCCATTCGCTGTCGTCGTCCGCCGAACCCAGGATCTCTTCCAACTCGCCGATAACCCCGTCCGCATCCTCCCCGAAGACGAGGCTCCCGATGTTCTGCCCGGCCAGAACGAGCGCAGCAAGAGGATCCGCCAGGGTCGTGGTCGTGGTGGTAGTGGCGATGGTCGTGCTGGTCGTGGTGGATGTCGAGGCGGTCGTGGCCGGTGGTG
>CAYYRT010000233.1:0-24895 GCA_964474055.1 uncultured Acidimicrobiaceae bacterium | reverse complement strand
TACCACGTGCTGGACCACGCCTGGGAGATGGAGGACAAGGACCTCACGGCCGAAGCCGGCGTCTGAGCTCGTTCTCGGGGCTGTGGAGTCCGGTAGCGGACGCCACAACCCGGGGTTCGCGGATTTAGAACAGGGCGCTGGCCAACTGGCGGCGGTATTGGCCGGTCAACGGGTGGTCATTGCCCAGGAGTTCGAAGATGTCGAGCATGGTCTGGCGGGCCTCGGCGCGATCGTCGCCGCCGTTGCTCACCTTCTCCAACAACTCCGGTAGAGCCTGTTCGGGAGAGTCCAGATCGATCGTGCCGGCGGCGAGCAGGCGGGCGGCGGCTTCGAGGCGCTTCACTTCGGGGGTCGGAGCCTGGCGGCCCAGCAAAGCCAGGGCCTCCTCGGAGGCACCCCGGTCGATCATCAGGCCGGCCAGCACCAGCGCCGCTTCGACGTTGGTCGGCTCGGTCGCAAGGATCTCGGTGAGACGGTCCTCGGCCGTGGAGGCAAATCCATCCTCGGCCAGCTTCTCGGCCTCGACGATGCGAGGGTCGATCGCCGGAGGCACCAGCGCAGCCACGAATTGGCGCACTGCCTGTTCGGGCACGGCGCCGACGAAGCTGCTCACGGGTTTCCCATCCTTGAAGGCGACCACCATGGGGATGCTCTGCACCCCGAAAGCCTGGGCCAGGCGGGGGTTGGCGTCGACATCCACCTTGGCCAACTCAAACGAGCCGGCCTCCTCGGTCGCCACCCTCTCCAACAGAGGTCCGAGAGTGCGGCAGGGGCCGCACCAGGCCGCCCAGAAATCAACTACGACCGGAACTTCCTTGGATCGTTCCAGGACGGCCGTCTGGAAATCCGCTTCGGTTACATCAAATACGAATTGAGTCATCATCGTTGAGGGTAACGCCATCCGTTGTTCGCCCATTCCCGGCAGGTATCCTCGACCTGCCACCGCTCAGGAGACCCCTTATGCAGCCCTTCGGTCGGGTATTGACCGCCATGATCACTCCATTCACCGAGGACGGTGGGCTCGACTATCAACGGGTCTGGAATCTCGCCCGCTATCTCACCGATCACGGCTCTGATGGCCTGGTCGTGACCGGGACCACCGGCGAGTCGCCCACGCTCACCCCCGAGGAGAAGGTGGCGCTCTATCACGCGGTGACCAAAGCGGTGGCGGATCGCGACGTCAAGGTCCTGGCCGGGACCGGTACCTACAACACCGCCGAGTCGGTTCACTTGACCAAAGAGGCGGCGAAAGCCGGCTGCCACGGGATCCTGGCGGTCACCCCCTATTACAACCGGCCCAGCCAGGAGGGACTCATCGCCCATTTCGAGGCGATCGCCGATGCCAGCGACCTCCCCGTCATGCTCTACAACATCCCCGGCCGCACCGCCCGCCGGATCGAGGTGGAGACGCTCAAGCGGCTGGCGCAGCACCAGCGCATCCTGGCGGTCAAGGATGCCGTGATGGACATCGACTTCACCTCGTCCACCTGTCACGACGTCCCCGATCTGGCCGTCTACTCGGGACAGGACTCGTACACGCTGCCGATGATGTCGGTGGGAGCCGTGGGAGTGGTCTCAGTGATCTCGCACCTCGCCGGTGACGTCGTCCGACGGATGGTGGACGCCGCCCACGACGGCGACTTCGCCACCGCCGGCCAACTCCACCACCAACTCCTGCCTTTGTCGTTCGCCTGCTTCCTCGAGCCCAACCCCTCCCCGGTGAAGGCGGCGCTGAATGCGTTGTGGGAGCCGGTGGGTCTTCCCCGTTTGCCATTGCTACCCGCCTCGGAGGCGACCCTGGCCGCGGTGAAAGAGGCGTTGGGGGCGGTGCAGGGTTCGTGACGGTCACAGTCACGTTTCTAGGAGGACTGGGGGAGATTGGCCGCAACTGCGCGGCGCTCGAAATCGACGGCCGGATCGCAATCGTCGACTGCGGGTTGATGTTTCCCGAAGAAGAGATGCTCGGGGTCGATCTCGTCTTCCCGGACTGGAGTTGGCTGGTCGAACGCTCCGCCGATCTCGCCTGTGTGGTGCTTACCCACGGCCACGAGGACCACATCGGGGCCCTCGCCTATTTCCTGGCGGACCTCAATGTGCCTGTCTTCGGCACCCGGTTGACTCTGGATCTGGCCAAGGGCCGCATCGACGAGTTGGGGGTGGAGGGGGACCTCCGTCCGGTGGAGCCCGGCGAGTGGGTCTCCCACGATGTGTTCAGGTTCCGGATGATCAACGTGACCCATTCCGTGCCCGACGCCTGTGCCGTTGCATTTGACACTCCCGAGGGGATCGTCCTCCACAGCGGCGACTTCAAGCTCGACCCCACCCCGATCGACGGACGCACTACCGACTTACAGGCCCTGGCCGAATTGGGACGGAACGGAGTGCGCCTGCTGCTCTCCGACTCGACCAACGCCGAGCGGCCGGGCTTCGTGCCTTCGGAGATGTCGTTGGCGAATTCATTGCGCGACATAATCGGCGGTGCCCCGGGCAGGGTCATCGCCGCCTGTTTCTCCTCCCACATCCACCGGATCCAACAGATCACCAACGCCGGGGTTGCCACCGGGCGCAAGATCGCCGTGTTCGGTCGTTCCTTGCAGCGCAACACGGCAGTGGCCAAAGAACTGGGTCGGCTCGACATCCCCGAGGATGCGGTGATCGACATCGTCGAACTGCTCAAGCTGCCCGCCCATCGTCAGCTGTTGATGACCACCGGCAGTCAGGGCGAGCCCTTCGCAGCGCTTTCTTTGATGGCCCAGGGCCGGCACAAGTTCGTCGAGATCGGTGAAGGCGACACGATCGTCTTGTCGGCCACTCCCATCCCCGGCAACGAGACGGCCGTATCCCGGGTGATCAATCAACTGCTCCGCCGGGGAGCGCGGGTCATTCACGGGCGCAACGCTGAAGTCCATGTTTCCGGACATGCCGCCCGCGACGAATTGCTCACTTATCTCAATTTGATCCGGCCGGCGGCATTCGTCCCCATTCACGGTGAGTATCGGCATCTGGCCGCCCACGCTTCCCTTGCCCGGCTGGTGGGGGTGCCCCAGGTCGAGATTCTCGAAGACGGCGACAGGATCTTTCTCGACGGTGACGACACCCGTGTGTCACGCCGGGCAGTGCCCGCCGGTTACGTGTACCTCGATGGCGACAGTATCGGCGACGTCAAGGCAGTGCTCCGCGACCGCAGCCACCTCGCGGACGAAGGGGTGGTGGTGGTGACGGTCGCCGTCAGCCCGCAGTCTCATGAGATCATCTTCGGCCCCGATCTGAGCAGCCACGGGATGATGGACGACCCCGAGGCCGTTTTGGAGAAAGCCGGCCAGGCGGTTCGCCAGGCCGTGCAGGAAAGACTCACCGCCGACGCCCATGACGGCTCGGCCCTGCAACAGGTGGTGCGCCAGGCGGCCGCCCGGGTGATCAAGTCGGAAACCTCCCGTCGCCCGGTCATCCTGCCGGTGGTTCTCGAACTCTGAGTTGAGCTCCGGGGCTCCCGCCGTTCGGCGTTTTGTGAGGTAGTCTCACCAGTTACATGACCAAAAGGACGCCCACCCGCCGGGGTGCCAGCGGGCGGAAGCGGGTGTCCTCACACAAGACCAGGAAAAGCGGAAGCAAGGGAACGTCGCGCCTCTCGCTGGGGGCGCTGCGGGAACGCATTCGCGCACAGCTGGGACGCCAGGCCGACGACGTCTGGGGCTTGGCAATCGTGGTGGTGGCGATCCTCATCACTCTCGGCTTCCTCGGGTTGGCCGGACCGTTTGGTGATGCCGTCGAGACCGGAACCCGCTTTGCGTTCGGCTGGTGGCGTTTCTTGGTCCCGGTGGTGATGTTCGGGATCGGTGCTGGTCTGATCCTCGGACGTCCCCGCCAGGGGCCGGCCCGCATCGTCAGCGGGGCCGTCACCTCCTTCGTGGGATCACTGGCGATGTTCCATCTCCTGACCGGCGGAGTCGCCCTGATGCCCAACATGGATTTGGTGGAGGAGAGGGGAGGGGCACTCGGCGCCCTGATCGCCTTTCCTCTTCGCCGCCTGCTCGGCACCTGGGGCGCTTTTGTCGTTCTTACCGCGGTGATGGGAATAGGTGTCTTGCTGTTGACACGAACGACGGTGAAGGAACTTGTTGGAGCCATCGCCCAGCTTGGCCGCAACGTCCGTCACTTCGCCAGCAGCGCTCACATCGAATCCGGCCGTCACCGGCCCAGTCCCGCCCGCCATATGGCCCGGCCGGTCATGCCCGAGCCGGAGACCGTGGATGAAGAGGAGCCAGTCGTTGCCACCGCCGCCAGAACTCCAAGGAAGACCAAGGCCAGATCCAGCGCCGCAGTGGTTGCGAGTTCGGGATACCAGCTGCCTCCGGCCGAGCTGCTCGGATTTGGTGGTGGCGAGGAGCAGAGTCGCAAGGGTTTGGAGGACACCGCCGCCCAGCTCGAAGACACCCTCCGTCAGCACGGCGTCGATGCCCAGCTGACCAAGATCGTCCCCGGCCCCACGGTCACGAGATTCGAGATCGAGCTGGCCCCCGGAGTGAAGGTGAACCGGGTCTCCAGCCTCGCCCACGACATCGCCTACGCATTGGCCACCCCCGATGTCAGGCTCCTGGTTCCGATACCCGGCAAGTCGGCGATCGGTGTTGAGGTCCCCAACCGCCGCCGCCGGCTGGTGACGCTCGGCGACGTTCTCCGGAGCCCCGAGGCTGTGGCCGACAAACATTCCCTCGCAGTCGGGCTGGGGGTGGACATCTCAGGCAAGCCGAGGCTGCTCAACCTCGCCGAGTTGCCGCACGTGCTGATCGCCGGCGCCACCGGGGCGGGCAAGTCGTCGTGCATCAATGCAATCGTGTCCTCGTTGCTGATGCGGACCAGCCCAGACGACGTACGTCTGATCCTGGTCGACCCCAAGCGGGTCGAGCTCGGTCAGTACAACGGGGTTCCCCATCTGCTCCATCGCGTCATCACCAATCCCAAGAAGGCAGCGGATGCGTTGAAGTGGGCGGTGTCCGAGATGGATCGCCGCTACGACCTGCTGGCCGATGCCAAGGTGCGCGACATCATCGGCTATCGGGAGAAGATCGATGCGGGCAATCTGCCCGAGGAAGGTTTCGATCGGTTCCCCTACATCGTGGTGATCGTCGACGAACTCAACGACCTGATGATGGTGGCGGGCCGCGACGTCGAGGATGCGATCGTCCGCATCGCCCAGATGGCGCGGGCGGTGGGCATCCACCTGGTCATCGCCACTCAGCGTCCCTCGGTCGACGTCATCACCGGTGTGATCAAGGCGAACATCCCTTCCCGTCTCGCCTTCTCGGTGGCAAGCCAGACCGACTCCCGGGTCATCATCGACGGCGCCGGTGCCGAGAAACTCGTTGGCATGGGCGACATGTTGGTGATGACCGCGGCCGAACCGCGGCCGAACCGTTACCAGGGCGCCTGGGTGAGCGAGGAGGAGATCCACGAGCTCGTCGAATGGGTGAAGACCCAGCGCGACGTTGAGTACCACGATCAAGTTATCGAGAACCTCGCGGCCGAAGCAGCCCGGGTGGCCGACGGGGAGGACGACGAGGAAGAAGCTCTCGTTCGCCAGGCTATGGACATCATCGTTCGCAGCCAGCTCGGCAGTACTTCCATGTTGCAGCGGAAGCTGCGGATCGGCTTCGCCCGGGCGGGGAGGGTCATGGATATTCTCGAGAACCGCGGGGTAGTAGGTCCGTCAGAAGGCTCCAAGGCGCGTGAAGTTCTGATGACGATCGAAGAGCTCGAGGACCTTTCTTCGGAACGAGCCGGCGTGTGACCGTTGAGACGGCGGTCCGAATTGAACTCTCCGAGCCGCCGCTAGCCTCAGCAAGCTCGATGTTTCAGCTGCTGACTCCGTCCGGTGACCTGACCGGACCATCACCTGTCGACCTCACGATGACACGCCGGTTGTACCGGGCGCTGGTCTTCGCCCGCACCTACGACCGCAAGGGGATGGCCCTGCAGAAGCAAGGAAGGCTGGCGACCTACGCACCTTTCGAGGGACAGGAAGCCGCTCAGGTGGGGAGCGCCGCTGCCCTGGAACCGGACGACTGGATGGTGGGTACATATCGCGACGCCGCTGCCATGTGGATGCAGGGATATCCATTGGAGCTGCTTTTCGCCGGCCGCACTGGTGACGAGCGGGGTGGGTCCCCTCCCGATCACTGCCCGGTGTTGCCTCCGTCGATCACGGTCGGCGGGCATATGGTCCACGCTGTCGGGCTGGCCTGGGCGTCGCGGTTGATGGGCGAGCGGCGGATAGCCATCACCTACTTCGGCGACGGAGCCACTTCGGAAGGTGACTTTCACGAAGCTATGAACTTCGCCGCCGTATTCAACGTGCCATGCGTCTTCTTCTGCCAGAACAACGGCTGGGCTATCTCACTGCCCCGAGCGCTGCAAACCCGCTCCGAAACGATCGCACAAAAGGCGATCGGTTACGGGATGCCAGGGGTTCAAGTAGATGGCAACGATCTCTTTGCGGTGTATCAGGCCACCGGCGACGCAATTGCCAGGGCCCGGGCCGGACGGGGACCAACGTTGATCGAGGCGGTCACCTATCGGATAGGGCCCCACACCACGGCCGACGATCCCGGTCGATATCGCGATCCGGCTGAAGCCGAGGAGTGGCGCCGAAGGGACCCCCTTGAGCGAGTCAGGATCTTCCTCTCGGAGCGGGAGGCTTGGAACCCGGAGTGGCAGGATCAGATCGAGGAGGAGGCCGGTAGCGAGATCGAGCGGGCCGTTGGCCTGG
This sequence comes from uncultured Acidimicrobiaceae bacterium, assembly GCA_964474055.1. Classification (GTDB taxonomy): domain Bacteria; phylum Actinomycetota; class Acidimicrobiia; order Spongiisociales; family ZC4RG35; genus JAICND01. The sequence goes on along the minus strand of CAYYRT010000233.1, from coordinate 18,129 downwards.
CCGAAGGTCTCCCGCTTCCCACTGCGGGTGAGATGTTCGAGGCGATGTTCGAGTCCATGCCTTCCCATCTCGTAACCCAGCAATCGCGCCGGGGTGAGCTGACATGACGGTCCGCACGATGGCTCAGGCTCTGACGGACGCCCTCGACCTTTCACTCGCCAAGGATCAAGCGGTGCTTGTGATCGGAGAGGACGTGGCCCGCACCGGTGGCGTGTTTCGGATTACGGACGGGCTCTTGCAGAGATACGGTGAGGATCGAGTCATCGACACGCCTGTGGCGGAGTCGGCGATTGTTGGGGTGGCTCTGGGGATGGCGATCGCCGGGATGCGGCCGGTAGCAGAACTCCAGTTCATGGGTTTCTCCTACCCGGCCTTCGACCAGATCGTCAGCCATGTCGCCCGGATCCGCAACCGATCGCGGCATCGTTTTACAGCCCCCATGGTCATTCGGATTCCGTTTGGCGGCGGGATCGGCGCCGCCGAACACCACTCGGAGTCGATGGAGGCGATCTACGCCCATACTCCGGGCCTCAAAGTGGTCGTTCCCTCCACTCCCTACGACGCCAAGGGCCTGTTGCTGGCGGCGATCGAAGATCCCGACCCGGTCATCTTCTGCGAGCCGATTCGCCTCTACCGGGCGGTGAAGGAAGAAGTCCCGGACGAGTGGTACACAGTTCCCATCGGAGAGGCCCGGGTAGAGCGGTCCGGTACCGACGTGTCACTCATAACCTGGGGGGCTATGACCAAAGAGACCCGGGCTGCTGCGGACTTGCTGTCCACTGAGGGAATCGATGCCGAGGTGATCGACCTCCGAACGCTGGTCCCACTGGATCGCAAGACCCTGGTTGGATCGGTTGCCAAGACTGGCAGGGCAGTGGTCGTGCACGAAGCACCGAGGACCGCCGGCTTTGGTGCAGAAGTTGCCGCGGTCCTTGCCGAAGAGTGCCTCTTTGAATTGACAGCCCCGGTCGAGAGGGTGACGGGGTGGGATACGGTCTTCCCCCTCAAACGGGGCGAGCACCTATATTTGCCGTCGGTCGAGCGAATCGCCGCCGCTGCCCGGCGCACCGTCCAGGGCTGATGGCCTACGAGTTCCGGCTTCCCGACATCGGCGAAGGGCTCACTGAGGCCGAAGTGGTCCGGTGGCTGATTCCGGTGGGCGGCGAGGTGAAGGTCGATCAGCCTGTGGTCGAAGTGGAGACCGACAAGGCGGTGGTGGAGATCCCGTCCCCCCGCAGCGGCACCGTCTTGCACCATGGCGCCGCCGATGGCGACACCCTGGCGGTCGGTGAGATCCTGGTCGTGATCGGTGAGGCGGGCGAGGCATGGCCTCCCGAGGTTGTGGAAAGTGCGCCGTTGCCTCCACCCATCGTGGGCACCATCAGCGAAGCGGCCGAAGAATTGACGCCGCGGCTGCACAAAACCGAGGAGGCACTAAATCGGGTGCAGGCGCTCCCTTTGGTTCGCAAGCTCGCCGCCGACATGGGCGTAGATCTCAATCGACTGACCGGAACCGGACCGGGGGGACGCATCACCCGGGACGATGTCCTGGCTGCGGCCGACCCTTCCACCGCTCGGCCGGAACCCATCTCTTTGAACCTGCCGCCGGTGGCGCTGGTGGCCGAGGGCGAGCGTCGGCCGCTGTCACGCCTCCGCCGCACCATTGCCGCCAACATGGCGCGTTCGTGGGCTGAGATTCCGCACGTGACGACATTCGACGAGGTCGATGCCCGCCGGCTGCTGGCCGCTCGCCGGGCTCTGGAGTCACGCCATCAGGTCAAGCTCCCTCTGGAGGCGCTCCTGATCAAAGCGGTGCTGCCGGCGCTAAAGGCCTTTCCTGAGTTCAACGCCACTCTCGAAGAGAGCGACCTCGTGGTCAAGGGCCGCTACGACATTGGCGTGGCGGTGGACACACCGGACGGACTCCTGGTGGCGGTGGTGGCGGAGGCCGATCGTCATTCGCTGCTGGAGGTCGGTGCCGAGGTGAGCCGACTCGCCTCCGGAGCGAAAGAACGAAGCCTGGAGGTCAGCGAACTCACCGGGCAGGGTTTCACCATTTCCAACATCGGGGCCCTTGGTGGGGGATTCGGAACGCCGATCGTCCCTCCTGGGACCACCGCGATCCTCTCAGTGGGACGAGCCGACGAGAAACCCGTCGCCATTGGCGGCAAGGTCGAGATCGCCCCGGTGATGCCCCTGTCGTTGTCTTATGACCATCGAGTGATCGATGGCGGCCTGGGCCGGCGGTTCATGGCGATGGTGATCGAGAACCTCGCGGAGCCGGCGCTCTTCCTGGCCTGAACGCCAGGTCAGTCGAGAGCTTTTTGGTGCCAGACCGGGTCGTGTCTGAGGAGGTCGGACATCTGCCGGCGCAGCAAGGTGGGAGCGTTGCGCAGCCCTACGGCAACCGCAAACGCCGGGTCGTTGTCGGTGCGCACCACCACCTCGTCGCCCTCCGCCAGAATATGGAAACCATCCTCTGCGGCACGGATCCCCACCTTTTCCAGCGGCCAGTCTCCGATGAGATCGGTCGCAGCCGAGATACGGACGTGACGCTCATCGGTTAGGTCGATGAGGACGCGCAACCCGGGTCCAACCTCGCCTGGGAACCGCAGCGAACCATTGAACTGTTGCATGGCACCAATGAAGCTAGCTCGCGGCCTCTTTTCGGCAATATGCGGAGGTGGGGCGCTAGGCCTAATGGTTATTGGGGCGAATTGGGCCGCGGCTGGTGCCGTTCGACCAATTCGTAGATCTCGGCCAGGTCGAGTCTTGGGTAGGGGTCGGGAGCGAGCATCCCGATAATGCGGGCCTGGGCGCGGGGCGAGGCGACGATTTTGCCCTCCCAGCGTTGTCCCAGCTCACGATTGGGTCGCCGACAACACGCCCCGTCGGGGCATTTGGACCGGCGCCGGTTGGCGGTTTCCCGTCCCCGGAGATACTGGGCGTCGTCGAAGCCAACCCCGAAGGTGACCGCCGTCGCCACATTGGGGTCGGGGTCGACATAGGTCGAACAGAAGTAGGTGCCAGCCGGGGTGTCGGTGTACTGGTAGTGGAGGGAGAATTTGTCGGTCGAGGCGAAGGCCGCCCGGGCCGACCACTCCCGGCACAACCTCTGGGCCTCGACCCCCCCGTCCTCGTCACGGGGAAAGGGGACGCTGTCGTTTTCGTATGCCTTCAAAGCTATGCCCTCTTCGTCGCTGACCATCAGGTGGGTCCGGATTCCCAGATGGGTAGTGGCGAGGTTGATCACGCGGTGGGCGGCGGTCTGAAAGGACACGTAGAAGAGCTCGCGCAGGTCTTCCACCGACAGGTCGCGGCGACGCTGAGCTTCGCCAAGCAGGGCGGCGGCGGGCTGCTCAGGCACCAAGACCGCCGAGGCGAAATAGGCCGTGAGGCGGCGCTGGCGGAGGAACTCGTCGTAGCTGCCAGGCTCCTCCAGGTCGAGATAGATCCGGGCGAGGGTTTGCAGGATCGCCTTGCGGGCTTGACGAGTGCGAAGTTCGTTGCGCTGGGCGATGTAGATCACCTTATTTGCCAGATCGGTGACTGAGCGAAGCGATGACGGGATGTCCTCGATCGGCTTGATCTCGAAACCGGCGTGAGCGGCCAGGTCGAGTATGTGCCGGGAGGAGAGGGCGCCGGCTCCGCCATAACCCGCCCGGGCCAATGCTTCAACCGCCACCCCTTCGACCTCCGACAGGTAACCATCGACCGCTTTGAGTTCGGTCGTCATCTGGCCGTTGATGCGGCGTACCTCGCCCGCTGTCACCGGCCCCGGTCCGCCGGTCTCAGCCAACAACCGGTACAAAGAGACGAGGTGGTTGAGGGTTTCATCGGAGAGTCGAGCCGTGGAGCGCAAATAGGGGAGATCTAGCTCGGAGAACCGGGTCTGGTACCGCACCAGTTCGATCTCGAGATAGGCACGGCGGTTGGGCGCGTCCTGGGACAGAAGCTCTTCGATCGTGACTCCCAGGGCGGTGGCCAGCGCAGAGATCTGGCTCAGCCGGGGTTCCTTCTTGCCGTTCTCGACCAGGGAGAGAAAAGGGGCTGGCCGGTCGACCAGGCCGCCGAGCTGATCGAGTGTGAGCCCTTTCAGTCTGCGGAAGTGACGCACCCGGTGTCCAAACGTGACTGGATCGAAGTTCATGGGGCTACTGGTCATGGCGAAAGTTTGATCGAAGTTTGAGGCAGGATTCGTGACAATGCTCGTCTATTTCTAAGAGACTAAGACATTATGGCAAAACAGGTCGAGCTGCTGGCACCAGCGGGCGTCATCACCTCCACCGAGGCATTGGAGTTTGTGGCGGAACTCCACCGGAACTTCCAACCCACCAGGGCCAAGCTGCTGGAGGCCCGCCGTTCCCACCAACTCGGGATTCCTCCCGCGCCTGGCCCTCAGCGAACCTTCGAGGTGGCTCCGATCCCCGCCGAAATCGCCGATCGCCGGGTCGAAATCACCGGGCCAGTCGACGCCAAGATGATGATCAATGCCCTCAACTCGGGGGCGCGGGTCTTTATGGCTGACTTCGAAGATGCCACGACCCCCACCTGGGACAACCTCGTGTCGGGTCAGGCGAACCTGGTAGCGGCCTATCGCGGCACCCTGAGTCTCGACACGCCCGAGAAGTCCTATCGCCTCGATGAAAACCCAGCGCGGCTGTTTGTGCGCCCGCGGGGGTGGCATCTTCCGGAAAAGCACCTGGTGGTGGACGGCGAACGCGTGTCGGCTTCCCTGTTCGACTTTGGTCTGTATCTATTTCATGGTGCCCGCGCCGCCCTGGAGGCCGGAAGCGGGCCTTACCTCTATCTCCCCAAGCTGGAAAATCATCTGGAGGCCCGATTGTGGAACGACGTCTTTGTGTACAGCCAGCAGAGACTCGGTATCGCGCCTGGCACAATCAAGGCAACGGTTTTGATCGAGACCCTCACTGCAGCCTTCGAGATGGACGAGATACTCTTTGAGCTGAGGGAACATTCGGCCGGTCTCAACGCCGGGAGGTGGGACTACATCTTCTCCACCATCAAAGTACTGCGGGACCGTCCCGGGTTTCTCCTCCCCGATCGGAGCCAGGTTACGATGACCGTGCCCTTCATGAAGGCCTATTCGGAGCTGTTGGTGGCGACCTGTCACCGCCACCGGGCCCAGGCCATAGGCGGAATGGCTGCATTCATCCCCAACCGCCGGGATGCGGTGGTGACTGAAAATGCCCTGGCCAAGGTGCGGGCCGACAAGGCCCGCGAAGCAGGTCAGGGTTTCGATGGGACCTGGGTCGCCCATCCCGACCTGGTGCCGGTGGCGCGGGCCTGTTTCGACGCGGTGCTGGGGGACCGACCCGACCAGCTAGATCGCTTGCGGGAAGACGTGGCCGTTGGCGCCGCCGAGCTTCTCGACTTCGCCATCCCCGATGGCAAGATCACCGAAGCCGGTGTTCGGACCAACCTGCGAGCCGGGATCCACTACCTCGCTTCGTGGCTGGAAGGCACGGGTGCAGCCGCCATCGACAACCTGATGGAAGACGTTGCCACTGCCGAGATCTCCCGCAGCCAGATCTGGCAATGGTTGCACGGGGGAGCCCGTCTCGATGACGGCCGACCGGTCGACCGGGCCCTGGTGAAAGCGCTGGCCGCCGAGGAGATGGTTCGAATCCCACTCGACACCTCTGCCGCCTGGAAAGTCTTCGAAGAAGTCGCCATGGCCGACGATTTCATCGAGTTCCTGACACTGCCCGCCTACGAGTTGATCGACTGAGGAGACAAGAGATGGCAATTGAAGACACTGCCGAAGTTGAACAGCTCAGCAAGGAATGGGTCAACAACCGCCGTTGGGAAGGTGTCAAACGCGACTACCAAGCGGTGGATGTGGTGGCGTTGCGGGGGTCGTTGCGCGAGCAATACACCCTGGCCCGGGTCACCTCCGAGAAGTTGTGGCACCTGCTGGACAGCAACGAATACGTCAATGCCTTGGGCGCCATCTCGGGTGGCCAGGCGGTGCAGATGGTCAAGGCCGGTTTGCGGGCCATCTACCTATCGGGATGGCAGGTGGCGGGCGACGCCAACCTGTCCGAACAGGTTTACCCGGACCAGTCGCTCTATCCGGCCAACTCGGCGCCGGCTCTGGTCCGGCGGATCAACAACGCCCTGCGCCGCGCCGATCAGATCCACTGGTCAGAAGGTGACGAGTCGATCGATTGGTTTGCCCCGATCATCGCCGACGGCGAGGCCGGGTTTGGCGGAGCTCTCAACGTCTACGAATTGACCAAGTCGTTCATCGAGGCGGGAGCCGCCGGGGTTCATTTCGAGGACCAGCTTGCCTCCGAGAAGAAGTGCGGGCACATGGGGGGCAAGGTGCTGATCCCCACCGCCCAGCACATCCGCTCCCTCAACGCCGCCCGGCTTGCCTCCGACGTCCTCGACGTCCCCATCGTCATCGTGGCCCGCACGGACGCCAACAGCGCCAACCTCCTCACTTCCGACATCGACCCCCGCGACCAGGAGTTCTGCACCGGAGAGCGAACTGCGGAAGGCTTCTTCCGCGTGCGGGAGGGTCTTGAGCAGGCGATCTCGCGAGCGTTGTCATACGCCCCCTACGCCGACCTCCTGTGGTGCGAGACCGCCCATCCTGACCTGGGTGAAGCTCGCCGTTTCGCCGAGGCCGTGCACGCCGAGTATCCGGGAAAGATGCTCGCCTACAACTGCTCGCCGTCCTTCAACTGGCGCCAACACCTCGACGAACCGACCATCGCCTCGTTCCAGAAGGAGTTGGGCGCGATGGGCTACAAGTTTCAGTTCATCACGCTGGCCGGTTTCCATGCGCTCAATGCCTCGATGTTCGAACTGGCCAGGAGGTACGCCGCCCTGGGTATGCCCGCCTACGTCGAGTTGCAGGAGCGGGAGTTCGGTCTCGAACAGGAGGGGTACTCTGCCACCCGTCACCAACGCGAGGTCGGCGCCGGTTACTTCGATCGGGTGTCGTCAGTGATCGCCGGTAGCGAGGCCTCGACGCTGGCTTTGAAGGGGAGCACCGAGGAAGAACAGTTCTAAGACGTGAGACGTGAGACGTGAGACGGGAGATCCGATCAGCGGACGTACGAAATGGAGTAGGTTTACTCACGCCTCACGCCTCACGACTCACGCCTAGGGAGCACAGATGAACGTCGTTCACGTAGTCGGTACCGGGACCATCGGTGAGCCGCTGATCGGGTTGTTGGCCGATCACAAAGACGATTTCGGCATCGATGAGGTGACGTTTCACAAGCGCTCGCCTCTCATCACCGAGCGGGGAAAGGTCAACGACCTGGTGCGCCGGGGTGCTGTCTTGGTGGTTGACGAGGACAAGCGGACCACTTTCGAGGAACTGGGTCACGCTCCCAAGTTCGAAACCCGCGAGGCGATCGAACGCGCCAAGGTGGTAATCGATTGCACCCCGGTGGGAAACGAGAACAAGGACGAGTTCTACGAGTCGGCCCTCAACCCTCTTGGGTTCCTGGCCCAGGGCAGCGAATACGGCTTCGGAAAGATGTATGCCCGCGGTATCAACGACGAAGCGCTGGTCCACGGCGAGGATCGTTTCCTGCACATCGTTTCTTGCAACACCCACAACATCGCCGTGTTGGTCAAGACATTGGCCATGGACGAGGATGGGACCAACCATCTCACTGACGGGCGGTTCATCTGCATCCGCCGCTCCAACGACATCAGCCAGGACGTGGGGTTTGCACCGTCGCCAACGGTCGAGCAGCACAAAGAGGGCCGATTTGGAACCCACCATGCCCGGGACGCGCATGTGTTGTTCGAGACCATCGGCTACGACCTCAACCTCTTCTCCTCGGCGCTCAAGATGAACAGCCAGTACATGCACGCCATGCACTTCGCCCTGACCATGGACCGCGACATCACCCTTCACGAGGTCCGGGAACGGTTGGCCGCCAACAAACGGGTGGCGATCACCTACAAGAAGTCGACCAACGCGGTGTTCTCCTTTGGGCGTGACCACGGCTACTTCGGTCGGATCCTTTCCCAGACGGTGGTGGCGGTGGACACTTTGACCATTCGCAACGGCAACACCCTGGTCGGATTCTGCTTTACGCCCCAGGACGGCAATCCCCTCCTCTCCAGCCTGACCGCCACCCTCTGGTACCTCCACCCCGATGAGGTCGACGACCGGATCAACGTCATCCGTCCCTATCTGTTCGCCGAGGTGTGATCGAGCCGCCTTTCGCCTGTCTTATCCTTCAGGGATGGACGGGCATCTCCAGCGCCAGGCATTGAACGCAGCCGAGCGGGCCATCGAGGCGCTCGGCCGTCGTGACCCGGCCGGTGCCCGGATGGCGATTGCGACGGCAGTTGAACGAGATCAGGTCGGTCTCTTTGGCGCCCTGGCCGACGCTGTCCATCTGGCCGCCGCCCAGTTGGAGACCAATGGCGAGTTGACCGACGCCACCTGGAACACGCTGGCCGATGCGGTCGGCCCCGGTCCTCTCCAGGGCCTGGTCGAAGCGGCCCGGGGAACCTGAGCTTGTCCGACTACCACCTGCACCTCCACCCCCACGCCGGGGACGACCATCGAGTGGCCCCGCCCCCCGGGGAGTATCCGCCGGGCCTGATCGAGTCCTACGTGGACGTCGCCGCCGGGCGGGGGATAACCGAACTGGGTTTTACCGAGCACCTATATAGATGTGTCGAAGCGATCGACGTGCTCGGTGCGTTCTGGGAGTGGGACTGGCGTTCCGACCTCTCCGCCCAGGCCGCCCAGATGGTGGCCGACGACCGCACTCTCTCCATCGAAAAGTACGTGGACGCAATACAGGCAGCGAAGTCGCGGGGCCTCCCGGTGAAGCTCGGCCTCGAGGTCGACTTCTTTCCCCAGACCATCGACGCAGTTCTCGAGTTCCTGGCGCCGTATCCGTTCGACTACCTGATCGGGTCGGTCCATTGGGTCGGGGCGTGGTCCATCGACTCGGGTGAGGTGACCTATGAGTTCGAGCGCCGCGGGGTCGACCAGTCCTGGGAGGACTACTTCACCCTGGTTACCGACCTGGCGGGGAGGGGGGCGGTGGATGTCCTTGCCCATGTCGACGTATGCAAGAAATACGGCTACCGACCGGAGACGGAGCCCATCCATCTCTACGAGCGCGTGGTCAACGCGGCAGCTCGCTCAGGCACATCTGTCGAGGTTTCGAGCCAGGGTCTGCGGCGGCCGGTAGGCGAGGTGTACCCCTCACCCACCTTTCTGAAGATGTTTCACGGTGCCGGGGTCAAGGTCACCCTGGCCAGCGACGCCCATCACCCTGAAGACGCCGGCCATGCTCATGACGAGGTGGTCGAAGCTGCCCGCGCCGCCGGCTATACCCATCACATCCGCTTCGATGAGCGGCGATCGTTCGAAGTTCCGTTGTCGACCACACGGTCATGACCATCCACAACGAGCACCCCTTCCAGACTCCTCCCGCCGACCGGGATCCGGCCCGTCGACTGCGGGGCCGTTTGGCGGGCCCGGTCACCATCGTCACCGCCGGGGCCGACGGGATGACCGCCTCGGCCGTGCTGGTGGTCGAGGGCGAGCCACCGCGGGTGGTGATGGCGATCAGCGACAGCGCCGACTTTCGACACGCGGTCGACGAGACCAGACGATTCATCATGCACGTTGGCGAGAACGAACACCGCGCCCTCTCCGATCGCTTTGCCGAGATTTCTCCATCTCCCGGAGGGCTGTTTGCCGGTTTGGAGGTGACCGAAACCGCCTGGGGGCCCAGGCTGGGTGGTTTTGCCACCTGGGCGGGGTGCCGCTTGGAGACAACCATGACCATCGGCAGCCAGATCCTGATAGTCGGGGAAATCGAAGAACTTCACCTCGGGGAGATAGACGACCCGCTGATCTACTTTCGGGGCCGCTACCGCCGTCTGGCCTGACCCGGGAACTCCGTAGACTTCGATCTATCCATGGCTACCCCCACCGTCTGGCTGACCACGCTCGGCTGTGCCAAAAACCAGGTCGACTCGGAGAAACTCGAGGCAATGCTTGCCGAGGCGGGTTACGAGTCGGCTGCCTCACCCGAGGTAGCAGACGTAGTCATGGTGAACACCTGTGCCTTTATCGAGGATGCCAGGCGCGAGTCGGTCGAGACCATCCTGGAGATGCAAGACACCAAACGGCCGGACGCCAAAACGATCGTGTTGGGATGTATGGCCCAACGCTTCGGGGTCGAGGTCGAGCAGGCGTTGCCGGAAGTCGATGCGGTGCTGGGCCTAGACCGGTACGGCGAGTTGGTGACCACGATCGATCGGCTGACCGGCTGGCGGCCTGTCACCTTCCGCCGTCCGGTGATGGACATTCTCCACGCCGTCAACCGGTCGCGTCCATCCCTTCCTTACGCCTACGTCAAAGTGGCCGAAGGTTGTGACAAACCTTGCACGTTCTGCGCAATTCCACTCATCAGGGGGCCGCAGCGCTCCCGCCGGCCAGTGAACATCGCCGAAGAGATCAGCGGTCTCGTGGCCAGCGGGGTCAGCGAGGTCGTACTGGTTGCACAGGACCTGGCCGCATATGGACGCGACATCGAAGCTCCCGGCGGGATCGTTGAGCTGCTCGAACTGATCGATGGGATCGAGGGTCTGCGCAGGCTTCGCCTTCTGTATCTGTATCCAAAAGAGATCCGCCCGGCCCTGATCGAGCAGATGAGCGCCAACGCGGTGATCGCTCCCTATTTCGACCTCTCGCTACAACACTCCTCGACCAGGTTGCTCCGGCTGATGAAACGACCCGGGGGCGGCGACCGTTACCGGGAACTGATCGAGTCGATTCGCGGGGCTTCACCCCGGGCGGCGTTGCGATCTTCTTTCATCGTTGGATTTCCCGGAGAGACCGACGACGAGGTCGAGGAGCTGGCATCGTTCCTCGCCGAGGTGCGTCTTGACTGGGCCGGCTTCTTCCCCTACTCGGCCGAAGACGGCACTTCGGCGGCTGCCCTTGACGGTCGGGTCGATCCCGAAACGATGCAAGAGCGGCTCCGCTACTTGCAGGGGATGCAGGAAGACATCACCGCCGGGGCCAACGCTGCCATGGTCGGAGAGAAGGTTGTGGTGCTGGTCGACCAGGTCGAGGACGGCGTCCCCGTAGCCCGATCGTATCGGGAGGCTCCCGAGATCGATGGGGTGATTAACCTCGACAGGGGTGTTCCAGGTGAGTGGCTGCTAGCCGAGATCAACGGCGCCTATGGGGCCGAGCTGTCGGGGACGGTGGTGGGGACGGCGTGATCGTCGAGGTGGTGGCAGTCGGCACCGAATTGCTGCTGGGCCAGATCGTCAACGGAAATGCGGCAACGATCGGCGCCGCTCTCGCCGAGAACGGGTTCGACGCTCATTTTCAGGCGGTGGTGGGCGACAACATCGAGCGGATCGCCAGGGTGCTCCGGACGGCTGTGAAGCGGGCGGACGGTGTGGTGATAACCGGCGGCATCGGGCCGACCCGCGATGACCTCACGAGGGAGGGGATGTGTAAGGCATTCCGGCGTGAGATGGAGTTCTCCGAGGAGTACGCCGACGAACTGAATGAGCGCTGGTCGGCGAGCGGTCGCCAGATGCCACTGTCCAACCTTCGCCAGGCCGAATATCCCAATGGCGCCGTACTGCTCGCCAACCCGAAGGGAAGCGCCCCGGGGCTCGTCCTCGAACACGAGAGCACGCTTATCTTCGCGGTGCCGGGCGTTCCCGAGGAGATGAGCTACCTCCTGGAGCAAGAAGTGTTGCCTCGCCTTCGGGAGCGGGCCGGGGTAGCTGGCGTCCTGACGAGCAGGGTGCTTCGGACCTGGGGCAGGTCGGAGTCACAGGTTGGGGAGATCCTCGACGACCTCTATAAGTCGGCCAATCCTTCGATCGCCTTCCTGGCATCGGGGGGTGAGATCAAGGTGCGGATCACCGCCAAGGGGGTCACCGAGCAAGAGACTTTGGGCCTCATTGCTCCGATCGAGGCCGAAGTCCGCCGGCGGCTGGGTCCAGGGGTATTTGCCGTCGACTCCGAAACGATCGACCAGGTGATTGCCTCTCTGCTCGCTGAGCGGGGATGGACCATTGGCACGGCCGAGTCCGCCACCGGAGGAATGGTGGCGGCCCGGCTCAGTTCTCAACCCGGTTCGTCGAAGTACTTTCGCGGGGGCCTGGTGACCTACGCCACGGATCTCAAGACGTCCCTGCTGGGAGTCAGCGGGTTTGACGATGGAGTGGTTAGTGAAGGAACCGCCCTGGCGATGGCTGGGGCGGTACGCGACCGCCTGGGAGTGGACGTCGGCATAGGGGTGGTGGGCGCGGCTGGCCCCGATCCTCAAGAACAGCCGGTTGGCACCATGTTCGTGGCAGTTGTCAGTCCGGAAGGCTCGGGGGTCCGCACTCTGCGCATGCCCGGTGACCGTGAACGGGTCCGCGCTTACACAACAACCTCCGCACTGCACTTGACCCGGTTGGCACTGGCGGGGGAGTGGTGGGAGAACTGAGGCGGCTCTTCCTGGGCGTGGCGGTGGACGCCGGGGTGAAGTCGATGCTGGCCCAACACCTGGCGGCCTGGACGCTACCTGGCAAGGTGGTTCCACCGGACAACTGGCACCTGACCATCCGTTTTCTAGGCCCGCTGGACGAGACCCGCGCTGAGATTCTGGCTGCCCGCATCGACCAGTCTGACCTTGGTGCGCCGTTCGATCTCTCCCTCTGGGAGATGGGTGCGTTTCCCAATGGGCGCCGGGCCAACGTGCTCTGGCTCGGGGTGAAAGACGTCGAACAGGGCCTGGCCCGGCTCAACTCGATCGTCGAAGCGGCCTGCCGTGAATCCGGGCTCCCTCCCGAGGACCGACCCTTTTCGGCCCACCTGACCCTGAGTCGCCTTCGTCCACCGGAAAACGTGACCGACCTGATCGCGTCATACGATGCTCAAAGGTTCCGGTGGACCGTCGACGGCTTGACGCTCGTCGAGAGCAAACCAGGTCCGACGTATGTCGAGGTCGATCGTTTTGCGTTGCGCCGGAGTCAGCCTTCCTCCCGGCGGTGATGGCGGGCCACCTCATCGAGCGAAGTGGGATCGAGTTCGTGTGCCTCGGTGACCGCGACCCGCACCGGCGTCGTGGCGACCACGGAGGCGGTCCGGAGACCGTCCTCGAGGGCAGCCCGCTCACCGAGAATCGAGCCGGGGCCTGCCTCGGCGACGACTTCATTGTCAACTGAAATCTCGGTCATGCCATCGAGGATCAGCAGCACTTCGCGACCCGGGGTGCCCTGGGTCATCAACGAATCACCCTTCTGATAGCGCCTCAGGGCCGGCGCCTCCCCTCCCATGATCTCCACAGACATGGCCCGCTCGGCCGCGCTTTCTACTTCGCTGACCGCGGCCGGCTGGTCATGATCGAACCAGGGGGAGCGGTCGTGGGTGTTCTTGGCTGCCCACTCGGCAAAGTCGATCACGCCACTCTTGAGGGCCAGACTTCCATCATCTTGGTAAATCCAATGTCGGGGGAAGGGCGAAGCCCCGACCAGCTCATAGCTTGACGAGCCGTCTGCGCCGATGGTCAATGACAGTGTGGTCCAGGCAGTCGGGGCCGTTATTTGGACAAATGGCGGTCGAGAGATGCGGCGAGGAAGCGGAGCCCCGGTGCGGCCGCCGGCAGTCTGGACGAAGCGAACAGAGTTCTCGGTGATCTCCGGTTCGCGACGAATGTCCGTGTACGACACGGCAGGGATGTTGACCACCTTGCTGCCGAGCCTGACGATGGTCGAACCGATCAGGCCCCCGCCGAGGTAACCGGCCCCGGTCACCTTGCCGTCGGCCACCTCTATGTAGGCCCGTAGGTGGTTGGCGAAGCGAAAACGGTCGGTGTCACGCAGCGCTTCGAGGTCATCGATCCGGTCGGGAGGAGGGACGTCGTAGTGGCCGATGCCCATGTCGACCGGGAGGCGAAGAGGACCCGTCATGGCTTCCGAGGGAATCCATGAAATCGAGGTCACCGAAGATTCGAATCGCACCTGCGCTCCTCTTGTTGCGTCATAGGAGCATCCAACATCGCAGACCGCGAGTCGATAGTGGTGGCAAGAAAGCCAGGGTGGGGAAATCCACACCAGCGGTCGGCGGCTGCCACGGTCGCTTCCAGGGCCGCCAGCGGCCATTCTGTAGCTGTGAAGAACACCAGCCGAGTCGTCTGGGGTCGGGCGATGACCGCATTCGCCTCCTTGACTGCCATCGGAGGCGCCATCTGGATGCTGATGGCCGGACTGGGGCCCGCCTTCTGGATGACCTGGCTTCCGGCGAATGTCGTCCTGGCGTGTACGACCACGCTCATAGTTTGGGTTGTGCTGCCCCGTCAACCGCGCAATTGGGCGGTGTGGGCTCTCGGCTGGTCGGGCGTGTTCAGCGGCCTCTTCGTGGGTCTGATCGCCGCCTGCTCCGTTCTATTGCAGGATCTGGGCCTGCCCACTGACTACACGGCTGTGGCCCCGGCCCAGGTGCCCCCCGGTCTCGCTGTGATACTTGTCCTCGGATCGGCCATGTACCTGCCGAGCTTTGTCGGCCCCACTTTCGGGTATCTCGTCTTTCCCGATGGTCACCTCCTGAACAAGCGCTGGCGGTGGGCGGTGGCGTCGCTGATCCTCGCTGTGCTGATGCTGTTCGTTGGCACGCTGCTCGCGTTTCCTCCTTCCGGGACCGTAGCGATCGGAGCGGACTTCGGGGCTCATCCGCCCATTGTGAGGTTGCTCTTCAGTGCGGGCCTTTTGCTGGTTTTCAGCTCGCTCATAGCTGCCCTCATATCGCTGGTGATCAGATATCGGCTCAGCAGCGGGGAACTACGTCAGCAACTTCGATGGATTGCGTGGGGACAGGCCATCGGGGTATTGGCGTTGATCGGCGCCAATCTGTTTTATACCGAGTCGGCGGTGATGGTCGGCACGCTGAGGTTCGCCGGCGTGGTGGCGTGGCTCGGCACCTATGGGGTCGCGCTCGCCAGGTACCGCCTTTACGACATCGACCTCGTCATCTCGCGTACCTTCGTCTACGGGTCCCTGGCTCTCTTCATCACAGTTGCGTATGTAGGAGTTGTGGTCGGGGTTGGGAGACTCTTGGACCTGGACAGCTCCAATCAGGCCCTGGCCGTAATGGCGACGGCGCTCGTGGCGCTGACCTTCCAGCCTTTGCGTCAACGTCTGCAAAAGGTGGCGAACCGGCTCGTGTATGGCCGCCGGTCGACACCGTATGAGGTGTTGTCCCGGTTCTCCCAGGGCGTAGCGGCGTCGGACCGCGGACTCATTGGCCTCGTGGCTCGTTCCCTCGTTGAGGGCACGACTGCCGAGGCCGCGGTCATATGGGTCGGAAACCCCGGGGAACAGCATGTCGAGGCCGCCTGGCCAGTGACGCCGGAAGATCCTGCAACGTTGATGGTTCCGATCATCCATGATCGAGAGCAGCTGGGGGCTGTCGGCCTTTACGCGCCCCGCGACCAGGTGCTCGGCCCCATGGATGAGCGCCTGGTGAACAGCGTGGCAACGGGTATGGGTCTTGCTCTTCGCAACCTCAGCCTGAGTGATGATCTACGCGCCCGCGTGGTTGAACTTCGTGAGTCGCGGCGGAGGATTGTCGCCGTCCAGAACGAGACGCGGAGGAACCTCGAACGCGATCTGCACGACGGTGCTCAACAACAGCTTGTGGCGATCAAGGTGAAGTTGGGGCTGGCCCGCCAGCTTGCCACCAAGGGCGGGGCTCTCCACACGGCTGAACAACTCGGTGCCCTGGTGGAGCAAGCCGACCACGCCATCCAAACCACCAGGGAATTTGCGCGGGGCATCTATCCACCCTTATTGGAGGCGGAGGGTCTTGGCGTGGCAATCACCGCTCACGTTCACCGCCTTCCGCTCGAGTCGTCAGTCGCAGTGTCCGGGGTCGACCGGCACCCCCAGGAGATCGAAGCAACCACTTACTTCTGTGTCGTGCAGGCATTGGCCGACGCCATTGCTCGGGGCGCGACTCATGCCTCGATTGCTATCGAGGAAGCAGGGGATGGCATTGTCTTTACGGTCGAGGACGACGGAGACGCAGCCACGCAGGGCACCAACGTCGGCATCGCCGATCGGATCGATGCCCTGGGGGGCGAGCTTGAGGTTGTATCGGGAGGTCGCCGAGTGGTGGGAAGGCTGTCTGAGCGGGCGTTGGACTTTGTCTGACCGCACCCGTGTCACCCTCGCCCGTTCGGTGGCGGCCTTCACAATCATGGCGGTGACGGTCGGAAGCGGCATCTTCCTCTCTAACGGACTGGTCCGATCCTTCTACCAAAGCTGGATTCTTCACAACGGATTCGTGGCTGTGGCTATGGCGGTCATCACATGGATCGTGATACCCCGCCAACCACGAAACCGGACAGTCTGGATCACCACGTGGTCGGCGCTTTGTGGTGGCCTCTACGTGGCGATCATGACGGTCGGAACCTTGCAACTGCTCGATCTTGGCCTATCGGCCGACTACCTCCAGTACTCCCCGAGTGAGCTGCCGGGACATCTAGCGGTTCTCTTCACGGTCGGCACTCTCATATACGTGCCCAACTTCTTTCTGGTGCCCCTCGCCCTCCTTTTCTTTCCGGACGGCAAACTTCTTGGCCGCCGCTGGCGCCTGCCGGTCGTGGTTGCTGCAATCGGGATGGTTTCCGTTTCGGTGGGAACGGTGATCGTCTTCCCGCCTGAGGGTTTCGTTGCCTATGGCGAGTCGAACTTTGATCTGTATCCGTCCGCGGGACTCTGGCTCTGGTACGGCGGGGGCGCTCTGGTGGTAATGGGATTCATTGCGGCGATTGCCTCGCTGTTCCTCCGACATCGGCGCAGCAGGGGCGATTCCCGACAACAGCTCCGCTGGCTCGGCCTCGGACAGAGCGTTTTGGTCGTGATGGTCCTCTTGATGTTTGCGATCGATCCCTCCGACAGCACCGGATTCCTGCGAATGGGTTGGCTGGTTGCCTTTGGTGCTCTCTTCGGCTCCTACGGCGTTGCACTGGCCAAATACCGCCTCTACGACGTCGACCTGGTCATATCCCGCACCGTCGTCTTCGGCGTTCTGGCTCTGTTCATCACTGCTAGCTACGCGTTTGTGGTGGTGGGTTTGGGTTCGTTGCTTGGAACCGGGACGTCCGATCTCACGCTTTCGATTGCCACCACAGCAGTGGTGGCGCTGTTGTTTGAGCCAATCCGGGGACGTGCGCAGAGTTGGGCCAACCGCCTCGTCTTCGGAGTCCGGGCGGCACCCTTCGACGTGCTTGCCGATCTCACCGGCCAACTCGCTCACACGGAGATGAGCGAGGGATTGCTCGAACGAATGGTGCGCTTACTGGCGGATGGCACCGGGGCAGAGAGGACATCGGTCTGGATCGCCGAAAGCGGCGGCTTCAGTGCTGTCTCGGGTTGGCCCGACTTCTCCCATCGTGTGGTTGATAGCCTCGACGCGCTCGCTGGCACCGTGATTCCCATTACCGGAGGGGGACAGGTTCGAGGCGCCCTGTTAGTTGAGACCCGTAAGGCTGAGCCTCTCAACCCGACGGAGCGACGATTGGCTGAAGACCTGGCTGGCTCCGCGGGCTTGGTGATCGAGAAGCTGCGCCTGGACACAGCCTTACAGGCCCGGGCGGGGGAGTTGACCGACTCGCGCCTGCGCTTGCTCGAGGCGCATGACGTCGAACGCCTGCGGTTGGAGCGCGCCCTGGAAGAGGGCACCCAGCAGGAGATGATCCTCGTTCAGGAGGCACTCGACGGCGTCCTGGCTACAGCCAGGGAAGAGCGGGCCGACCGGGTCATCGACCTTGTGGCCCGCCTGGCTGAGGAGGCAGAGGCAGCGATTAGTCAAATACGCGCGCTGGCCTTGGGCATCTACCCACCCCTGTTGCGGGCCGAGGGATTGGCGAGGGCGGTTAGGGGGCTGGCAGAGGGGGCGCCGGGGGAAGTGTCGGTGGAGGTCGAACCGCTGCTGCCCCTGCCTGCCGACACCGAGGCAACGCTCTATTTCGTGATCTCAGAAGCGCTCACCAACGCTATTAAGTACGGCGGCGGCGCTCCAATCACCATTCGGCTCAATGGGCCCCCGGGTGTTGTCGAGTTCGAGGTCAAGGACGAGGGGCCCGG
>CAYYRT010000232.1:0-2179 GCA_964474055.1 uncultured Acidimicrobiaceae bacterium | reverse complement strand
CTGCCACTAGCGTCGAGCAACCACGACTTCGTGATGCACGGGCGGCTGCGTCGACAAGATGTCCAAAGTCATCTCGAGTGTGGCCTCATCCGACCACCAGAATCGGCGTTGCTCAAGAACCGCTTCCCCGCTTTCCGAGGCTCGCTCCAGAGTCCAACACGCCAGCGTCGTCGAATAGACCGCGATGAGTGGCCACAATTCCGAGGCTGTTGACTTCAAGCACCGTCACAAGGGAGGACGCTCGGTCGTAGCCCCACAGCGCGTGGGCCTCGTAGAACGACGCGCCCTCGCCGTGTCGCCAGACAGAGTGGAGCCCGAGACCGTCTGACACGAGGCGGTATACGATCTCGGCATTGGGTGCCGGCAGCGTACTACTGAGGACTTCGTAAGAGCCTTCAAAGCGAGCGAGCGGGTTGTCCTGCGCCGTCACCGGGCCGACAGCCACGCACGCCAGCACCAACGTGCTCAGCACGACGCGCCCCGTCACGGTGTGGAGGCCGTTGGGCTCGAGCTGTCGTGAGAGATGCGCCACCGGCCATCCGGGTCGAGCCGGTAGACGAACAGATACGTGAGATTCACCGGCTCGGAGTCCCCACCGCCCAGGGCCAGGGTGCCGCGAACCTTTCCCCACTCCACGGCGCGCTCACCCGACACCTCCAGTGACTCGGCCTCCATCTCGATGTTGATCGAAGCCTGGGCGTAGATCGGTGCAATGAACCTGCGGAGCTCGTCCTTGCCGCGGATCGGTGCCAACTGTGGTGCTAGATACACGATGTCGTCCGTCATGCCCTTCAGGAGGAACTCCACATCCGTCGAATTAACGGCCTCGACGTGCTCGGTCCTCACAGCGGCAATTGCCTCGTCATGCTCGGTGCTCATGACAGGTCCGTCTCGACGGTGGTAGCACTGTATAACGGACTCGGAATTCTGCTGGCGCGGACCACTTGGTAGCAAGGCTGATCACACAACAGCCTACCCGCCACACATGTTGAACGGGTAGAGAAGCGAGTCCCGCCGAGCGCTGGTCACGAACCAAAGACGGTCGGGGACCTCTCCCTCCCGGCAACCCGCGCAGCAGCAATTCCCTGTTAGGAAGCCCCTCTCCAAGGTATGCGAAACAGCCTCAAGAAGTCCGTGCAACTTGGAGCAGCGATTCGATACGCCAGGACCCGTCCTGCTGCCTCCGATGCGCCGAGAGAAAGACGCCTTCGCTGTTGACCGGATTGTCGTCACCGCAGTCGAGAGAGAGTCGGTACGTTCCTCGGGCATATGCCAGATCACCAGAGCCTTCGACGCGGTCGGCAGAAATATCAGCTGATAGGGTTCCGCACCAGTCACGGTTCCTGAGTCCGTCGATGCCGACCCACGGCTCCTGGTCGTTGTAGATCCAGTAAATGTCCTCCGCAAACTGTGAGAAGAACGCATCAGGTTCGTTGGTTGGGTCAGCGCTCATGTACGCGGCGAGGTTGTCGCGCACTGCTGTGGCATCCTGTGGATCAAACGAGGGTGGCTCGGCGGCCGGTTGAGCACAGGCGGAAACCGCCACTGCGACGAGCGCCGAAGCGAGGCTGAGACCCGGAGCGCGGACATGCATAGGAATTCCTCCTTGTACAACGCTGCAGCTAGATTACGGGCTTCCTAACGGACCCGGAATTCTGCTGGCGCGGGCCTTCAGGTCGCAAGCCCAAGACCTACAGTACAACCTATCCGCCAGTCTACGGGTATTGAAGCGAGCCCCGTCGAGCGCTGTCTACCGAGCTGCTCCGTCTAGAGACCACTCCACTACGCTACCCGCGCAGCAGCAATTCCCTGTTAGAACGCAGTGCGCGTGAGTCTACGGAAGCCGAAGCGCTGTGAAGCATCGGAAGAGCGGTGCGGCCCTAGGTAGGCCTCAGAGCCGACTTCGCCGCTAGGGACTCAGGAGCACGGCAGGAAGACCTGTGACTCCCCACTCTTCCGCAATCAGGTCGTTCTCGTATCGGGTGACTACAATGTCCTGCCACGCCAAGGAGCGTCCCGATGCAGGGACGCCCATGAAGTCGCCCCGATGGGTCCCGCGATGAGTTCGCAGCCAGGCCACCCGGTCTCCGTGCGTTGCCAGGACTTCGACTTCGACCCGAAGATCCGGAAAGGCGGTCCGGAGTGTACTGATGAATCCGGCGATGCCGTCACGCCCGAT
>CAYYRT010000231.1:0-29942 GCA_964474055.1 uncultured Acidimicrobiaceae bacterium | reverse complement strand
CTCCGTGGCGCGGGCCCGATCGACCGGTCTCACCACAAGTACAACGACGTCCACGACGCCGGCTCGCTGCATTGAATCGAGCGAATACCCGAGGATGGTGCGACCGGCCACTTCGAGGTACGCCTTGTTGGCTTCCGGGTGGATACGGGATCCCGAACCACCCGCCAGGACTATCGCGGCGGTTGTCATGTCCCGGGAAACCTAACGGTCAGGACTCTCCCGGTCATCACCTAGGCTCCCGGCGGCATGTCCAGTCCCCACCTCCTTCGTCCTTTTCCGGCGCGCCAGCTCGGGCTGATCGAAGGCGGAGATCGCGTGATGGTCTTTGGTGTGCTCGGGGGTCGGCACGCCGGACCGAGCATGTTGGCCCATGCTCCAACTTTGATACGGCGCTGCGCCGAGCTTCCTGCCGAGATCGAGATCGTGGCATTCGTCGATGAGGGCATCCCTGATACCGCCCTTGTGGCCAGGATCGACGAAATGCTGGCGGTCTTCGACCACGGAGATGCCCTGGTCTGTTTTCAAGGAACAACGGAGGCCATGAAGGAGGTAGCGGACGGAGTGGTGGTGAGAGGGGTGGACCGCTCCCAACTGGTAGCGGTGACCGGTCCCGAAGTCATTCGCCGCGACACCCTCGACCGTGCCCTGGCGGATCCTCCGACAGAGACCTGGGTCAACCCCACTGCCCTGATTGCGGCCCGGGGCGCAATCATCAGACTTTTCCCGCCCGTCCCGGCGGCGGTCGCACCGCAGGCGGAATGACCTAGCCGCGAGCGCGTCGCGACTTGAGCGCCCACACCGCCAATGCCGCAGCCACCCCGGTCGCCACTGCCGCCCCTGAAATCATCGGAACCGGCTTGGGAATGGCCGCAAACCTCGCTCGGAGAGTCACCGGGCGCTCAAACTCGAGAATCTGCCAGTCGCGCTGGATCGCCACTTCCCGCAGTTCCTTGTCAGGATTGACCACCACCGGGTGTCCAACTGCCTCCAGCATCGGAAGGTCGGTGGCCGAGTCGGAATAGGCGAAGGAGGACGCCAGGGAAATACCTTCCGCCTCAGCAAGTTCCTTCATCGCCTCGACCTTGCCTGGCCCGTATGCGTAGAAGTCGATATTTCCTGTATAGCGGCCGTCGTCGTCGAGCTCGGGACGGGTCCCGATGACGTTGTCGATGCCGAGGTAGTTGCAGAGGGGCTTGACAATTTCGACTGGCGAAGAGGAAATGACGACGACTTTTCGGCCGGCCCGCTGGTGTTCGTCGATTAATGCCAGCGCCTCTTCGTACACCAAAGGGGTCACCACCTCGTCGACGGTTTCGGCCACGAGGCGCTCGATCTCCCGGCGGTCCCAGCCCTTGATCAGCCCGGACAGTTCCTCCCTGACTCGCTCGAGTTGGCCGTGGTCGGCACCAAACATCTGGTAATAGGCCTGGGCGATTCCTGCCTTGGCCAGGGCGGATCGGTTCAACAATCCGGCCCTGAACAAGGGTCGTGAGAACGCCAAGGTGGATGACTTGGCGATGACGGTTTTGTCGAGGTCGAAGAAGGCGGCTGCGGACATTACGTCCCGGAGTGTACGTAACCCTCCATTAATGCCATGGGTCGGCCGCCCTGACAAGAAGTGTTCGTCGATTTCGGGAACCCGTACCTTCGCCTGATGATTGTTGGAGTCCGCACCGAGATCGACTCGGTTTTGTCGGTGGTGGCGCCCCTGGGTCTGGCCGCTGCCGCGCCGGAGGGGCCGGTGCTGGTGGTGGACCTCGATCCGTCTGGACCCGCCTATCCCGGACCTCGCAGTTTGGCCGAATTGGTGGAGGAGGGACCCCGGCGCGCCGATCTGACACCACCCTCCCTCTCCTCTGGCCCCCGGGTGGCGATTCTCCGCAACGGTGGAGTTCGATCGGACCGGGTTATAGAAGTCGTTGAAGCACTGGCTCAAGGATGGCCGCGGCTGGTGATGCGGATCGCCGGAGACGCACCCCCGTCGCCCTGGCCGGTAGTGCCGGTGATCCCGTTGTTGCCGGGAATTCTCAGCCCAACCACCTCGCGGGGCGCGGTGTGGCAGGCAACCAGAATGACCGACGTTGCCCCGGGTCCGGGACCTCTGCTTCCCCCACTCAGCCGATCGTCCCTGACCGCCCTTCTGCGGGTGCGATGGCAGCCCTCCAATCGGTGGGTTTCAGCCTGGCGACCGGTCTGGGGGTTGGCGTGGGACTGATCGATCGAATGACCCGCTCGCTCATCGAATCGGACGTGCCCCTCGATCGGCATCAGCTTCTCAAAGCCGCCCGTCTTCTGGTCAGGGAGGAGGCACCCCTGGCCGCCGAGGAAATTGTCGAGCAGGTCGTCGACAACCTCGTGGGTCTGGGTCC
Source organism: uncultured Acidimicrobiaceae bacterium (assembly GCA_964474055.1). Classification (GTDB taxonomy): domain Bacteria; phylum Actinomycetota; class Acidimicrobiia; order Spongiisociales; family ZC4RG35; genus JAICND01. Next base: position 27,573 of record CAYYRT010000231.1, on the reverse strand, counting down.
GCTGGAACTTCTTATGCGTGATCCGTTGGTAAGTGACGTTCTCGTCAATGGCCCTCAGGAGGTTTTCGTCGATCGTGAGGGAATCCTGACCAGGACTCTGGTGACATTTCCCGACGAGGCGGCTGTGGTCGCTGCTGTCGAGCGGGTCATCGCCCCGCTCGGGCTGCGTCTCGACCGCGCTTCACCTATGGTCGATGCGAGGCTGTCTGATGGCAGCCGGCTCCACGCAGTGATACCTCCGGCCGCGGTCGATCATCCCCTGATAGCGGTCCGCCGGTTCGTGCAATCGGTCGACTCCCTGGAGGTCCTCGTTTCCAAAGGCGTGATGACGAGTCGGCAATCTGAGTTCCTGGCGCGCTCGGTCCGCGAGCGACGCAACGTCGTCATAAGCGGCGGGACGGGCAGTGGCAAGACCACCCTGCTCAACATTCTCGGATCCCACATCCCGATGGGGGAACGAGTGGTCACCATCGAAGATGCCGCCGAGTTGTCTTTCCCCGGTCACGTCATTCGCCTCGAGGGCCGACCAGGCAACGCCGAAGGCAGTGGGGAGATCTCGTTGCGGACACTGTTGCGCTCGGCGCTCCGACTTCGGCCCGACCGACTGGTGGTGGGTGAAGTGCGCGGGCCCGAGGCGCTGGACATGATCTCGGCCCTCAACACGGGTCATGCGGGGTCGATGTCGACCGTGCATGCCAATAGTCCGGAGGAAGCACTCTGGCGGTTGGAAACCCTCGCGCTCTCGGGAGGCGAGCGAGTCGGTGAGGTCGCAGTCCGGCGTCAGCTCCGGGCGGCAGTCGATCTGATCGTCCAGCTCGAGAAGCGGGACGGCTCCCGGCGCCTGGTGGAAGTGGCGGAGGTGGATGGCGACGAGGTCCGGCCCGTATGTTGACCTCTCTGCTGTTGGGCCTGACCATCGGGGGAGCGCTGCCTTTGGGAAGAGGCCTGTTATTGGCCCTGGTCTGGCAGCACCCGTGGGTGGCTTGCTTTCTGGTGTTGGGAGGCCTGGTCGGGGCTTTTCGCCAGCGGCACCGTCTTCACCCGGGTGGGTCAGTGGCCGCCTTTCACCGGACAGTCGCGGCCGAGCTGAGGGCTGGAAGGTCGCTGCGACTGGCGCTGGCCGGTGCCTGTCGTTCGGTTCCCGAGTTGAACCTGGTTGGTGTCGCCCGGCTGGCCGAAGCCGGCCGGCCCCTGGATGAAGTGGCTGCAAGCCTGGCGTTGGATCAGCGGATATTGCCTGCAGCGACTGCCCTCAGGGTGGCGGGAATAACCGGGGGCTCCGTGGCGGTCGTCTTCGATGCTTTGACAGCTGAGGCCGTTGACGACGAGTCACTCCGGTTGGAACGACGGGCGTTGACTGTCCAGGCAAGGTTGTCGGTTGCCATTGTTGGCGGGTTCCCGATCGTGTTCGTTGCCGGCCAGTTGTTGAGCGGTGGTCTCTCTCGTCTGCTGGCCCAAGGCCCAGCCGGGGTAGTCCTTGTCACGATCGGGGTGACGCTCCTGTCGACGGGGCTGGCGGCGGTCGCCTTGCTTCTGAGGAGGGCAAGGCGATGACAGGGTCAGTGGTTATTGGACTGGCCGTTTCGGCAGTCATGCGATACCCGTTTCTGTTGGTTGCCGCGGTGGTGCCGCCGTTGGTCATCCATAGGAGACGTTGGAAACTGCGTCGTCAACTCGAGAGAGAAGCAGCGGTCGACATCGTCACGTGTGCGCGCACCCTGCTGGTCGGACTCACAGCCGGCCTACCGCTGGCGGCCGCCCTTGCAATGACCAATGGCCAGGTAGGTCCAATTGTGGGGGGCGAGCTGACCCGGGTTCTCCGCACTGCCCGCCGCGAGGGGGTGGCCGCCGCCTTGTCGGGGTCCGAGGGCCGGTTGACTCGTCCCCTTCTCTCCCGGCTGGCCCTGGCACAGGCGAGTGGCGCCCCGATGTCGGAAGCGGTGGCGGCATTCCTCAACGAGACCCGGGCAACCCGCAGGACGCAGGCATTGGAGCGGGTCCGGCGTCTTCCCGTCGCCTTGATGGTTCCCCTGGGTCTTCTCATCCTTCCAGGTTTTGTGGTGCTCTTTGTGGGTCCGATCGTGTTGGGATCTCTGGTCGACCTTTTTGGCGCTTTGCCGTGATCGCACTTCCCGCCGCGCCGGCCGGAAGCCGGCTGAACGAAAGGAGCTGGCTATGCCGGCTTGGTGGATGCGACTGATAGCCCGGTCGCAGCGTGACGATCGGGGTCAGGGGACCGTGGAGTACTTCCTGGTCATCCTGGCCGCCACAGCTCTGGCCGTCATCTTGTTCAAGTGGGTCCAGAGCAGTGGCGGCAGCGGGATCATCAGCACCATTTTGGGCAAGGTGGTGCAGTGGGTCTCGAAGCAGTTCTGAGCCACAGGACCGATCGGGGAGGGGTAGCCATGGAAATGGCCGTGACGATTCCCGCTCTGGTCCTGGTCTTGCTGGCCGTGCTCGAGGTGGTGGTGGTTGCCCGCACCCAGCTAGAGCTGGTGGCCGCAGCCCGGGAAGGAGCCCGCGCGGCAGCCACCATTGCCGACCCTGCGCGGGCGGTGACCGCGGTCCAGACCGCCCTGTCTCCGGTTCTTTCCGACCGGGTGCGGGTGAAGGTCACCAGACCGGCAGTGGTGGGGCGTCCTGCCACGGTGGTGGTCACCCTCCGCCACCGGCTGGTGACCCCACTGCTTCGGTGGTTGGAAGTTGACCTCAGCGGGCGAGCAGTGATGAGGGTGGAGAGGTGATAACGCGGTGAGAAGGGAGCGTGGCAGCGGGTCGGTGCTGGCGATGGCGACGATGGCGGTTGTGATCGTCGCCACGCTGGCCACCGCAGCCGCCACCCAGATCGTCACCGGCCGGGCTCGAGCTGTGACCGCCGCCGACGCGGCCGCATTGGCGGCAGCCGTTCACACCTACCCTCCAGCCGCGGGAGGGGTCAGTCCAAGCAGAGCTGCGGCCCAAATGGCGCAGGCGAACGCTGCCCGTCTCGTTGTCTGCCGGTGCCCGGTCGAATCATCACCAGTGGTGCGGACCGTGGAGGTGCGGGTCGAAACCCACGTGCGGGTTGTTTTGCTTGGAGAAGTGGCGGTGGCGGCCGTCAGCCGGGCCGAGTACGTCCCCTGATTTACGATCGCACATGGCCCGGACCCGCGCCCTCGCATTCCTTACCGGCGCCGCGGTTCCGCACCAGGTCCACCACTACGAATTGGAGGAATCGGAGTCGAGCTACGGCGAAGCAGTGGCGGCCACCCTCGGCGTCGAACCCGGCCGGGTCTTCAAGACGCTGGTGGCACTGGTCGACGATGCTCCGGTGGTGGCGATCGTGCCGGTCGACCAACTTCTATCGCTGAAGGCATTGGCCAGGGCCGCCGGGGGGAAGAAGGCGACGATGGCCACTCCGGTCGATGCCGAGCGCTGGACCGGCTACGTCATCGGCGGCATCAGCCCCTTCGGGCAAAAACGCAAACTCCCCGTGCACATCGACCAAAGCGCGCTGTTCTTTCCAACCATCTACGTGTCGGCGGGACAACGAGGCATCCAGGTAGAGATCGGTCCGCAGGTTCTCGTCGAGTTGTTGTCCTCGAAGCTGGCAGAGCTCACCTAGAGGCCCAACACGGTTCGCAACAACCTCACCGCCCCGTGCTTGGCGAGCGGCTCGTTGAGGTTTCCACACTTGGGTGATTGGACACACGAGGGGCAGCCTGCCCGACAAGGGCACCGCTCTACCGCCTCCATGGTTGCCTGCCAGTGGCGTCGTCCCGCTGCAAAAGCGATTGGTGAGATCCCCGCTCCACCCGGGTAGGCCTCGTAAATGAAGATGGTGGATCCTCCCGTGGCCGGATGCCAGTTGGTAGACAAACCACCGATGTCCCAGCGATCGCACACAGCCATCAACGGCAGCAGGGCGATGCCCGCGTGTTCGGCGGCATGAAGCGAACCCAACAGGTCCCCTTCCACCTGCGCGGCGGCGATCAAAGGGTCGGGAATGTTCAACCAGATTCCCTGGGTGCTGAGACGGGACGGCGGAAGGTCGAGGTAGACGTTTTCGATCACCTCACGGGTTCCCAGACGCCTCTTCTGAAAGCCGGTCACCTGGGTCTCGACCTCGACCCGTCCGAGCTGGAGTTTGATGTGTCCCATCGGTGCCTGTGCTTCGAGCTCGATTACCTCCAGGTTTATCTCCTGGCGGGTCTGGGTGTAATAGCCGACGTCGGCCGGGCGCACCTGCACATCCCGGCGGGCCGTGTCAACCTCGTCCACCAGGTAGGAGTCTCCCTGATGGAGATAGATGGCCCCCACGTGGGCGTCGCGGAAAACCCGTGACTCTTCCAGGGTTCCCAGCATGGATCCGTTCGACACGATCGTGTAGGTCGGTCCGCCGCTGCCTCGAATGTCGATCGACGGTGCCGGTCGGGTCCGGCGCGACCAATACAACTTCTGCTCCTTGAGGCGGAGGTGCCCTGCCTGCACCAGACGGTTGGCAGCTTCCTCGATCGAAGGACCAAGGATGTCGCGGTCGGTCAGGTCGAGGGGAAGTTCGTGAGCGGCACAGGCGGCATGAGCCTCGGCGACCATGGGGTTGTCAGGGTTGATGACCACGGCCTCGGAGGGACGAGAGAAGAGTTCCTGGGGATGGTTCATCAGGTACTGATCGAGGGCGTCCTCGCCGGCAACGAGGATGGCTAGCGACTGTTGGCGGCTGCGACCGGCCCTGCCCACTTGCTGGCGAAAAGCCGCCATCGTTCCGGGGAAGGTGGTGACTATGGCCGCGTCGAGACCGCCAACATCGATCCCCAACTCGAGGGCATTGGTGGCAACCACCGCAAGTAGCTCGCCGGAAAAGAGGCGCCGTTCCACCTCCCGTCGCTGGGAGGCGGTGTAACCCGCCCTGTAGGGAGCAAGCCGATCGGCCAACTCGCGGTCAAGGCGCTGCCCGGCCCAACGAAAGATCAGCTCGGTTGTCTTACGCCCCCGGGCAAAGGCGATAGTGCGCCGACCTGCCTTGACCAGGTCAGCAAGGAGTTCGGAGGCCTCCGCCGCCGCCGACCGGCGCCTGCCATCACCTCCTTCGAGCAAGGCCGGATTCCATAGAGCCACCAGCCGCTCGCCGCTGGGAGAATCGTCTCCTTCCAACACCTCGACTTTGAGTCCGGTGAGCTGGCGGGCCAGACCCTCGGCATTGCCGATCGTGGCAGAGGACAGGATGAAGGTGGGTTCGGCGTGATAGTGAGCGGCCAGGCGGCGGAGGCGCCGGAAGATCATCGCCGCGTGCGTGCCGAAGATCCCTCGCAGGGTGTGGGCTTCGTCCACCACCACGTAGCGCAGCCGATGGAGGAAGTCGGCCCACTGTTCGTGAAAGGGCAGGATGCCGACGTGGAGCATGTCCGGGTTTGTCAGCACGACATTCGCCTTGCGACGAACGTCGGCTCGCTCTTCTCTGGGGGTGTCGCCGTCATAGATGGCAACCTTCGCCTCGGGCAGGCCAAAGCGACGGAGCGAGCCAGCCTGATCCTGGGCGAGGGCTTTGGTCGGGTAGATCAACAGTGATGTGGAGGTGGGATCTGCCAGTAGTGATTCGAGGATCGGTATCTGAAAGCACAGCGACTTGCCGGAGGCGGTGCCGGCTGACAGCACGACGTGCTCGCCGGCGCGAATCCGCTCTACCGCCACCACCTGATGCTGGTACAACTGTTCGATTCCCCGCTCGCGCAGTCTCAGCGCCAACAGCGGGTTCAAAGCCAGATCGGCATGAATCGCCGGTCGGGCACCGATCCGCTCTACATGGACCAACTCGCCATCTCGCTCGGGATCGTCCTGCCAGGCCGCCAAGAGGTCAGCCAACTCCACCTGCGCACGTTAGGACTGTGGAATAAGCTCGCCGTAGGAGGTGGTCGATGTCCACCAAAAGAATCGTGGCTGAGATAGAGGTGCAGGCGGCACCAGCCGATGTGTATCGCATGTTCACGAACTCGACGGCCCTGCGGGAATGGCTCGCCGATACCGCCCTCGTTTCGGCTCGACCGGGAGGGCGGATGTTCCTCGCCTGGAATGACGGTTATCAAACCACCGGGCACTTCACGTCGATTGATCCGCCAGCAGAAATCGTCTTCACATGGCAGGGCACAGGAGAACCGGAAACCAAGGTGAAAGTCAGCCTCACGCCCACCGATTCGGGCACAGCAGTGAGGGTCCGCCACTCCGGCTTCAGCGATAAGAAGAAGGCCAGAGCTGCCGTCAAGGAAATGGAAGCTGCCTGGCTCGGGTCGTTGGAGAACCTGGCGTCGGTGCTCGATACCGGAGAGGACCTTCGCTTCACCCGCCGGCCGATGCTTGGGGTGTTTGTCGACGAGGAGGCCCGGAGCGCCGATGGAGACCTGTTGGGGGTTCGACTGGCCGGAACGGTGGAAGGGATGGGTGCGGCAGCCGCCGGCCTGACCGGTGGCGACATAATCACTTCCCTGGGAGGGAGAGCGGTGCGGGCGTTCATCGATCTCGGGACTGCCGCGTCTGCTTTTCGGGCAGGCGACGTGGTGGATGTGGGGTATCTGCGCGGGGGCGCGGGCGCCGAGGTGAAGATGACGCTTTCGGGACGCGACATCGGGGAGGTGCAGATGACGGCGGACGGTCTCGCCGCCAAAGTGGGCTCCATGTATCAGCGTTTCTCGGATGCGCTGGCGACGACCCTGGAAGGCCTTTCCGACGAGGAGGCCAACCGCAAGCCAGCCGAGGTTGAATGGTCGGTTAAAGAGGTCCTGGCCCATCTCATCGACGGGGAGGGTGACCTTCATGCCCAGCTCGTGGAGATCTTCGATGGGGTCGAGCGCTTCTACGACGGCGGGTTCGGCAATTCCCATTGGCGTACGAAGGTGACCGCCGACTCTTATCCCGATGTGTGGTCGATGGTGGACAGCTATCGCCAATTGATGGCTCAAACAGTCGGTCTGATCTCCTCGATCCCCCCGGAGATGGCGAGGAGACGCGCCAGCTTCTGGCGGACTTCGTTCCCGTACAACGAGGGCGACTCCCATTTCGACGAGCACATCGAACAGATCAAGGCGACGATTGCGTCGGCGCGGGGCAAGGACTGACTCAGGCCCGTTGGTAGGCCTGCGTCAGCCAACCCAAGAGTTCGGCGTCCACCTCGGCCACGTCGGAAATAGCCACCTTGTGGGTGCACATCCCTCCGACCTCTCGCAGCCTTGCCGTCGGGGCCAGTCCTTTGAGGTTGATCCCCAGATCGACCCTGGTCTTGGTGGTTGGCTCCACCAATGCGAACTGCTTGGACCGCCGTAACGACACTCCGGCCTTCTTGGGGACGACCTCGACATCGGTGCCGAGGGCCGTGGCAGCGGAAAGCAACGCCTCATAGATGGGGCGGAGACTCTCCTTGCCGCGGTATTGCTCTGCCACCAGGTCTTCCGCCGTGGCGGGACCCCCAGCGGCCCGCTCCTTGGCGGTGAGGACGACGAGGTTGGCGTATCCGTGGGTCAACCCGAGGTCGGTTTTCAGATAGGTGACTATCTCGCCGTGTTTGGTCTTACCCGACTTGTCGGCCTGGTCCATCCACCAGTCGAGGTTGTGGCCGGTCTTCTTCTCCAGTGAGGCGATCATGTTGGCAAGTTCGTCACTCATGGGCTTCCTCGGCGACGGGAATGACCTCGACCCGGGCGCCCGGATACATCCCCAAGGACGGCCAGGTGGCGGCAATGCCGGCAGCTTCCTCCAGGGTGGCGGCTTCCAGGACGATCACTCCCCCCAGAGCCTCCTTCGTTTCGGCAAAAGGCCCATCTAGGTAGGTCAACTGGCGGTCATCGCCAATCCGCCCGACCCGCCGCGGCCAGGCCAGCTCGTGTCCACCCCGCAGCGCCGGCCCGTTCGCCTCGAACCAGGCAACATGGGCCATCCGCCCGGCGAGTCGCTCGTCGTCAGTTTGTCGCTCGTAGACATCGGAACCGGCCTCACCGACGTAGGTGAGCATCAGGAATTGCATGGTCTTCTCCTAGTTCTGGAACATGTAGTCGACGCAGGACCCGTGGCCAACTCGACATTCGCCCGGAAGTTTTTTGTTGGGGCCGTCGAATCGGGGTTTCAGTAATCGTCGTAGCGTCATCGGACAGGAGGTCATGTGCAGTACATGTTGTTGATTTACGAGGACGAAGCCGCTGAAGCCAGGCTCAGCAGTGAGGAGCGGCAGTCTTCGATTGGCCGTCATATCGAATTGGCGCGCCGACTCCGCGAGGAGAACCGTCTTCTGGCTGGCGATCCCTTGCAACCGGCCGCCACCGCCACCTGCGTGAGGGTAGAGAACGGCAGGGTGGTCATCACCGATGGGCCTTACGCTGAAACCAAAGAACAACTTGGCGGGTTCTATCTGGTCGAGGCCGCTGACCTCGATCAAGCACTGGCCGATGCAGCCGCCATTCCTTCGGCCGCCAGGGGAGTGGTCGAGGTCAGGCCGATTCTCGACCTGCAAGCATGAGATGACTTGAGGCCCACCGAAGCACTGGACCACATCTTCCGCGAAGAGCACGGTTTGGTACTCGCGTCCCTGGTCAGGTTCTTTCGTGACATCGATCTTGCCGAGGACTCGTTGCAGGAGGCAGTCACCACCGCGTTGCGAACTTGGTCCGAAACAGGCGTCCCCGATCATCCCGCCGGCTGGCTGCTGACCGTGGCGAGACGGAAGGGAATCGACCAACTGCGCCGTCGGCAGAGCTATATACGGGCCACTGCCCTGCTGACCGAACCGGGTTACGTCGAAGCCCCGGAGCCGGTCGAGGAGGAGGAGCCGTCCGACGAACGCCTGCGATTGATGTTCACCTGCTGTCACCCGGCGCTGCCCCTGGAAGCACAAGTGGCGCTCACTCTCCGCACTCTCGGCGGGCTGACCACTCATGAGATAGCCCGGGCGTTTCTCACGACCGAGGCAACCATGTATCAACGGATCACCAGGGCGAAGAAGAAGATCAGACTGGCCGGCATCCCCTACGAGGTCCCTGGTCGCGATCAGCTCGGCGAGCGTCTCGAGGCGGTACTGGCGGTCATCTATCTCATCTTCAACGAGGGCTACTCCGGTTCGGTGGGGGAGGAGCTGGTCAGGGTTGACCTGTGCCGGGAGGCACTAAGGCTCGCTGAGATCGTCGCCGCCCTGATGCCCCCCCAACCCGAACCGGCCGGGCTGGCGGCCCTTTTGAGCCTTATCGAATCACGTCGTATGGCCCGCCAGGACGAAGCGGGCGAACTGGTGCTGCTCGAAGACCAGGACCGGTCCCTATGGGATCGGGGGTTGATGGAGCGGGGTCGATCCTGGCTCGAACGGGCGCTGGAGGCTCCCGGACCGGTGGGGCCTTATCTCCTCCAGGCCCAGATCGCCGCGACTCACGGTGCGGCCCGGTCCGCAGACGTCACCGACTGGGCCTGGATCGTCAGTCTGTACGAAGAGTTGGCCAGGACCCGCCCGAGCCCGGTGGTGGCTCTCAACCACGCCGCTGCTGTGGCGATGTGGAAGGGCCCTGAGTTGGGTTTGGAATTCCTGGAACCCCTGGCTGATGAGCTGGCGGGGTATCAGCCGTTCCATGCCGCCCGGGCCGAATTGGCCTCCCGGGCTGGCCACAAAGAGGAGGCGCTGGAATCCTTCGAGAGGGCGATCGAGTTGTCGGTGAACGAGGTGGAGCGCCGGCACCTGCAACGACGATTGGCCGCTGTCCGCTCGCTCAATCCTTGACAGCGCGTTCGATGCCGGCCACCTCGTACGCCTCGGTTTCGTCGAGCGTTTCTTTGTCGAGCAGCGCATGTGCGAGAGCGTCCAGCTGACTGCGGTGGTTCTTTAGAAACTCAACGGCGGACTCGTAACAGTCGTCGACGATGCGCCGCACCTCGATGTCGATCAACTCATGGGTCTTCTCCGAAACCTCCGGTCGGACGAATGGATCCCGGTTGTCGTCAATCACCGCCACCGGGCCGATGGCTTCAGACATGCCCCACTTGCCCACCATCGATCGGGCAATCCGGCTCACCTGCACCAGATCGTTCTCGGCTCCGGTGGTGATGGTTCCGAATACGACATCCTCGGCCGCGCGACCTCCCAGGGCGCCGATGATCCGACCACGCAGGTACTCGCGGTCATAGGCGTACCGGTCGGCGTCGGGCGACTGAAACGTCACCCCCAGGGCCCGACCGCGGGGAATGATGGAGATCTTCCGCACCGGGTCTGCTCCCGGAAGCAACATACCGAGGAGGGCGTGTCCCGCTTCATGGAAAGCCGTGCGTTCTTTCTCGTCCTGGCTCATCATGATCTGGCGTTCGGTTCCCAGCACGATCTTCTCGAGGGCATTGGTGAAGTCGGCCTGCCTCACCTTTTCGTGATCGAGTCGGGCTGCCATCAATGCTGCCTCGTTGACGAGGTTGCGCAGATCGGCCCCCACCATGCCCGGGGTGGAGGAGGCGATAGCGGCGAGTTCGACTTCGGGATCGAGGGGGACCTTGCGAGTGTGCACCTCGAGGATCTTCAAACGTCCTCGCTGATCGGGTGGGCTCACAGCCACCTGGCGATCAAAACGACCGGGACGCATGAGGGCCGGGTCGAGCACTTCCGGACGGTTGGTGGCGGCGATGACGATGACGCCCTCAGAGCCTGTGAAACCGTCCATCTCGGTGAGGATCTGGTTGAGCGTCTGTTCCCGTTCGTCGTGGCCTCCCAGTGACATCGCCCCGCCCCTGGCCCGGCCGATGGCGTCAAGTTCGTCGATGAAGACGATGGCAGGTGCCACCTTCTTGGCTTCGTTGAAAAGGTCCCTGACCCTGCTCGCGCCCACGCCCACGACCATCTCGATGAACTCCGAGGCAGAGATCGAGAAGAAGGGAACGTTGGCCTCCCCGGCCACGGCCCGGGCAAGCAAGGTCTTGCCGGTTCCGGGCAGGCCCGACAACAGGACCCCTTTGGGGATGGCTCCACCAAGGCGGGTGTACTTTCCGGGGTTCCTGAGGAAGTCGACTATCTCGGCGAGTTCGGCTTTGGCGTCCTCAATGCCCGCGACATCCTCGAAGGTGGTCCGCTGATCGGTGGCCTCAAATCGCTTGGCCCGCGACCGGCCAAGACCGCCTATCCCACCACCCAGGGCCGACCCTGCGCGGCGCCACATCGAATAGAAGATCCACAGCAACAGGAGGGTCGGGCCAAACCCGAAGAGGATCTGCTGCCAGAACGGAGTCTGTTGAGGGTCGACCGCCGAAATCTCCACGCTGTTGGCCCGCAAGATGTCGACCAGATTGTCGTCGGCCCAGGTGGGCCTCTGGGTGACGAACAATTCCGACACGACCTCGGGGTCCTCGGGGTCGGGTTGCGATTCCGTGAAGCGACCCTGGATGGTGTCGCCCCGGGAGAACACCGTTTCGACCGAGCCCGATTCCACCACGTCGAGGAACTGTGTGTAGGTCAGGTCGATCCTGGTTTCCTGAAACACAAGAGACGTGAGGTACCAGTTGGCAGCAAACAACAAACCGGCGATTATGAGAATGCGTCGATTGGGAGGGCGGCCAAACAGACCCCGCGGTTTTTCGGCTTCCTTCGGTTCGGGCATCCCTTCCACCCGCCACTCGGGTGGACGCTTCTTCTCGGGTGTGCCCTGGCGGCTGGTCATGACCGGAAGCGTACCGACCGCAACTGCGTATCCAGCTACGGCCCGGTCTAAGTTCCACCCTGTGATTTCCAACGCCCGCATCCTCGGCATGCTGTCCGAGCTTGCGCGCCTCACGGCCCTTGACGAGGGGTCGGTCCAGTCCTTCAAGGTGAGGGCTTACGAGAACGCCGTCCACGGCATCGAGGGGCATCCCACCCCGGTCGACGGTCTCAGTCAGTCGGAATTGGTCGAGATCAAGGGTGTTGGCGGCTCGATCGCGGCCAAGATCCGCGAGTACGTCGACACGGGCCGGGTCGCGAAACTGGAAGAGCTGACGGTCAAGTATCCACCGGGTTTTGTGGAGCTTCTCAAGATCCCCGGCCTGGGCCCAAAAACCCTCAAGACCCTCAGGGCCGAAATCGGCGTCGAGGATCTCGAGAGCCTCAAAGCCGCGGTCGAGCGGCAAGCACTGCGCGACGTGCCCGGGCTGGGCAAGATCAGCGAGGAGAAGATCGCCCGCGCTATCGAGCGGCTTGGTCTGCATGGCAAGGATCGGCGCACACCGATAGCCGACGCCCTTCCGGTGGCCGAAGGTCTGGCTGAGGAGTTGACCGCATTGGCGGGTGTGGTCAGCGCGACCGCAGCTGGCAGCCTCAGACGCCTGGCGGAGACCATTGGCGACATCGACATCGTTGTCGCCTCGACCGACCCCCTCCCGGTCATGGCGGCGGTGGCCAACCATCCAGAAGCCACCGAGGTCATCGGGTCTGGAGAGACCAAGACCTCGATCCTCACCCGGTCGGGGCTACAGGTGGATGTGCGGGTTGTCGCACCTGAACAGGTCGGTGCCGCCTTGATCTATTTCACAGGGTCGAAGGCCCACAACGTCGCCCTGCGCCAGCGCGCCCTCGATCGGGGATGGCTCCTCTCGGAGTATGGACTGTTCGATGGCGAGGCCGTGATTGCTGCTCACAGCGAGGACGAGATCTACACGGCCCTCGGGCTGAGCTTCATCGCCCCCCCCGTGCGAGAAAACACCGGGGAGATCGAGATGGCCGCCAGCGGTGGCCTGCCCGAGTTGAGGCTCGATCAAATCCGCGGCGATCTCCACTATCACACTGACCAATCCGGGGACGGCCGGTCGTCGTTGGAAGAGATGGTCGAGGCGGCGTCAGCCCGGGGCTACCAGTACGTGGCGATCACCGACCACGGTGAGGATCTCGCCATCAACGGGTCGAGTCGTGAGGAGATGAGGGCCCACCACGCCCGTATTCGCGACCTGCAAGAGAAGTACCCGGACATCCGGCTCTTGTTCGGATGTGAGCTCAACATCGGGGCCGATGGTTCGCTCGACTACGACCCTGTGTTCCGGCTCGAGTTCGACTGGTGCGTCGCCTCGGTGCACAGCCACTTCGACCTCCCGGCCGAACAACAGACGGTCCGGCTGTTGCGAGCTATGTCCGACCCGGCCGTCAACGCCATCGGTCATCTGACTGGCCGCTACATAGGACGGCGGCCTGGGATCGAACTGGAGGTCGGTGCGGTGCTCGAAGGTTTGGCATTGAGCGGGGTGGCCCTGGAGGTAAACGGGGCACTCGACCGACTCGACGCTTCGCCCGAAGTGATCCGTCAGGCTGTGGCCCAAGGAGTCAAACTGGTCATCTCGACCGACTCGCACCACACCTCCGATCTGAAACGAATGGCATACGGTGTCGCCAATGCGCAGCGGGGTTGGGCCGGGGCCGGGGACATCGTCAACAGCCTGCCAGCGGAGAAGTTCATGGAATGGGCGGGTAGCCGACGATGATCCGTCCGGTGGGCTCTCTGCTGTTGGCAGCGGTGGTTATCGGTTTGGTCGCCCTGGGTGCGGCCTTCTTTTCGTTCCGGGCGGTGATGCTCGTCAGCCCGGGCAACAGCCGCATGCAGGAACTGGGATCCGTGATTCGCCGGGGGACGATGACGTTCTTGCGACGCCAATACACGTGGGTGGCCGTTTTGGTGGTGTTGCTAACCGGACTGATCGGTTTCCTGCTCCCGTGGGGCCGTTGGGGGGCCCCGGCCTACGTATTCGGAGTCTTGATATCGGCTGCCGCCGGGCTTCTCGGTGTGAGGATCTCCACTGCTGCCAACACCCGCACTGCCGAGGCGGCCCGGGCCGGCGGTGTCCACGCAGCCATACCTCTGGCGTATCGATCTGGAACGGCCGTTGGATTCGCCGTGTCGGGCGTGGGGTTGCTCGGTGTCGCAACCGCCTATTTCGTTCTCCACTCGTGGCTGGCCGTCCCTGAATGGCCGCAGGTGCTGGCCGCGGTCTGTCTGGGAGGTTCGACCATCGCCCTCTTTGGCCGGGTCGGTGGCGGCATATACACCAAGGCATCGGACGTCGGAGCCGATCTGGTGGGTAAGGTCGAGGAGGGCATACCTGAAGACGACCCCCGCAACCCTGCCGTGATCGCCGACAACGTTGGCGACAACGTGGCGGTGGCCGGGATGGGAGCCGACCTCTTCGAGTCGTACGTCGGAGCGTTGATCGCTCCAGTTGTCCTGGCCGCTGTGGTTTTCGCCAACGAGCCGTTCCTCGCCGCGACTTTGGTGTATCCGTTAGGAGTTGGCACCGTCGGAATGTTGGCTTCCCTGGCAGCGACGTTCCTGGTGCGATTCAAAGGCGACAACTTCGTACCCGCCCTGCGACGTGGGACCCTCTATGCGGCCGGGTTCGCTGCCGTAGGTATTTACGGTATGACCAGGTGGTGGTTTGACGGAGTGGAGGGAGTAGCCCGGTCGGAGGGACTCTTCCTGGCGGTGTTCGCCGGACTAGTAATCGGCCTGGGTGTGGGTCAGATCTCGGCCTGGTTCACCTCCGACCACTACAGGACCGTAAAGGAGATCGCGCGTCAGTCCCAGACCGGGGCCGCAACCGTGATCCTGGCCGGTATGGCCGAAGGCATGCGCTCGGTGGTCTACTCGGTCCTGGTGGTGGCCGGCGGCATTGTCGCTGCGCTCGTAGGAGGCGATTGGGCCCTGGGCTCCGGCGGCGGCATCTACGGCATCAGCCTGGCGGCCATCGGCGCTCTGGCGACCTTGGGCATGGCCATCTCATTTGACGCGTATGGCTCGGTCGCCGACAACGCGACCGGCATAGCGGAGATGGCCGGATTGCCGGCCGAGGCGCGCGCCGCGACCGAGACTCTCGATGCCCTCGGGAACACAACCGGTGCGATTGCCAAGGGCTTTGCAACTGTCACTGGCGCTCTCAGCGCGCTGGCGTTGCTGATTGCCTACATACAGACCGTGGGGCTCGACGTGATCGACCTCTCCCGACCTCGCACCGCCGGGGGGCTGTTTCTGGGAGCCACAGTCCCGTTTCTGTTCACCTCGCTCACGTTGAACGCGGTGGGGCGGGCCGCGTCCCGCATGATCGACGAGGTGCGCCGGCAGTTCCGGGACATACCGGGGCTCCGGGAGGGGGGTCAAGCCGAGCCCGACTATGGGTCCTGTGTCGACATCGCGACAACCGGGGCCCTCCGGGAAATGCTCTTGCCGGGGGCGTTGGCGATAGTGGCTCCGCTAGCCCTGGGGTTCGCCGACGTGGAGGCACTGGCCGCCTTCCTTATTGGTTCTCTGATAGGCGGCTTCCTTCTCGCGGCGTTCATGGCCAATTCAGGAGGCGCCTGGGACAATGCCAAAAAGCTCATCGAAGCCGGCGCCTTCGGCGGCAAGGGGTCCATTGCCCACAATGCGGCCGTGGTAGGCGACGGTGTCGGGGATCCGTTCAAGGACACCACCGGGCCTGCCTTGAGCGTCCTTTCCAAGGTCATGACGATTGTCGCGCTGGTCTTTTCTTCGGCCTTGGTCGGCTGATCGATGATGAGCGACGACCTCGAGATCTGGCTCATTCGACACGCTCAGTCAGAAGCCAACGCTGCCGGGTTGTGGCAAGGCAGGGCCGACAGTGGCGCCACCACCCGCGGACTCGAACAGATCGAGGCACTGGGGCGGCGAGTGGCGCAGACTCACTTCGACCTCGTGGTCAGCTCCCCGTTGTTGCGCGCCCGGCAGACCGCCGCCGCATTGGGAACCTACGAGATCGACGAGGACTTCATCGAGGTCGATCTCGGGCACTGGGAGGGCAAGTCCTGGCGAGACCTGCAGGCCATCGACCTGGCTGAGTTGCAGGCTCTCAACAGGGGCGAGAATCTTCGCTTCGGCGAGGTTGGCGAGAGCATCGATGAATTGACCAAACGGGTCGAGGCAGCCATAGATCGATTGTTCTCCCGAATGGCACCAGGACAGAGAGCGGTGGTGGTCACCCACGGAGGTGTAATCGATGTGGTCATCGAGAAGGCGTTCGGACGATTGGGCGGGAGGCGCCTGGCCGGGTTTCCCGAGAACACCTCGATCACGAAGATCGTGCGCAGGTTTGGGCAGGCGCGCCTCGTTTCCTTCAACGATACGGCCCACCTCGGCCGGAGACCGCACGCCGTCGAGAGAGCCCTTGAAGCCGATCGTCCGGTGGTGGCGTTGGTACGGCACGGCCGGACCTCTGCCAATGTCGAAGGACGCTGGCAAGGTCACTCCGATTTCGGCCTCGATGAAGTTGGCCGGGCCCAGGCGGCCGCGTTGGCGGCGTCGTATCCGGGCTTCGCCCGGGTGGTCAGCTCTCCTCTTGGTCGAGCCTGGCAGACAGCTTCCCATCTCCATCCCAGCCCGGAGCCGGCGCCCGCCCTGGCCGAGCTGAGTTTTGGAATGTGGGAGGGTTTGACCCTGACCGAGATTCGTCAGGGATGGCCCGAGCTTTTCGAACGCATCTTTCGAGACCGGGAGGATCTGGCCCGGGGCGAAACGGGCGAAACCTGGGCGGGACTGGCTGCCAGGGTTCGGGCCGTCATCGACGATCTTGCCCCCGAGCCCGGCCAGGTAACGGGCGTTGTCTCCCACGGTGCTGCCATTCGCGCTTTCCTCAGTTCTCTTGTCGGCGGGGGATGGGAGCGCGCTCATGCCTGGGAAACTCCAGCCAACACCGCTGTGACCCATCTGATCTATACAGAACGAGGAATGGTCGTTGCCGACTTTGCCGTCACCGGACATCTGGAAAGATTGAGCCCGTGACTGCCCGGTACGACTCCCGACGCTACGCCCTGGTCAATCGCTGGAATCCCCGCAATCTCGACATCGTCCTGGGCTGGGTCAACCCCCAACCCGGGCAAAAGATCCTCGACGTCGGATGTGGACGGGGTCACCTGGTGAAGGCGCTTACCGACCGCGGCTTCGAAACGTGGGGGATCGATCTCAATCCGAATGCAAGAGAACTGGCTGGAGATCTGAATGTGCGAACGATGTCAGCGGCGGCTCTCGAGTTTGCCGACGCCAGCTTCGACGTGGTGGTTTCTTTCCATGCGATCGAACACATCCCTCCGCTGGAGGAGGCGATGGCCGAGATCGCCCGCGTCGTGAAACCGGGCGGAAAGGTGCTCCTCGTGTACCCGGCTGAGCCGATTCGCGGTCTGTATGCAATCCCTACTTCGATCATCCTTCATCGGACTCCGTTCAAAGCCAGGAAAGTCCATGTCCATCGTCTCAACCCGCGCAAGGTCGCGCGCTTGGCCGAATCCGTGGGGCTCAACGAGTTGCGTCGCGCGTTTCGTCCGTGGCCATCTCCGGAGTACGCCTCCCTTCTGCAGAAGCAGAATTCGATGCTTGTAATTTGAGGGAGCGGGCGTGAAGCTGTGGGTTCCCGTTGTAAGGAGCCCATTCGAGTGGTCCGGACTTTTGTCCTAGACACCTGCGTCCTCCTCGCTGATCCCCACGCCCCGGTCCGTTTCGACGAGCACCGGGTCGTTCTGCCTCTGGTGGTTGTGGAGGAACTCGACCGCAAGAAGATCCGGCCCGACGAGGTGGGCGCCGGAGCCCGGGCTGCCATCAGGCTTCTGGAAGAGCTAGGCGCGTCATCGGGACAAGGCATGAGAGAAGCGGTGCCCCTCCCGAGTGGAGGGACGATCCGGATCGAGCTGAACAAGGTGGTTTCCGACCGGCTCCCGTCAGTCCTCGACCCATCCACCCCCGATCACCGCCTTCTGGCGTGTTGTCTCAACCTGGCCGACTCGGGAGATCCGCCGGTGTTGGTCACCAAGGATGCCGCCCTCCGCATCAAGGGCGCCCAACTGGGTCTCGAGGTCCAGGACTACCGCGGGGACACCGTGCCGGTCGACGAGTTCCATTCCGGTGTGGCTGAGATCGCGGTCGAGTCGGAGTTGATCGACCGGATCTACGACCAGAACAAGATTGTCCTCGAATCCACACCCGCCCTGGTCAACCAGTTCCTGGTGCTGCGCAACGGCTCGCAATCTGCCCTAGCCCGGGTAATCCAGTCGGAGCCGCAAACCGTCGTGGAAAGAGTCCCCAACCATCTCCGGGTGTTCGGGATCGAACCGAAAAACCTTCGCCAGACGGTGGCTTTGCATCTCCTCATGGACCCCGACCTTCCGGCAGTGTCGCTTATGGGGATGGCCGGCACGGGCAAGACGTTTCTGGCTCTGGCGGCGGGTTTGGAACAAGTCCTCGAAATGGGCCGCTACCGCAAGGTCACCGTCTACCGACCGTTGGTGGCGGTAGGTCGCCAGGAGGTCGGATTCCTGCCAGGCGACTTGTCAGAGAAGCTGGCCCCGTGGATGGCGGCCGTCCATGACAACCTCTATGCCCTGTTCTCCGATGCGTCCGACGCTCGCGGCACCATCGAGGAATTGATCGCACGAGATGAGTTGGAGATGGCGGCCATGGCTTATCTGCGGGGCAGGTCCATCACCGGTGAGGTCGTGATCATCGATGAAGCGCAGAACCTCGAACTGCCCACCCTCAAGGTGATCCTGACCCGAATGGGCCGTGACTCCAAAGTGGTGTTCTGTGGTGACCTGACCCAGATCGACAACCCCTACATCTCGCCCTTCGGGGGAATGGCGGCCTTGATCGAGAAGTTCAAAGGGTCACACCTCTTCGGACACGTGACGCTGGAACGATCGGTGCGATCACCGCTTGCGGAAATGGCCGCCAACGTCCTCTAAGTGTTGCGCCGCTGTTTCCAGAGCCACCACCACAGGCCACCGTGGGCGGCGATTCCGGCCGCCAGCACGAGTGTCACGATCGGGTAACCCGCCACCAGCGCCAACAGGGCACACACCGCGGCCCCAACCACGAGGGCGGTGCGCACACCGTTGAGAGGGCCAAAGTCCATCACTTCTTCTTTCGGGGTTTCTTCTTCGGAGCGTCACCGGAAGCGAGGCGGTCACGTCGCGCCTGGAGGAGTTCGGCCGCTCGTTCGACGGTGATGGACTCGGGAGAGTCGGCTGTTCGCAGCGACGCGTTGACGTCGCCGTCAGTCACGTATGGGCCGAATCTTCCCGTGCGCACGGTGACCATTTTCCCCGAAACCGGGTCGAGGCCCACCTCGCGTCCCGGCTCCGCTGCGGCTGCGGCCTGCCCGCGACGGCGGGCGGGCTGGAGGAACAACGCGCGAGCGTCCGCCAGTGTGACTGTGAAGAGCTGTTCCTCCGTCTCGAGCGACCTTCGTTCCTCGCCGCGGGTGAGGTACGGCCCGTATTTGCCATTCTGCGCCACGATCTCCTGGGTCGAGTCCGGGTCTATCCCGACCACCCTTGGCAGGGTGAGCAGTTGCAAGGCCTGGTCCATCGAGAGATCGTCAATGGTCATGGTCTTGAACAGCGAGGCCGTTTTGGGCTTTACCTTGCCCTGCTGTTCTCCGAGCTGCACGTAAGGTCCGAAGCGGCCAGTCCGGGCGAGGACCACCAGCCCGCTATCGGGGTCGGTGCCAAGGATCTTGTCACCACTCGGTTTCTCGTTGAGCAGTTCGATGGCCCTTTCGATAGTGAGCTCGTCGGGTGGCATGTTGTCTGGAACCGACGCCTTTTCATCACCTCGCTCCAGATACGGTCCGAAACGGCCGACCCGAAGCACCACGTCGCGTCCATATGAGTCTGCACCCAGAGCGATCGAGTTGATCTGGCGGGCGTCGATCTCCTCGAGCCTCTCGGCCACCTGGGCCGCCAGCCCCTTGTCGCCCAGGTAGAACCTCGTCAACCACGGGACGGTCTTTTCTTCACCGCCGGCGATGCGGTCGAGGTCGTCTTCCATGCGGGCAGTGAAGGCGTAGTCGACCAGCGCCGGGAAGTGCTCCTCGAGAAGGCTGACCACCGCGAAAGCGGTAAAGCTGGGAATCAGCGCCTGACCCTTCTTCCACACATAACCGCGGTCCTCGATCGTGCTGAGAATGGAGGCGTAGGTTGAGGGCCGTCCGACGCCCAGCTCCTCCATTCGCCTCACCAGTGATGCTTCGGTGAAACGAGGCGGAGGCTTGGTGGAGTGCCCGGTAGCCTCGAGCGACTCGGCCTCCACTCCGTCACCCACCTTGAGAAGCGGCAAGCGGGTTTCCTGGTCGTCGAGGGCCGCCTCGGGGTCGTCGCTTCCCTCGACGTACACCCGCAGAAACCCCGGAAAGGTAATGGTGCGTCCGGAGGCGGCGAACTCGGCATCGGTGCCTCCGTCGATGGCGGCTCCCAACCTCACAGCCATCGATTCGCCGACAGCATCGGCCATCTGGGAGGCAAGAGTCCGTTTCCATATGAGGTCATAGAGGCGGAACTCGTCCTGGCCTAGCTCCTTCTCCACCTGTTCCGGAGTCCGGAAACGGTCTCCGGCCGGGCGGATCGCCTCGTGGGCTTCCTGGGCGTTCTTCACCTTGTTGGTGTAGTGACGGGCCTGTTTGGGGACAAACTCCTCCCCGTAGAGTTGGACGATCTGGCTGCGAGCCGAGATCAGGGCCGACTCCGACAGAGCGGTCGAGTCGGTGCGCATGTAGGTGATGTAACCGCCCTCGTAGAGGCGCTGGGCAACCGACATGGTCCGGGCGGCGGCATATCGAAGTTTGCGACTGGCCTCCTGTTGCAGCGTCGATGTGCGGAACGGGGGATAGGGGCTGCGCCGGTACGGTTTGGACTCGACCTTGCGCACCGCGAAGGAAGCCGGCTCCAGATCCCTCGCCAGACCGGTGGCGCGCTCCTCGTCAAGCACGAGGACACCGGTTGTCGTCAGTTTCCCGACCTCGTCGAAGTCGGACCCTGTCGCTACGGGCAGGCCATCCACTGAAACGAGGGCCGCGGGAAACGAAGCCGACGGGTCTCCGCCGACGAACACGCCTTCGATGTCCCAGTATGAGGCTGATCGGAATTTGATCCGTTCGCGCTCTCTCTCGACAACGATCCTGACCGCCACACTCTGCACCCGTCCGGCCGAGAGACCCTGTCGCACCCGGCGCCACAACACTGGTGACACCTCGTACCCGTATAGACGGTCGAGAATGCGGCGAGCCTCTTGGGCGTCCACCAGTCTTCGATCGATCTCGCGGGGCTGCTCGAAAGCCTGGCGAATGGCGGACTCGGTGATCTCATGAAACACCATCCGTTTGACCGCTACTTTGGGATTCAGGACTTCGGTCAGGTGCCAGGCGATCGACTCACCCTCGCGGTCTTCGTCGGTGGCCAGGTAGAGCTCGTCTGCGCCCTTGAGCAGAGCCTTCAGCTTCCGTACCTGTTCTCTCCGCTCCTTAGACACGACGTAGATCGGCTCGAAATTGTTGGCAACATTCACTCCGAGCCGGGCCCAATCCTCCCCTTTGTAGGCATCGGGAACCTCGGCCGCCGAGCGAGGAAGATCGCGAATGTGACCCAACGAAGCCTCGACAACCACCTCATCACCGAGGAACCGCGAGATGGTGCGGGCCTTGGCTGGCGACTCCACTATGACGAGTTTCATATGGGGATCATGGGCTGTTGGATGGGTCCGGGCCTCTTTTCACTGTCTACCGTCTAGCGTCCGCTGTCAACTCCTGGGTGGTCGCGGGGACTGTGGAAACCTTCAAAAACCTTCGTGGGCGGGATCTCATAACCAGAGGGCCGTTTGCCCGTCTGTGGTGGTCACAGGCAATTTCCAGCCTGGGTGATTGGGTGGCTCTCTTCGCCAGCTTCGCCCTGGCTGCCCGTATCGCCGGTGGAGGCTCGGCCGCCGGAATCGGGATCCTGGTGCCGCTGGTCGCCCGAATCCTCCCCGGGCTCTTCCTCGGAGTCGTAGCCGGCGTGATTGCCGACCGGTGGAACCGCAAGCTGACCATGATCGTCTGTGATGTCGGCCGATCCGTGCTGGCACTTTCCCTGATTTTTGTCAACAGCTTTCGCATCCTCTTTGTGGTCACATTCTTCACGGAGTTGTTGTCGATCATCCGCCAACCTGCCCGGGAAGCGCTGGTGCCCACCCTGATTCCTTCCCGCCACCTGCTCACGGCCAACGGGTTGTCGTTGTTGTCCAATTACGGCACAGCCCCGATTGGCTCGGCCCTGTTTGCCGGTCTGAGTGCACTTGGTTCCCGGCTGCCGGACTTCGGCAGCTTCGGTCCTTCCATTGCATCGGCCTTCGTGTTCGACTCGTTCACCTTTCTGGTTTCGGCGGTGGTCGTATTGACCACAACCATTCCCCGCCTTGAACTGCCGCGGGCCCGCCGGGCCAAAGGGGCCCTCGACTTTCGAGCACCGCTGCGTGACCTGGTGGAGGGATTTCGCTTCGTGGCGAGGAGCGGCCCCATCCGCCGGATGATCCTCGGCATGGCCGCAGGGCTGTTCGGCGGGGGAGCCCTGCTTGTGATTGGCCAGCCTTTTGCGGAGCAGGTCCTCCGGGCTACGGACTCGGGATATGGCTTGATCGTCACCGCCCTCGGGGTGGGTGTAGGACTGGGAATGTTGGGGGTGACAGTGCTGGGTCGCGCCATCACCCGCGGCCAGGTGGTGTTTGCCTTGAGCCTGCTCTGCACCGGTATCGCCATCGTCTTCACGGGGTTCTCGAACACCGTTCTGACGGCAGCCGGTTGGACCCTTTTGACCGGTCTCGGCACCGGGACCGCCTATGTGACCGGTTTCACCCAGCTCCACCTGTCGGTCACCGACCCACTTCGAGGTCGTACCTTCGCTGCCATGTTCAGCTTCGGCCGCACGGCCCTACTGATTTCGTTCGGTCTTGCCGGGGTAGGAGCGGCCGCCCTCGACGGGGTTTTTGCCGGCGAGCTCAACGAGGGGATCCGGGCGGTGATCGTATTGGGTGGGTTGGTGGTGGTGCTGGCCGGCTCGGCGGTGCTTTGGGCGACGAGACGCGAGTTCTCGCCGAGTCGGCTCGACGAAGAGCAACTGGCGACGTTGCGGGACGCGGGCGACGCGATCACATGGATGCGGGGAGATCGCTCGCACCGACACCAGGAGGAAGAAGAAGATTCTGTCCCACCCCCCGGTCCATCATGACCGGCATGTACATCGCGCTGGAAGGTGGAGACGGTGCCGGGAAAACCACCGTGGCCGCGCGTCTGGTCGAGATGCTCGAGGCGAGAGGTGACACCGTCGTGGCGGTTCGCGAACCGGGTGGTACGTCTCTCGGCGAGGAAATCCGGCGGCTCCTGCTTCACTCCTCGGAGATGACCCCCTGGGCCGAGGCATTGCTTTTTGCTGCCCAGCGTTCGCAATTGGCGGTCGAGGTGATCGGGCCTGCGCTTGACCGTGGTGAGGTGGTGGTGTCGGATCGTTCTTACTACTCGTCTTTGGCTTATCAGGGTGGAGGCCGATCTCTCGACATGGGTACGGTGCGCCTGATCAATGAAGCCGCTCTCGAGGGGGTGGTGCCCGATCTGGTCGCAGTACTGATCATCGACCCGGCGGCCGCATTGGCTCGCCAATCCGACCCGGACCGGATCGGTCGTCAGGGGAACGCCTTCCAACAGGCGGTTGCCCAGGCTTATCGGGATTTGGCGGCGGCCGAGCCCCAGCGGGTGACGTTGATCGAAATCGGGGACGAACCAGAAGTAGTCGCCCGCGCGATCTTCGACTTGATCGAAGCGAGGCGAAGTGGTTGAAGCGGCTGTTGAGGAGTTCAATCCGTTCGCGGGGCTCATGGGCCACGCGGCGGTGGCCGACCTTCTCCGCCGTGAGGCTTCCGCCCCTGGACACGCATATTTGTTTGTAGGTCCTGATGGGGTGGGGAAGGCCTTTGTCGCCCGCGCTTTTGCGGGACTGATCCTTTGTCCGCAAAGCGGAGATCACGAGGAGGCATGTCGGTCGTGTCGGCGCATTCGGTCGGGCAACCACCCCGACCTGGTGATGGTTGTCCCCGAGGGCCGGGCCAGCCTGGGGGTCGATCAGGCCCGGTCCATGATCTCGCAGGCATCGCTCGTTCCGGTGGAATCCGACCGACGCGTCTTCCTCATCGGCGAGGCGGAGATGATGACCGAACAGGCTGCCAATGCGCTCCTCAAGACCCTGGAGGAACCTAACCCCTCGACCGTTTTCATCCTTGTGGCCGAATCCGAGGATGACTTTCCCCCCACTGTTGCGAGCCGGTGTCGCCGGGTTCACTTCGGTCGAATGCTGGAGGATGAACTGGTCGCAGCCCTGGAGGACCGTGGTCTCGAGCAGGCCGAGGCACGGGTGGTAGCCCTGGTGGCCGGGGGCCGTCCCGGGTTCGCACTGTCGCTGGCCACCCGACCGGAGGTTGCGGACCTGCGCAAAGCATGGCTGGCGGTTCCCGAGCGTGTTACCGGACGACCGGGCGAAGCGTTCATGCTCGCCGAGGAGATCCTCGCCTTGCTGGAGCCGGTGGCGATAGGCATCGCCGGGGACCAACCGACAACCGAGAGCAAAGATCGGGCCAAGAGGCGTGCCCTGCAATCGCTCCTTGCTAGCGGCCTCGAAATACTCGCCTCCTGGTATGCCGACGCGGCGTCGTTACAGCTCGGTGGACCGATTCGAAACCGCGATGTCCCGCTCCCCAGTCTCACCCAGATCCCCCCGGGCCGGGCCGTCGAGAACGCAGGCAGGGTGCTCGACGCGGTAGTGGACCTGGCCGGCAATCTGCGCCCGCTGCCGTTGCTGGCGTCTCTGTTCACCTTCCTGGGAAGCGAGTCCTAGAAAGCGCCCGGCAACGGGCCGTAACATGGACCCTCCAGCCGGGGTAGCTCAGTCGGTAGAGCAGCTCACTCGTAATGAGCAGGCCAGGGGTTCGATTCCCCTCTCCGGCTCTTCAAGAGACCGAGAGACTCAAGAGACTCAGAGACTTGGAGACCTGATCCAATCTCTCCTGGTCCCTTGGTCTCTTGGTCTCCTGGTCTCCTGGTCTCTTTGTCTCTCAGTCTCTACCGTCTCTCCCACATGGCAGACCAGGCCACCTTTCAAGAGGACACGATGCCGCTGGCGCAGCAGCTCTATGCCGCCGCCATGCGTCTTACGCGCAACCCCTCCGATGCCGAAGACCTCGTGCAGGAAACGTACCTAAAGGCCTTCCGGGCCTATCACACATTCCAAGCCGGCACCAACCTCAAGGCCTGGCTCTACCGGATCCTCACCAACACTTTCATCAACAATTACCGGCGCGACGGCCGCCGCCCCCAGGAGGTCGACCTGGGTGAGCTTCAAGACATGTATCTGTTTCGACGCCTCAACGACGGCGGGGGAGGCACTACCCGCTCGGCCGAAGACCAGCTACTCGAAGGTCTGGTGGAGGAGGACATAAAGCGCGCCGTCGAAGAGTTGCCGGAGAACTTCCGTCTGCCGGTTTTGCTGGCCGATCTGGAAGGTTTCAGCTACAAGGAGATCGCCGAGATTCTGGGAATTCCGATCGGAACGGTGATGTCAAGGCTCCATCGGGGAAGAAAGGCCCTCGAGCGGGCGTTGTGGGACTTTGCCCGCCAAAGAGGACTGGTCGGAGGAAAAGCAGCTGATGAGTAGACCGTGTGACCATTGTTTCGAACACGTCTACAGCTACCTCGATCGAGAGATCAGCTGGTTCGAGTCGTGGAAGATCCGCCGACATTTGCGTACCTGTGGGGGTTGTGAGTCCGCATATGTGTTCGAGCAGAAGCTCTTGCTCCTGGTCAAAACCAGGCTCCGTGAAGACCTTCCGCCTGAGTTTCTCGAGCGCCTTCGCCGGGCGATCAGCGACGAAACATAGGCTCGGGACGGCTACCGTGGGAGGGCGATGATGCGTCGTCCGATCGTGATTCTTGTGCTGTTCCTTCTGTCGTTTGTCACGGCCGCCAGTGCTGGCGCCACCACTACCACCACAGCCGGGGAAACCACGACGACCGGGGTTCCGATCGATCCGGCCGTACCTGTCATCGACGAGCCGGTCGAGGAATTGCAGGCCGACTGGACCTATCGATATTTCATCCCCACCCTGCTCCTGCTGGCTGCCGCCGTTGTCGTGGTGACCGTCGTCCAGTATTTCGTGATGGTGGTGCGTAAACGGTATCGAGTGGTCCGGTGAACCAGGCTCCTCCGCAGGCCAACGTCTGGCCGCTGGCAGGACCGGTGGCGGCCCGGGTGGCAGGGACCTATCCCCTGGCCGAAACCTATCACGGCATCAGGTTGCGAGAGTCGTTGCCCGCGATCGTGCATGAAGCGGTCTCGCTGGTGGCGGAGGAAACGGGTCTTGCAACGCCGGGGCTTCCCGAGGTCCTCGTCGTCAGCCGACGGCAGTGGGCCGAGCGAAACCTTGCCACGTTTTCCCACTTGCTCGGCCCCCTGGAGGCCAAGCTCGCCCAGGGTTTGGAGAGCAAGGGCGGTGCCAGCGGCCCCGCCGCCCTCGCCCGCAAGCTGGTGGCTCTGGAGACCGGGGCCATTCTCGGATTTCTGGCCCGGCGGGTGCTCGGTCAATACGAACTCGTGCTGCCCAGCGGAGACCACGGTGACGTCGTCGCCCTCGTCGGTGCCAATGTTCTCGCCCTCGAGCGTCAACACCAGTTTCGACCCGGTGAGTTCCGTCTATGGATCGCACTCCATGAGGCGACCCATCGGGCCCAGTTCGTTGGTGTCCCCTGGCTGCGCGGCTATTTCCTCTCTTTGGTGACGGGTCTGGTCGAGGCGGCGGCACCTTCACCCGGTCTGCTGGCGAGGTTGGTCGCCGAGGCCATACAGGCGAGCAGGCAGGGCCGGCCCCTCGTGGACGAAACCGGCATCCTTGGCCTGCTCGCATCACCTGAACAGAGACGCTCCCTTGACCAGGTGCAGGCACTGATGTCGCTCCTCGAGGGCCACGGTCACGTAGTCATGGATCGGCTGGGGGAGCGAGTGCTGCGTACCCAGTCGCGCATGTCCTCGATTCTTAAAGCCCGCCGCGCCGATCCCCGCACCCAGGTGTTCTTCCGATTGACCGGTCTGGAGATGAAGATGCGCCAGTACGAAATGGGGGAGCGATTCATCCAGGCCGTCGAACGCGAGGCCGGATGGACCGCCCTCGATCGGGCCTGGCTCGGGCCGGAGTGGCTGCCAACTCTCCCGGAGATCGAACAACCCACCTTGTGGTTGCAACGCGTCGCCTGAATCAACTCACGGACTCGCTCCGTGAGCTTGCCGACTTTCCGTCAGGTTCCCTGGCGGTCGCGCTGTCCGGAGGAGCCGACTCGGCCTGCTGCGCGTTGCTGGCAGGCTCGGTTGGACCAACCCGGGCTCTCCATGTTCACCACGGTTTGCCCGCATCGGACGCGATGGAGGAGTCGGCGAGACTGATCGCAGGGAAACTCGATCTGTCGATCGATGTGATGAGGGTCGAGGTATCGCCGTGGTCGGAGGGAAGGGCACGCGATGTGAGGTATGGGGCGCTGATCGGCGCCCTCGGGTCAGGGCAGTGGCTGCTGACCGGGCATACCGCCGATGATCAAGCCGAGACCGTGCTTGGCCATCTTCTGCGAGGTGCCGGGCTCGAAGGGCTGGCGGGAATCCCGGCCCGGCGCCCGCCGATAGCCAGACCATTACTGGCCATTGACCGGTCGGCCACAAGAGAGGTAGCCACTCTCGCTGGTCTCCCCTGGCGCGACGATCCGGCCAATCTCGACCTCGGTCCAATCCGCAACCGGCTTCGA
>CAYYRT010000230.1:0-1799 GCA_964474055.1 uncultured Acidimicrobiaceae bacterium | reverse complement strand
GGGTCGTCCTTCTCGGCTCCTAAAGGTCGTTTTCGACGCTCCGGCGGTGCTGTACCGGATCGGTCTCGGCTGGATGTTGGGCAAGCGCATCGTCGCTGTGACCCACCGGGGACGAAAGACCGGACAGCTTCGGGAAACGGTACTCGAGGTGCTCCTTTTCGATCCTGGGAACAAGGAGAGCGTGGTGGTTTCCGCCTACGGCACCCGAGCCGACTGGTATCGCAATCTCCGGATCCAACCTGCCCTCAGAGTTCGAACGGGCCGGATGGACTACGTCCCCGAGCAGCGTTTTCTCACTGCTGAGGAGACGAGAGAAGCGGCCATCGAGTTTTCCCGTCGCCATCCTTGGGAGGTGAAGCTGGTGCCCAGAGTGCTACCGGCGATCGGTGCGGCGGTTCCAAAACACTCCGATTCGGATCCTGTGGATCTCTTGGCGTCGCTCCCAATGGTTTCGTTTCGGCCGAAGACTTGACTGCTGCCTCTTCGTAACGACCAGCAGGGGCGCTAGCCCTTTATCGAGCCGTCACTAAAAGTAAGCCGTGCTCTGACCCAGCTCGCACGCAGTTGTGAGGATCCCGTGCATTCGCCGGTGCCTTATGGGCCGCTATCAGGTGATATCGGACGCGGCTGCTATGAGGGCTTCGTTTTGGGAGCGGATTGTTTTCCAACCGATGAGCGCAGCTGCTCCGAGCAGTAACCCGAACCCGACGACCAATGCTGAGGTTTCCGCCTGACCGCCTGCGGCAACCTGAATCGGGATCTGGTCGGGATAGCCGTCCGGAACTTCATCGGTTGGCCAGCCGGTCCTGTCCGGGAAGCTGACAATTCTCCACTCGCCGGGTTCTGGCAGCACAACCACAGCCTGATAGGTCGTCTCCCCAACCCGGTTCAGAAGTACCGAGGTTCCTCGTACCCGTGACTCAGCATCCTCAGCTCGGAAGAAAGCGATCAGACCTTCAAGCTCCTCAACCGGGACCGACTGAGTCAACTCGACCGTCACCGTCACCGGCTCACCGACTAATGGCGTGTCTGGCTCAACATCAATTGCGAACGGTGGGATCTTGGCCAGAGCGGGCAGAGAGATCGCAAGGAGGCAAAGGCCCAGTAATACAGGTGCGAGCCGACGCTTCATTCCAGCCCCTTTCACCTTTGTAGCTGGAGACAAACGGTTCAACCCAGCCGAGTGGCCGATCTTGGAAGAAGTACACCGCCGAGGCTCTTAGGGTTCCACGAATCTGGCAGCGCAGGATGTGCCGATCTGGCCTCTTGGCCACGAAGTGCGTCAGGCGCCCATATCAGGTGGTCTGCGCTAGGTGCTAGGAAGAACCCCTGGGCGTGCTTAGCCGGTGTGGTGCTGGGTCAGCCGGCAGCTGCTTGTTGAATCTCGTCAGGTATGACGATGCCGTCCAGAACATGCATGTAGCCGTTATTGACTCTGATGTCGGTCTGAATTATTGGGCATCCGCCCCAGGTGGGAGGGTCCAGTGTCAACTCGACGTTTCCACCACCTCGCCAGGTCCGCTGTGGGCCCGATTCCCATTCCGATGAAGGGTAGAGACGATGCACATAGTGGTGCCCCAGCAGCGTGTACCGAAGCTCATTGTCCAGCACCCCTTCTCTTAGAACAGAAGCCAGACCTGGATCGAGTCGCTCGAAAGCTGCGTTGGCCGGAACGAACACGGTCACACCGTCTCGGTTGTCGCCCATTTGCTCCGCCTGCATGTCCCATATCTCCAGCCATGACATGCCTAAACCTTCCGAAACGGTCTGTGCGGTGAGATTCCGAAACTCATCAAACC
>CAYYRT010000229.1:0-22140 GCA_964474055.1 uncultured Acidimicrobiaceae bacterium | reverse complement strand
ATCTCCAGCATGCTGTTTGTGATCTATGCGCCCCGCGGGCCCCGACCCGCCGACATCGAGGGTCTCAACGCCTTTGAAATCCGGATCATCCCCTTCACCTACCTGGTGGTGTCGGCGGCCCTTTTCGTCGGGTTCCTGGTGGCCCTCAAGCAGTACGAGGACCTTCAGGAAGGCACCGCCGGCTGATCCTCAGCGACCATGTTTGCGGTAGAAACTGAGGATCTGAAGTTCGGTAGATAGATCGACGTTCCGCACCTCGACTGACTCCGGTGGTCGGAGAACCGCCGGGGCGAAGTTGAGCACGGAGCGGATACCTGCCTGTCCCAGCCTGGCCAAGACCTCGGGGGCGGCCTCAGCCGGAGTGGCGATGATGGCTATGGCGAACTTGCCTGTGCTTGCGTCCGCCTCCATGTCGTCGAGGTGGCGGATCGGTAGTCCGCCTACCTGCTGTCCAACCTTGGACGGGTCGACGTCGTACAGGGTGAAGACGGTGAACCCTCGCTCGAAGAACCCGGCATAGCCGGCCAATGCCTGCCCGAGATTTCCGGCGCCGACAATCGCCACCCCCACAGTTCCCACCAGGCCAAGTTCGCGCATGATCGCGCTCCGAAGGTGCTCGGCGTCATATCCCACCCCCCGGACTCCCTGATGACCTAGGTAGGAAAGGTCCCGGCGAACCTGGGCAGCACCCACCCCGACGACTTCGGCAATGGCGTGGGAGGAAACCGTGAGGCCCTCGAGTTGGTCGAGACCCTGGAGGTAGTGGGCCAGCCGGGTGACGGTGGCGCGCGGAATTGGGCGCATCGGTGTCATTGTGGCCGGTTCCTGGTGCCCCTCCGCCACCGGTAACGTGACGGTTGATGTCAGATCGCCCGGTCCTCGTTGTGGGTGGCGGTCCCGCCGGCTCCGCGGCCGCTTACTGGCTGGCGCAAAAGGGTCACCCGGTCACGCTGGTAGAGAAAAAGGAGTTCCCGCGCGACAAGACCTGTGGCGACGGGTTGACCCCCCGGGCCATCTTCTGGCTCAACGAGATGGGCTTTGACTTTGCGGCCCCCGAGTTCCATCGGATCACCGGGCTCCGTGCCTACGCAGGCAACGAGTTGTTCGTAGAGATGAATTGGCCCGATCACTCCCGTTACCCCGATTGGGGCGGAGTGATCCGCCGGCGCGACCTCGACAGCCAGGTCGCCGATTTGGCTCGCAAACAGGGGGTCGAGATTCTTGAGAAGACCGAAGCCACTCCGGTACTCGAGGGCGGACAACTAGCTGCCGTCGACCTGACCCATGATGGTGAGACGGAGCGTATCGACCCCGAATACGTTGTCATTGCCGATGGGTCGCTCAATCGCTTTGGGCGCGAGCTCGGCAACGTCCGTCGCCGGGACTATCCAATGGGACTGGCTGCGCGTGGTTACTACCAGTCGCCTCGATCAGCCGATCCCTTCTTGGAGAGCCAGCTCGATCTTCGAGATGCGAGTGGAGCCACGATGCCCGGGTATGGCTGGGTGTTCCCGCTGGGGGATGGCACAGTCAATGTCGGGGTAGGGCTGTTGTCGACGTCGCAGCGTTGGAAACACGTCAATACGACCAGGATGATGGAGGATTACGTGCGGGTCGCTCCCCGCTATTGGGAACTCAGCGACGAGTCGAAGCTTTCCCAGCCCGTGGGGGGAAAGTTGACGATGAGCTTCTCCAAGTCGCCTCTGGTGGGCCCCAACTGGATCACGGTTGGAGACGCGGCCGGGGCCATCAATCCCTGGAATGGGGAAGGTATTTCTTACGGATACGAAACCGGGCACATGGCGGCGACGGCGGTATCGGAGGCTATCGGCACGGGCGATCCCTTCCGTCTGACTGGATACCTGCAACGGTTGGATGAGGAGTTCGGCCTCTATTACAAGATGGCCCGAGTGTTCGTGAAGCTGATCGCCAATCCATCGGTGATGCGCAGCCTGGCTCACATCGGTATCCACAACCGCCCGCTCATGGAGTGGACCCTGAAGGTGATGTCCAACCTTCTCGATGAGGACGAGAAGGGGGCGGGGGAACGGGCATACGGAGTGTTGGCTGCGATCGTCCGGCCGCTGCCTGTGGCCTGAGCTCCCTCCGCTCACAATCGCGTCCAGACCCCGACAGAAGCCGGTTGCACGGTCCGCATCGTGACCTCCACCAACTCCCGGCTCAGATCGGTTTCGTCGATGTCGGCGCGCAGCCGGGACGAGAACGCCTCGATGGTGCGGACGGCGTCGTAGTGGGAGCGGTTGAACCGCCGATCGAACACACCCTGGACCCGGCGTCGAAGCTGGCTGAACAGCGCCGCCACCGCCAGGGTCGAGGCTGCCACCGGCAACTGGCCCTCGAAGGGGAGCAACTCGCCCAGGAGGAAGACGAGTCCGAAGTACACACCGGCCAGTAGTGCCGTGAGGAGTCCGTAGGTGACGGTCCGCGAGACAATGCGGTCGATCTCGTAGAGGCGATACCGGAGGACGGCGATGGCTACCGCCACCGGAAGCATGAGCAACCCCGCCGCTCCGGCGAAGCTCTGGATATAGGGATGGTCCGGGAAGACCTCACCCACAAGCAGGGCGACGGGAAGCACGACGGCCGCAGCGAGGAACCACTTCAACTGTTGGCGCACCACCGTCGAGCCGGTCCGATATCGGATGACCAGGGAGGCGATGCCGCCACCGAGACCGGCCAGCAGAGGAAAGACCGAAATCCCGATGAGGGCCTCTCCGAGTTTCGAGCCGTCGTCAATCTCGATGAGCGAATTGCCGACGGCCGCGATCACCCCGAAGGCAGCGGCCGACCACAGCATCCACCGCCACCGGCTCGAGAGGAGACGCCCGGACGGGAAGAGAGCCAGAAGCGGCATAATCGAGAGGGCGAGACCAGGGAAGAAGGTCACCGTGAAGAGGATCGAGCCGAGATGCGCTAACGGCCATCCGCGCTCGGCGCCATTCGATGCGTACCAGTTCCCAACCCCCCCAATCGCCCACAGCGTGGCTGCGGCGAGAAATATCCAGCCGATCGGGTTGCTCGGGCGCCGTTCGGCCAGGATGAGGCCCATGGCGCCGAACACGACGATGACGCCTGTAACGGCGGCCTCCGAAGGCTCCACCCCAACGCTGACAATGATCACCCCTGCCAGCATGACGGCCACAAGTACCCTGCCCAACACGGGGTTTAGGGCGAACCTCGCAGGGTCCGGCTGGCTGTCCACGTCCGACACCCTGACATCATGGTCCGCGCCCGTCCCGAAACCGTTACGAGGAGTGAATGGACGGGATGATCAAGGCGTCGACCGCCACCACCCCCCATGGTCCGGCAATCAACGGGTTCACGTCGACTGCGGCAACGAGATCACCGAGGGCGGTGGCGAGGACCGATAACCGGACCAGCGCGTCGATCACCGCACCCCGGTTAACAGGTGGTGATCCACGCACACCTTGCAGGACCCTGGCCATTCGCAATTTGTCGAGCATGCGATCAGCGTCGGTAGCGTCGATCGGAGCAAGGGCCAGCACGCGATCTTCGAGGACCTCAACCAGCCGGCCCCCGGCAGCAACCATCACCAGAGGTCCGAACTCTCGGTCAAAGACGATGCCCATGGCCAGTTCGACTCCATTCGCGATCATCGGCTGCACGACGACGTGAGGACCGAGCCGTTCTGCCAGGTCGTGGTACGCCTCGGCCACCTCGAGAGCGTTCTTCAGACCCAACCGAACTCCGTCGACGTCGGCCTTGTGATGGAGGCTTGCCGCCGTCTTCACAACGACCGGTCCTGCGACCCTCTCGAAGGCCGCCATCGTTTCCTCGATCGAGGCAGCTGCAATCGACTCCACCACCGGGATGCCGTAGTCGCCGACCAGGGCTAGGGCTTCCTGCTCAAAAAGAGGTCCAGGTCGGAGAAGTCTTTGGCGCCATCTATCGGGTAGAGGTGTGAAGGCTGACGGGGCGGCCTTTGAATTCGGAGGGCGATTGGCGCGCTGGAGGGCGTGGCCTATGGCTTTCAGTCCGGTTTCGGTACCTTGCAACACAGGTATGCCCTGTTGGCGAAGCCTCTGAGCCTGATCCGGGTCGATCCCGTCGACAAGGTTGGACAGGACCACTACCGGGATCCCGCTCTCCTGTTGGATCTCGGTCAGGAGCCCTACGTATCCAGCGTCAGGCGACTCCTCGGCGGTCAGGTCGACGGCCAAGGCGAGAAGTCCGACCGCAGGGTCTTTGGCCAGGGCACGAAGGCTCGAGCCGAATACCTCGTGCGAGTCATGACCCGTGCCCCAGGCATCCACCGGGTTGTCTGGTTCGAGGCCGGGGTCGAGGATCTCGGTCAGGCGCTCTCTGGTCGCCTTCGAAATGGATGCGATCGGTACTCCGTTCGTCTCGGCATGATCGAGCAGCAGCGTCCGTTCACCTCCGGAGTCATGGACCGAACCAAGACCCCCTCCGCGAGCCCGGCGGGCCGAAGCGAAGACCTCGAGGGTGTCCATCATCTCTGCCATGGAGTCCACCTTGTGCACCCCATGGGATTCGAAGTAGGCGCTGTAGACGGCGTCTTCACCGGCCAGCGCTCCCGAGTGGGTGGCGGCCGCCTCTCTTCCCCTGGGGCTCCGACCTGCTTTGAGGGCGACCACCGGGATGTCACGGGTTCGGGCCAAGGTAAGGGCGGCGGCCATCGCGGCGGGGTGGCGAACGGTCTCCAGGAAGAGTCCGATGACCCGGGTGGTCGGTTGTTCCACCGCATAGACAAGGTACTGATCCATCGTCACCACCAGTTCCGCTCCGCTGGACACGACCAGGTTGAAGCAGAGGGGCCGGCGGTTGTGGAGCATGGCCGAGAACAACGAACCGGAGTGGCTGAGAAAGGTGATCGGTCCCGCCTTCAGGTCCGAGGGTTGGAAAAAGCCACAAACCCTGAGGCGATGATCCAGGTTGACAAACCCCATTCCGTTGGGCCCACAGAGGGGCACCGCCGCTTTGCGGGCCATCTCGGCAAGGCGCTCGCGCAGCGGGAGGCCGGTGGAGGCCACACCCACAGCTGGTGAGAAGATCACTACCGATCGGGACCCTGCCTCAAGCGCAGCTCCGAGCAATGCTTCCAGCCGATGGTCCGCCACAGCTAAAACGGACAAGTCGACCGGTTGACCGATATCAGACACCGACGGAACGGTCGTCAAACCGCCAACTTCGCGATGTGTCGGCGTTATCGGGTAAATGCGGCCCGCAAAGCCCCCGGCTTGGAGTTGGGACACAACCTGGCGCCCCACAGTTCCCTGCCTGTCACTGGCGCCGACGACTGCTACAGACCGAGCCTCGAGCAGGGCCGAAAGAGAATGGACGGTCACGTCATCAGTGGAGGTCAGTTGCACTACCTGGCGGGTCAGGCGAATCTACCTCTCCGGAAGGAGGTGAAGGGTGAGCCCTCGTCAGAAGTTGACCGACCTGCGCCGCCAGCAGATTCTGGAAGCGGCGGGACAAGTTATCGCCACCCGCGGCATCTGCGAGACGAGGGTCGCCGACATCGCCGAGGTGCTGGGAGTCAGTCCCGGCTTGATCCTCTATTACTTCCCATCCAAGGACCGGTTGCTGGGCGAAGCCCTTGCTCACCAGGACCGTCAGTTCTTTGCCGAGGTGTCCAGGCGGAGCGCCGACCTCGACACCGCTCGAGCCAGGTTGGTGTTCATCATCGAGTCGAGTTGTCCCACCGCATCGGTGCGGAAGGCCGCAATCGACGACGAATACGCCCTCTGGCTGGAAATGTGGGCCCGGGCTCGCCAGGACCCGGAACTAGCCAAGGCGCGCCAGCGGATGGATCACGAATGGCGAGCCTCCATCGCCGAGATTGTCGTCGACGGTCAACGAAGCGGTGAGTTTTCGACGGCGGTTGACGCCGGCGACTTTGCCGTCAGGTTGTCCGGATTGATCGACGGTCTGGCAGTGCAGGTCGTGCTGAACGACCCCGATGTCGGTCACGACCGGATGCGCAGGCTATGTCTTCAATCTGCCGCCGCTGAACTCGGGTTCGGTCTACCTGACGATGTTATGGTGCCCTGATTGGCCGTTCAGTGAGGCTGTCGCCTCACCCCTGATGGGAGGAACCCGCGTGGTCTATCACCCCCGAGAGCACTGGAACCGGCGAGGGAGGAAAGGTCTCTACACACGCCGCGACTTTCTTCAGCGATCGACAGCAGCAGGGCTGTCCCTAACCGCGTTTTCGTCCTGGCTGGCCGCGTGCGGCGGGGGCGCTGTCGATGACATCGAAATCGTCATCGGAACCCCTGCCAGCCCTGCCACCCAGCCGTTGTTCGACGACATTCCCGCCATCGAGTCGGGATTGGCCCCCGAAGCAGGTCCCCTCCGTATCTACAACTGGGCCGATTACATCAACCCCGAGGTCATACCCATGGCCGAGGAGGCGTTGGGCGTCCCCATCGAGGTCACGATCTTCTACAACGAAGAGGAGGCTTTCGGCAAGCTTCTGTCCGGGGAGGTGCAATACGACGTCTGGTTTCCGGCGGGGGAATCGATCGGCAAGGCCGTGGCCGGCAAGCTGATCCAGCCGCTCAACCACGATTACCTGCCCAACCATCATCAGTTTGTCTGGCCCGAGCTGTTGAGCCCGTTCTACGACGTCGATTCCCGCTACAGCGTTCCCTATGTCGTTTACCAAACCGGGATCGGATGGCGCACGGACTTGTTCGACCCCGCCGACGTGGAAGGGTTGGCGAACCCCTGGGACGTTTTCTGGAACCCCAAGTACAGCGGTAAGACGGTCCTCTACGACGACTTTCGGGAAACCATGCAAATGGCCATGTTCCGAAATGGGATCTCTGAACCCCGCGACGCGACTTCTGCGCAGGTAGCGGCGGCCGCCGACTCGCTGATTGAGTTGGTGGATCTGATGAACATCGCCTACAGAATCGACGGCGCGTATCAGGGAATTCCGGAGGGCCGTTACGCCCTCAGCCTGGCCTGGTCGGGGGACATGGTCAACGCCCAGTACTACTTCCCCGAAGAAGCTGATGTCAACGGCGTGCTGGGCTATTCGTGGCCCGCCGCGGCTGAAGGGTCTACCGCCAATGGTTTGATCGCCAACGACACCATGGCGGTGGTGAAGGGAGCTCCCAGTCCGGTGTTGGCTCACAACTTCATCAACTTCATGTTGGATGAAGCCAACTCGCTCGAGAACTTCGCGTGGCTGGGCTACCAGCCGCCCCAGGTCGGCCTCGATCCAGCCGTTCTCGTGACTGACGAATGGATTCCCGAGAATCTGGCCGCCGTTGCGGTTACCAGCAGCGATTTCGCCCGCCCCCGGGCGGTGGTTCCGACCCAGCTGACCCCGGAGACCGAATCACTATGGGCGGAGAACTGGTCGCGGGCCAAAGCCGGGGGATGAGGTCGGCGGGTGCCTACCAACCTCCAGGCATCGGAAACTAACGCTGTCGGGGTGAAGGATTGGGTTTGGAAGGCCATGGCCGCGCCAGGCCTGGTCTGGCTGGTGCTCCTCTTCGTTGTTCCCTTCTACGCGATCCTGGCTATTGCCATGGGTCGGCTGCATCCGGTCCTGGTGCGACCCGTACCCGAATGGAATCCGTTGCGCTGGGATGGGGCTCCCTTCGGGGAGGTGTGGTCGGGTCTCTTTGGGGGCCAACTCGGTGTCATCGCCATCCGTACGTTGCTTTACGTCTTGGCAGCCTGCGCGCTGAGCGTCCTCATCGGATATCCCGTGGCCTACTTTGTGTCTCGCAGAGCAGGACGGCGAAAAGGCCTGTTCCTGCTCTTAATCCTGGCTCCGTTCTGGATCAACTACCTCATGCGAATGCTGGCCTGGGTCAACCTCCTTAGCAATGACGGCTTCGTCAACACGGCCATCACTGCGATCGGGTTCGCACCACAGGACTGGTTGGGTGGCAGACCCTTGACCGTCATCCTCGGTCTGGTCTATGGCTATTTGCCCTTCTTCATCCTTCCCCTTTACGCCGCTCTTGACCGCATTGATGGGCAGGTGCTGGAGGCGGCGCGAGATCTCGGGGCCAACACCCGGGCAGCCTTCTTCCGGGTAACGCTGCCACTCTCCAAGCAAGGCGTGCTGGCCGGGCTCGTGATCATCATGCTTCCGATGTTCGGCGACTATTACACGCCCAACCTGCTGTCCGGATCCCCGCGAACCCAGTTGATCGGCAACCAGATCGACCTGCTCGTGAACCAGACCACCAGTCAGGGTCGGCACGGTGCCGCCCTCACCCTGATCCTGATGGCGAGCGTGGCTCTACTGATGCTCTATTACCTGTTCAACATCGCCCGGGTGACCGAAGAGGCGCGGGAATGACCGTGCGCAGGGTCCTTGCGAATCCATGGGGCCGACCCAGGCTGCTTCGCCTGGTCACCATCGGATATGTGCTGTGGTCGATTGTGCCGGTTCTGGTGGCGATTCAATTCTCGTTTAACGCTGGCCGCTCCCGCACGGTCTGGCAGGGTTTCTCTCTTCGCTGGTATCTGACCGATGCCGCCTCGGTGGCGCGGGACGACTCGCTGCGGCTGGCGCTGTTCCAAAGCGTGCGGTTGGCGCTTTTGACGATGCTGGTAGCCACGCCTTTGGGAGTGGCGCTCGCACTCGGGCTTGCCCGCTGGCGGGGTCGCGGTGCCCGGGCCGCGGGGTTTTTGATGTTGGTGCCGCTGGTCACTCCGGAGATCGTCATGGGGGTGGCCCTCTTCATGGTGTTTTCGAACCTTTACGACTTCGTGTCGTTTGGGACCTTCGCGCAGTTCCTCGGGCACGTAACGTTTTCGCTTTCGTTCGTGGTCATCATCGTGCGGGGAAGGCTGTTCGCCATCGGAAGGGACTATGAGGAGGCGGCTCAGGATCTGGGAGCCTCACCGGCCCAGGCTCTTCGCCGGGTCTTGTTGCCCTTGCTCGCACCGGCGATCTTCGCCTCACTTGCCATCGTGTTCGCTGTCTCGATCGACGACTTTGTCATCAGCCAGTTCCTGGTGGCCGCGGCGGACACCGTCACGATCCCGGTGAGGCTCTACTCAGGAGCCCGGTTGGCTCCACCACCGTCGTTGAACGCGCTGGCGACTCTGATGCTCGTGATCACGATGCTCGCCGTCACCGTCGCCGGTCTGGTCATGAAGGCCTACGCCCGCAGGGAGGGCACCAAGGGTGAGTCGGCGGTGAGGGCGCTGACTCGCTTCGATTTCTAAACAGGCTTCTTGAGGACCCGCAGTGAATCGGCGGGAAGACCGATCGAGATCCGCTCGCCCTTCTGCGGTGTGCGGTCGCCGTTGTTGGCCACGACCGCCTGGATCTCACCGATCCCTTCTACCTCGACCAGAACCTGGAGCACCGAACCCGTATAGACCACCCGGCTCACTACACCCGGAAGCGAATTGTTGCCTTCGAAACCCAGTACAACTCTCTCAGGTCGAATACACAGGTTGACAGGCCCGATTGCCCCAACCGCGCCGTGGTCGGCGGTGAAGTATCGGCCTCCCACCGCCACCCGGTTGGAGCCGTTCGGGTCCGGTCCGCCGGCGATCCCCTGGATGATGTTCGACAGTCCGAGGAAGTCGGCGACGTAGGCATTGGCGGGTTGTTCGTAAACGTCCGCCGGAGTCCCTATCTGCTCGATCCGGCCCTGGGACATCACCGCTAGCCGGTCCGACATTGTTAGAGCCTCCTCCTGGTCATGGGTCACGTAGATGAAGGTGATCCCGATGTCTTCTTGCAG
The DNA here is from genome assembly GCA_964474055.1 of uncultured Acidimicrobiaceae bacterium. GTDB lineage: Bacteria > Actinomycetota > Acidimicrobiia > Spongiisociales > ZC4RG35 > JAICND01. The sequence continues at coordinate 12,406 of CAYYRT010000229.1, read as the reverse complement.
CGTCTTCAACTCGATCTGGAGGGCTTTGCGCAGTTTGGCGTCGAGGGCCCCGAGGGGCTCGTCGAGGAGTAGGACTGACGGGCTGAGCACAAGGGATCGGGCCAGGGCCACTCGCTGCTGCTGGCCACCGGAAAGCTGGGTGGGGCGGCGCTTCTCGAAACCGGCGAGACGCACCATTTCGAGCGCGCGACCGACCTTGGCTGCCATCTCCTGCTTGCCGACGGACTTGTAACGCAACCCGAAGGCCACGTTGTCGCCAACGTTGAGATGCGGAAAAAGGGCATAGTTCTGAAAGACGGTGTTGACCGGTCGCAGGTGGGGAGGCGTGTCGGCCATGTTGTCTCCGTCGATCAGCACCCGCCCTGAGGTCGGGCGTTCAAACCCGGCGATCATCCGCAGGGTGCTGGTCTTGCCGCAGCCCGACGGTCCGAGGAGCGAGAAAAATTCGCCAGGCTTGACGTACAGATCGAGATGATCGACGGCGACCGCGTCGCCGAACTTCTTGTGGAGTTCGATTAGTTGAACGTCCCCGCCGGCCATCGGGGCGTGAGACTACCTGTCGAGCCCCCGCAGCGTTCTGGCGAACAGTTCCAAGGTGTCCAGATAACGATCGACGTCTGAGTCGTTGTGCTGGACTGACACGAGCCACTGCTCGCCTTTGGTCCATGGGGGCAGGAACACACCGCGGTTGAACTGGGTTAGCCAGGAAGCCAGGGAGTAGCGACCGTCGATCTCGATGAATTGCCGGTAATTGACGATCGGCTCCAGCGAGTAGGTCACCGAACCCTTGGCACCAAGGTCGACCACATAGGCGGGGAGTTCGTATTCCTCGACGATTCGCCGGGCGCCATCGCCCAATCGCTTCTCGATCCGCTCAAGATGTTCATAGGTGGCCGGCACCATGATCTCGGTGAGCATCGCGCGGGCTGCGGCCATTCCCAGAGGGTTGCCGTTGAAGGTGCCCACCTGGTCGTAGGTGCCGTCGACGATGGCGCCCATCACTTCGAGGCTTCCGCCAATTGCAGACACTGGGAGACCTCCTCCCAGAGCCTTGGCCAGGCAGACGATGTCGGGGGTCACCCCGTACATTCGAGTAGCGCCACCGCGGCCAATGGTGAGACCGGTCTTGACCTCGTCGAAGGTGAGAAGGGCACCGTGGTCCCGGGTGACCTGGCGAAGACCCTGGAGGAAACCGGGCAGGGGCGGAACGATCCCGCAGTTCATCAGCACCGGTTCAACGATCACACCGGCGATCTTGCCGCGGTACTCGTGGAAGATCTCCTCCACAGCCTCCAGATCGTTGAAGGGCGCCACCTTGGTCAACTCGACGATCGCCTGGGGGATGCCCGGTGAGGAGGCGACGCTGCGCGGTCGGCGAACCGAGCCGAGGTCGTCCTCGTCCCAGGTAGAGACCTGGACCGAGTCGTGATGACCGTGATAGGCCCCCTCGAACTTGACGATTATGTCCTGGCCGGTGACGGCCCGCATGAGATGGACGGCGTCCATGGTCGCCTCGGTGCCACTGTTGCCAAAACGCCAGAGCGGCTGGCCGTATCTCTGCGAGAGGTGTTCGGACACGACCATCGCGTCGGCGACCGGTTGGGCGAAGTGGGTGCCCTTGCCGATGCGGGCGGTAAGTGCCCTGACGATGGCTGGATGGGCATGACCGGCCAACATGGCTCCGTACCCACCATGGAAATCGACGTACTCGTTGCCGTCGACGTCCACGACCCGGGATCCTCGTCCGTGGTCTACCCAGATGGCATGCGGATCGGAGACCTGCCAGCTTGAGGTGACCCCTCCCGCCAGTGTTGCCCCTGCCCTTTCGGTGTACTCACCGGACTTCTTCATCCGGCTCCGGAACCGGTCCTGCTCGGCGGCGATAATGCGATCGAGGGCCGCCACCTCGGTCTTGTGGCCCAGGGCCACCATGGGGTTCTCCTTTATTGAACCGCCGTTCAGTTTACTAGGTTAGAGTGAAACGTGCACAGAGGGAGGACCGGTGGGCCGTCCGGCGCCACTCGCCAAAACTGACATCGACAACGTCCTCCTCCCATTCGGGGAGAGCCGGACGTTGCCGGCCGCGGCTTACCGATCCCAGGACGTTTTCGACTGGGAGTGGTCAGAGATTTTCTCCCAGTCTTGGGTCTGCCTGGGGCGGACCAACGATCTTCTGGCGCCCGGACAGATCAGGGCGATCGACCACGGGGCCGAAACTTTCCTGCTCACCAGAGCCAGCGACGGAACCCTGCACGGGTTCTCCAACGTGTGCCGGCACCGTGGTCATCCGCTGGCCGAACCGGGGGAGGCGTTCGATGCCCGTTTGATCCGTTGCCCGTATCACTCGTGGTCGTACCGCTTTGACGGAACCTTGCGGACCGCTCCAATCCTCAGTCAGACACCCGACTTCGACACGACCGAGTGGCCGCTTTCCCGGGTTCGGGTCGGCGAATGGATGGGTTGGATGTTCCTCGACCTCTCAGGACAGGCGGCGCCTCTGGAGGCGACCTTTGGCAACCTGTCGAGTGTCCTCGCGCCCTATCAACCGGATCGACTGGTGAAGGTCGCCCGTCACTCGTATGAGATCAACGCCAATTGGAAACTCGCAGTGGAGAACTACCACGAGTGTTACCACTGCACCTCGATTCATCCCGCGTTGTGTGAGGTGACTCCAGTCGACTCGGGTCGTGACATCCAGCCGACAGGGCTGTGGTGCGGGGGCACGATGGTTCTCAAAGACCACGCGAAGACGATGTCGTTGACCGGCGAGTCGGGTGGAATCAACTTCCCCGACCTTCCCAACGACGCTGAGCGCAACGTCCTCTACCTGGGTGTCTGGCCCAACCTTCTTATCAGCCCGCATCCCGACTACGTGATGACTCACCGCATAGTCCCGATAGCTCCGGGGCGCACGTTCATCGAATGCGACTGGCTCTTTCCACCGGAGGCGCTGGCGCTCGAGGGTTTCGATCCTTCGTATGCCGTCGACTTCTGGGACCTGACCAACCAGGAGGATTGGAACGCCTGCATGCGGGTTCAGCACGGCGCTGGCAACCGCGGGTTCACCCCGGGCCCCCTCAGTCCGTGGGAAAGCACGATCTACCAGTTTCTCCTCATGGTCGGTCAGGCGTATCGCGGTGAGCAGGTCACGGCTCCGGCGATGCCCACTACCCGTATGGCCGAGGTCGCCAACTAGCTGAGCGTCTCGATGCCTCGCTTGCGAAGTTGGTCGGCGATGATGACCCGCTGAATCTCAGAGGCACCTTCCCAGATGCGATCAACCCGCAACTCGCGGAAGAACCGTTCGGCCACGTTCTCGCGCATGAAGCCGCGACCTCCGAAGATCTGCACCGCTCGGTCCGCAACCCGGTTGGCCATCTCGGAGGCAGTGAGTTTCGCCATCGAAGAATGGGCGTGGATCACCTTGACGTCCTCCCCGGCATCGATTTCGCGGGCCGTCTGATAGGTCTGCAAACGAGCTGCCCACAGTTCGTTTAGCGAGTCGGCCAGCATGAACTGGATCGCCTGTTTGTCGGCCAACTTCTCGGTGCCGATATCGCGTTGTTCGGCGAAGGCAGACGCTTCGGCGATGAGACGCTCGGCGGCCCCGCAGCACCGGGCGGCGATCATCAAGCGCTCGAACCGGAACCACTCATGAGCGAAAGCCATGCCGTCGCCTTCCTGGCCGACAAGGTGGGAGGCCGGGACCCGGACCTTCTCGAAGGCCATCTCCCAGTGGTGGTGCGCATAGGTATGGGTGTAGGCGGGAGTGCGAATGTGGCGCACCCCTGGGGTGTCCATGTCGACGATGAACATGGCGTGGTGGCCGGCCTTGGCACCCTGATCGAGCCGGGCCTGAAAGAAGACGTAGTCGGAGAGGTTGGCCGAGGTCACGTGCCACTTGACACCATCGAGGACGTATTCGTCCCCGTCCCGTCGGGCCGTGGCCTGGAGACCGGCCACGTTTGATCCGGATCCCTCCTCGGTGATGGCATAACACTCGTGTCTTTCGCCGGCGATGGTGGGCAGCACATAGCGCTCCATCTGATAGGGGGTGGCCACCCGGGTCAGCCAGGCCGGCGGGGTGGTCACCACCCATCCGAGGGCATTGGTGACCCGTCCGCTCTGCTCCTGGATGAGGACCTGCTGGAGCGTCGAATAACCATGACCGCCCAGATCTACGGGCTGGTTGATGGCAGTGAACCCGAGTTCTCGTGCCAGCTTTTCGTGACGATCCTTGACGTCCTCGGGGATCTCACCCTCGTTCATCTCGGCGTGCACTTCCCAGGGAATCAACTCTTCGTCGACGAAGGTCCTCGCCCGTCCCTGTAATGCCAGATCCTCTGCGCTCAATCCGTTGGCCACGCTCTTCCTCAAGCCTGAACGACGGTTCAGTGTATCGGTCCCGTTTCGTTCGGTTTCACCGAGTAGAGGCGGCTCTCTATTCTCGACAACGGCATGCAACTGGTCGATTACCTGCCGATCGCGGTGATGTTGGTCCTGGCGGGAGGCTTCGTGGTGGTTTCCCTCGTAGTGGGCCGCCTGGCCTCACCACACAATCCGACGCCCGAGAAGCTGGCCCCCTATGAGTGCGGCATCCTCCCCGAAGTCGAACCGGTGCAGCGGTTCCCGGTGAAGTTCTACCTGGTGGCGATGCTGTTCGTGATCTTCGATGTGGAGATCATCTTCCTCTTCGCCTGGGCTTCTCGTTTCACCGACCTCAATTGGTACGGCGTAGCCGCGGTGGGAATCTTCACCTTCTTCGTGCTGGAGACTCTCGCTTATGTTTGGAAACGCGGTGCACTCGATTGGTATGTTCACCGGCGGGCGCGCTATCGCGACGTCGACGCGGATGTGGCGGCATGAGCGTGCGGCGGACCGCACCAACCAACGTTCTCACCAGCACCATCGACCGGGCCGCCAGGTGGGCTCAGACCAGATCGATGTTCCCTGCCACCTTCGGCCTGGCCTGCTGTGCGATTGAGATGATGGCCACCGGCGCTCCCCACAACGACCTCGCCCGTTTTGGCATGGAGGTCTTCCGAGCCTCGCCCCGACAGGCCGATCTGATGATCGTGGCGGGACGGGTGAGCCAGAAGATGGCGCCCGTGCTGCGCCAGGTCTACGACCAGATGCCCGACCCCAAGTGGGTCATCTCCATGGGAGCTTGTGCATCAACCGGAGGCATGTTCAACAACTACGCCCTGGTGCAGGGGGTCGACCAGATCGTCCCCGTCGACATCTACGTCCCCGGTTGCCCGCCCGGGCCCCAGGGTCTGATGCACGGGATCTTGACCCTGCATGACCGGATCACGGCCAGGAAAGCATGAGGCGTGAGGCGTGAGACGTGAGGCGTGAGACGTGAGTGCAGAACTGAGGGAAAGGTTCGCAGGGGCGGAGTGGGAGGACTCGCACGGACAAGAGGTCGTCCGGTTGGGCCGGGACCAGCTTCTGGAGTTCTGCCAGGCGGCTCTTGAGGCGGGGTATGAGGTGTTGGCCGATGTGACGGCCGTCGACTGGGACCGAACCCGCACTCCCCGGTTCGACGTCGTGGTCAACCTTCTTTCGATGCAGCACCGACGCCGGCTGCGGGTTCTGGTCGGAGTTGCCGAGGAGGATCCGACGGCACCGTCGCTGGTCCCGGTATGGCCCGGGGCAAACTTCGCCGAGCGGGAGGTCTACGACATGTTCGGCATCACCTTCGAGGGTCATCCTGACCTGACCCGCATACTGATGCCCGATGACTGGGAGGGATTCCCTCTCAGGAAGGACTTCGAGGTGGGTTCGGTCCCGGTTCAATTCAAAGCCTCGCACCAGGTGAATTGATGACCGAGGAGACCATCGACAAGCCCGAGGTCGAGGAGGTTGATCTGTGGGTTTCGGGAACTGAAGACAGCGAGTGGGACACCTACTCGACCGACGAAGGCGCCCAGAAGATGCAATTGCAGGAGACGGGTCTGCGCCTCACCGAACAGCTCGGGTCGGTAGTGACCGACGACTACGACCTCGACGACGTTATCACCGAAGACGAGCGAATGATCATCAACATGGGGCCGCAGCATCCCTCCACCCACGGGGTACTGCGGCTCCAGCTCGAGCTCGAAGGGGAGATGATCAGGCGGTCCAAGTCCGTGATTGGTTATCTCCACACAGGGATGGAGAAGACCGCCGAGACGCTGACCTTTCTCCAGGGACCCACCAACGTCACCCGGATGGATTACCTGGCACCGCTCCATAACGAACTCTGCTTCTCGTTGGCGGTCGAACGCCTCCTCGACATCGAGGTACCTCCCCGAGCAGCGGTGATTCGGGTGCTGATGACCGAACTCAACCGGATCGCATCACATCTGGTGGCGATGGCTACCAACGGAATGGACATCGGAGCGGTGTCGATCATGACCTATGGCTTTCGGGAGAGAGAGCAGATCCTCGCCTTCTTCGAGAAGACCACCGGTCTCCGTCTCAACCACAACTACATACGGCCGGGTGGAGTGGCCGCGGACCTTCCCCCGGGATGGCGGGCTGACGTCACCGACATCTGCGACACCATCACGCGTCGTCTTGTCGACTACGAGGACATGCTCAAAGAGAATCCGATCTGGAACGGGCGGACCAGGGGAGTAGGAGTCATCACGGCCGCCGAATGCATCGCTTTCGGAATAACCGGTCCGACCCTGCGATCGGCCGGCGTGGCCTGGGATCTGCGCAAGGCATTCCCATACTCGGGGATCGAACAGTTCGAGTTCGAGGTGCCCGTCGGAGACCATGGCGACGTCTACGACCGCTACCGCGTGCGGATCGAGGAAATTCTCCAGTCGGTTTCAATCGTTCGCCAGGCCGCCGCCGCCATGCCCAAGGGTGACTATCGCATCGACGACCGCAAGATCACCCCTCCTCCTCGACATCGCATCGACGAGTCGATGGAGGCATTGATCCACCACTTCAAGATCTTCACCGAAGGATTCAGGGTGCCGGCCGGGGAGACCTATGTGGCGATCGAGTCACCCCGGGGCGAATTGGGCTGCTATCTGGTTTCCGATGGATCGGGCAAGCCCTGGCGAATGCACACCAGGGCGCCGTCGTTCTACAACCTCCAGGCTCTGCCGATCATGATGGCCGACTCAGTTGTTGCTGACACTGTCGCCACCATCGCCTCCCTCGACCCGGTGATGGGCGACGTCGATCGCTGACGCCCGTCGTCGTCGGCTCTTGAGCCATTCCAGTCCAATCGGGATGAAGGAGATCAGAATGATCAGGGCGATGATCGGAAGCAGGTACCGGTCGATGTCGGGGATCATCTCACCGAGGGTGTAGCCCAGCAGGGTCACTCCCACCGCCCACAGCAACCCACCGACGACGTTGAAGGAAACAAAAGTCCGATACGGCATCTTTCCTACCCCGGCCAGGATTGGGGCAAAGGTGCGGACGATCGGCACAAAACGGGCCAGCACGATCGTCTTGGCTCCGTGCTTCTCGAAGAAGCTTCTGGCTCTCTCGACGTACTCCTGGCGAAAGAACCGCGAGTCCGGTCTCCGAAACAGTGCCGGCCCGACTCGCTTCCCGAACAGATACCCAACCTGGTCGCCGGCCACCGCCGCGATAAAACAGCCCACCAGGATCAGAGGCAGGTTGAGGGTGCCCTGGGAGGCGAATAGCCCGGCAGTAAACAAGAGCGAGTCGCCGGGAAGGAAGAATCCGAAGAACAGGCCCGATTCTGCGAAGACGATCGCAAAGAGGCCGATCGTGCCAAAGGTGACGATGAGGTCGCGGGGGTCGAGGAACACCTCCGGACACCCTAATCTCGGGCTCCGATGAGTCGGTGGCGGCAGGAAACTCGAGAGCGGGCTCGCCAGATCATCGCCAGCTACCCGCAGAAGAGGTCAGCGGTGATGCCTCTGCTCTATATCGCCATGGCCGAAGACGGGTATCTGACCGAAGAAGGGATGGCCGAGGTTGCCGACCTGGTCGGGATCACCCCGGCTCAAGTTCTGGCGGCTGCCTCCTTCTACACGATGTACAAACGCGAGCCAACCGGCCGGTACCTCATCTCCTGCTGCACCTCCATTTCCTGCATGCTGCTAGGCGGCGACGACGTTCTCCACGCCGTGGAGGACGAGTCCGGGGTGCCCCACGGCGAAACCGACGCTGAGGGTCTCCTCTCGGTGGAGCATGCCGAGTGCATCGGCGCGTGCGCGGGAGCTCCCGCGCTCCAGGTCAACTATGAACTGGTGGAGGGAGTCACTCCGGAAAAGGCTCGTCAGCTCGTGCAGTGGCTTCGCACCGCTCAACCCGATGTCATCGGCACCGACGAGATCCAGAACCTATTCGGAGGGAACCCGTCCTTCGACTGGGCGATCAGGGAGGACTCCGGCGCGGTTGGTCCCTATCCGGCCTTTTCGCCTCTCGGCACTGCCGCCCCGGTCGGAGGCGAAGAGTGACCACGCAAACCCGGGTTGTGACGAAACGGATGATCGCTCATCCCACCGACAGCCACACCCTCAAGAGATACGTGGCCACTGGTGGCTACAAGCAAGCCCGCAAAGCTGCCCGAATGACCCGCGACCAACTGGTCGAAATGGTGAAGGCCTCGGGGCTGCTGGGTCGCGGAGGGGCCGCTTTCCTGGCCGGTCTCAAGTGGAGTTTCCTGGCCCCTGCTCGCCCGGCCTACCTGGTTGTGAACGGCGACGAGTCCGAGCCGGGCACCTTCAAGGACAGACAGTTGCTCGAACGCGACCCCCACCAACTGGTGGAGGGAATCATCATCACGGCGGTTGCCAATGAGGTCCACCATGCCTTTGTCTATATCCGTGGCGAATACGCCAAAGCGGCCCGGAGGGTGCAGAAAGCGGTGGAGGAGGCTTATCAAAAGGGATACCTTGGCGAGAAGATCTTCGGTACCGACTATGACCTCGAGGTCACGGTGCATTTGGGAGGCGGCGCCTACATCTGTGGCGAAGAGACGGCCCTGCTCAACTCGCTGGAAGGTTTACGAGGCGAGCCCCGACTCAAACCGCCGTACTTCCCGGCGGCCCTGGGCCTCTACAACCAACCGACGATTGTCAACAATGTTGAGACTCTCTCCAACCTTCCCCACATCCTCGAAGGGGGCGTCGATGCCTTCAAAGCGCTCGGACATGCCGCCGACACCGGAACCTTTTTGTTTTCGGTCTCCGGGCACGTTCGCAAACCTGGCAACTACGAATTGGCGCACGGTCTCACCTGGCGGGAGCTGATCTTCGACGTCGCTGGCGGTCTCCGGGAGGGTCGCCGGCTCAAGACCTGGATTCCGGGTGGGGCCTCGGCTCCGTGGTTCGTCCCTGATGACCATCTGGACTTGCCCATCACCAAAGACGACACGGCCAAGGCTGGCTCGATGCTCGGATCGGGAGCCGTTGTCGTGATGGACGACACCACCTGCGTGGTCCGGGCTGCCGAGCGGATCGTTCGCTTCTTCTCGCACGAGTCGTGCGGCCAATGCACTCCATGCCGGGAGGGAACCACGTGGTTGGAGATGATTCTGCGGCGGATCGAGACAGGTCAGGGTCGTGACGTCGACATCGACCTGCTGCTTGACGTCTCCGACAACATATCCGTGGGTCTGGCCTGGCCACCCAGGATGACCACGATCTGCCCGCTCGGCCCTTCGGCGGTATCGCCGATCATCTCGATCACCAAGTACTTCAAGGGTGAGATCCAAACTCACATCCAGCGCGGGGGCTGTCCCTTCGCCTAGGTTGGGTCCATGGAGGCATACAACAAGGCGACCTACGGCGCTGCCTGGGCTCCGGACTACGACTCGATATTCGCCACGGTCAATCGGGCGATGATTGACCGCCTTGGCGAGTTCTCCGAAGGTGGCCGGGTGCTCGAACTGGCCATCGGCACCGGACGAGTGGCATTGCCCCTCACCGAACGCGGAGTGGATCTCACTGGCATCGACATCTCCACCGAGATGGTGGAACGCATGCGAGCTAAGCCTGGAGGCGACCGGATCCCGGTAGTCATGGGCGACTTTGCCGAGGTAGGGGTGGAAGGGACATTTCGTCTCGTCTTTCTCGTCTTCAACACGCTGTTCGCCCTCGAAGACCAGGCGGCCCAGATCCGTTGTTTCGCCAACGTCGCGGCTCACCTGGAACCTGGCGGTCGATATGTCACCGAAACGTTCTATCCGGATCTGAACCGCTTTGATCGAGGCCAGCGTTTCGGCGCACTGTCCGTTGAAGCGGACGAGGTGCAGGTCGAGGCAAGCCGCCACGATCGCGTCAATCAGGTGATTGACACTCAGCGCATTCACTTTCGGAGTGATGGCACCAGGCTGTACCCGGTTCGGGTCCGCTACGCCTGGCCCGCCGAGATGGACCTCATGGCCCGACTCGCGGGTCTTGAGTTGGAGAGCCGCTGGGGCGGTTGGGAACGCGAGCGCTTCGACCACCAGAGCCAGATTCACGTCTCGGTCTACCGCAAGCCTGCCTGAGCTGGTCGGTTGGATGGCGGGGTGATGTCCAACCCGTGAATGGCCCTCTTCCTGGCCTCTCTATGCTGGCTCGCCGATGAGCGAGACCGTCAAAGTGATCGTCGACGGGCGGGAGATCGAGGCCCCCAAAGGGGAGATGCTGATCAAGGCCGCCCAGGACCACGGCACCTACATTCCCCGCTTTTGTTGGCACCCAAGGATGAAGCCGGTCGGGATGTGCCGGATGTGCCTGGTCGAGGTGGAAACCCCCCGGGGCCCGGCCCTCGTCACCGCCTGCACCAGCGCCGTCGCCGATGGGATGGTGGTCGACACCCGGTCCGATGTCGTGAAGAAGGCGCAGGAGGGGGTTCTGGAGTTCCTGCTCATCAACCACCCGCTCGACTGTCCGGTTTGTGACCGGGGTGGCGAGTGCCCACTCCAGGATCACACGATCGCCTTTGGGCCGGGCGAGTCGCGGTTCGTCGAAGAGAAGCGACACTTCCAGAAGCCGATTCCAATCTCAGCGGTGGTGGATCTCGATCGGGAGCGCTGCATCCTGTGTGCTCGCTGCACCCGATTCTCCGATGAAGTTTCCGGCGACCCCCTCATCGAATTCCTCGATCGCGGCAACTTCACCCAGGTGAACACTTTTCCCGACCTCCCTTTCTCGTCGTACTTCTCTGGCAACACAGTCCAGATCTGTCCGGTCGGCGCCTTGACCGCCCGCCCATATCGGTTCCGGGCACGACCCTGGGATCTCACGGCGGTCGAGTCGACCTGCGCCCAGTGCACCACCGGGGATCGCATAAGTATCCAGGCAAGCCAGAACGAGGTTCTTCGGTTCCTGGCTGTCGACGCCGAAGCCACCAACTGGGGCTGGCTGTCGGACAAGTGCCGGTTTGCTCATCAGGCGATCAGTTCTCCCGAGCGTCTGACGGTTCCTCTGATCCGACAGGAGGACGGCAGCTTCGAGAAGTCCACCTGGGGCGAGGCCCTCTCCCATGTGGCCGAGCAACTGGGCGGGCTGCTGACCGAAGGCAGGACGGTGGCGGCCCTGGGTGGGGCTCGTGGCACCAATGAAGACGCCTACGCACTCTCCAAGTTCGCCAGGGTCGTCCTGGCGACCAACGATGTCGATTGCCAGATGGATGACGGCCTCGATCCCCAATTCGCGGCGGCAACGGTCGACCGGGCTCTGATCAGCGACCTCGACACGGCCAAGACCATCCTGGTCTGGGGTCCCGACCTCAAAGAAGAGCACCCGACTCTTTACCTAAGGGTGCGGCACGCGGCCCAGGAGAAGGGCGCCACGCTGATAGTCATACATCCGCGTCGCACCGGGCTTGACGATCGAGCCGACCACAAACTCACCTACCGGCCTGGAGCCGGGGCCGATCTACTCATCGCCCTCAAGGGGGGCGAGCATCCTGAGGTCACCTCTGCCCTCTCTAAGGGACCGGTGGTGGCGTTGGTGGGTCGGAGCGGGATCACCGAGGACCGACGGCTGGCAGAGGCGGTGGCCGCCTTCGCCCGCACCCTGCCCGATGCCAAGGTGGTTCCGCTGGTGCGCCGCGCCAACACCTACGGAGCCCTCGACATGGGTCTGGCACCCTCCCTGCTGCCGGGCAGGGTCGCCGCCGGGTCATCGGATCTCGAGGGTGCCTGGGGTTCACTGCCCTCCGCCAGGGGCCGGGAGACGATTTCCATCCTCAAAGCGATGGAAGGGGGTGAGATCGCCGGGCTGCTACTGGTAGGTGCCGATCCGGTCCGCGATGTGCCCGATGGCTCACTGGCCCGGCGGGCACTCGAGGCCGCGACTTTCGTGGTTGCTATCGACACCTTCCTTACGGACTCGTCCCAGTTGGCCGACGTAGTCCTTCCTGCGGAGGGTTTTGCCGAGAAGGAAGGCTCGGTCACCAACCTCGAGGGCCGTGCGCAAAAGGTGAACCGGGT
>CAYYRT010000228.1:0-6231 GCA_964474055.1 uncultured Acidimicrobiaceae bacterium | reverse complement strand
CGGTGCCGCAGTCGCGGCTGTCTTTGTCGGCATGGGGATGATCTTGCCCAGTTTCCTGGCGGCGACGGTGGCCGTGACGACCGGTCTGGTGGTTACCGGTGCCCTCCACGAAGACGGTTTGGCAGACACCGCCGACGCCTTCGGTGGCGCCCACACCCAACCACAGGCACTCCGGATTCTCGACGATCCAACCCTAGGAACGTATGGAGTTGCCGCCCTCACCATCAGCATTGTCACCCGGATCGGATCGATCGCCGTCCTCGAGGGGTGGACCGCGGTAGCGGTGGTGGCCGCCGCTCACGCCCTCGGCCGAACCTCGGCGGTGATGCTGCTCGCCATCACTCCGGCCGCCCGCTCAGAAGGCCTCGGTCATGAAGTAAGGCGCAGTCGCGCTCGAGTTCCGCTCGCGGTGGTCATCGGCCTAGGTGCCGCCGGCATTCTTATCGGCTTCTGGGCCCTTCCCGCGACGATCCTCGCCGTGCTCGGTACCGTCACCACCCGCCAACTCGCCATCCACAAAATTGGAGGCAGCAGCGGCGATGTGGCCGGTGCCGCCGAACAAGTAACCGAAATCCTTGTCCTCCTGCTCGGAGCAGCCGCGGTTGCCAATGGCTGGCTCGACCCGGCATGGTGGGCACGATGACCAAACCCATATGTCTATGGCTGGTACGTCACGGCGCCACCGACTGGACGAATCTCGGTCGTCTCGCCGGATGGACCGATGTTCCCCTCAACACCGAAGGACGAGCCCAGGCAGCTTTGCTACGTCCCCTACTTGCCGCAGTGCCCTTCGCTTCGATCTGGAGCTCTGACCTCAGCCGCGCCACCCAAACAGCACGACTCGCCCTGGGAAACCCAAAAACCGACCACCGCCTCAGAGAACTCGACTTCGGCAGCATCGAAGGCTCCACATGGGAAAACCTCGAACCCTCCACACAACAAGACCTCCTGCAATTCGACACCTTCTCCGCCCCCGAAGGAGAATCGGTTACCGACCTGCAAACCCGCGTCGACAACTTCCTAGCCCACCTCCAGCCGGGCCGCCACCTCATCTTCACCCACGGCGGGGTAATCCGTGTGATCCTCCGCGCTCTAGGTGACGACCGTCACGTCTTCCCCGGCCACCAAGTCACCGTGCACTGGCCCGACGGAAGGCACCAACTCGGCTCCTCGGGTTATGCAGACGAGTACCGCATCAATCCCGCGTTTCGGTCGTGAACGACACCCTTCAGCCCAACCCTTCATCTCGCCAATAACCACTTGACCGTGGAATCGCAAGATCCCGACTTCAGAAGAGTCCGAACCGCCCACGGTTCCGTGCCGAAGGCCGGGACCAGGTGTGGACGTTGCACTTCCAATTCGATCACGTACCCTGGTCCAGCCCGTTCTGGAAAACTCAGGTTGAACTGGCTGAGAAACGGCCGGTCCTACCGCGACCCGCATCTATGGTCAACTCACTGACGTAATGAGAGTCTCTCCGACATCGTCAGCGTCTACTTGCTCGACTTCCCCATTGTTACCAATCTGAAAGAACAGGGTCCCGCTTAAGTAGTTCGCTCCATCGACTGACGACATATCAACTTGCCAATAGTCACCTTTGTCGGTGACACTCAGCACCTCCCAATACCTGACGACCCCGACGGGCTTTGTCGTAACATTCCTGTTTGTAGCGAGACGACGCCTCAATCCTTCCAAATCAAAGTCAGCCGGAACGACGACCGTGGAGGTATCGACAACAGCCTGTGGGAACTCGGTGCCGAACTGGTCGATGGCTGCGGCCGCCATTTGCTCTTTGCTCGGTGAGTCCGTCGTTGCCGGGAGGTCTCCCGAGCATGCAGCGAGCGCAACACACGAGACAAAAATCACCGAAATCCGGCTACTGACCCTGGCTAGCACTTTCGAGTTCATCTTTATTGACTGTGAGGACGACGCCGAGCGGATCGTCTACGGCTGAGACGTTGAGGTCTGGATCGGTGTCTTGTTGCCACAGGTCATCAGTCGTCTCCCGAAAAACGCCCTGTCGCCCACCGACTACCACGAAGAACGGGCCGCTGTCCACTTCGGCGAGCTTGAATACGGAGTTGTCAAGCTCTTCCAGAAATAGGTACACATCGTCACCCTTTGTGAGATTCGCGTCACCTGTCAGGCCGAGTTGCTCGGAATCAGTTACTGCAACCTGAACGGTCTCCGGTACAAGCGGCCCTCCGATGTTGGTGGTGAAGCCTGAACCCTCCTAGGCCATCTTGGCCATCCAGGGTGCTCTCGATCAGCTGCTCCTGATAAGCCCTTTCTTGGGGTCCCCAGTTGGCTTTGAAGAACTCGAGGATGGATGAAATGTCCTCCTCGGTGAGCTTTTTGCCGAAGGAGGGCATCCGTGATTGGGGAACGTCAGAACCGTCGCGGAAGATCTCGACTAGGACCTGATCGGGATGATGCCATGTGTGACCCGAGTAGTCGTGAGGTGGCGGCGGATAGGAGCCGTCGTCGTTGGGTGTCTTCCATTCGGGGTCACCGGAGCGGTCGGCCCGATGGCATGAGGCGCAGTTTTGCTGGTAGAGCTCGCCTCCCCGGACGACCTCGTCCGAGTCCAGTGTTTGCCGCAGATCTCCGTCACTGCTACAGGCGGAGAACAGGGCGACGGCCACTCCAGCCGCCGCCATAGGTCTGCTCGGATGGCTCACCCTTCAACCGATATCTGGCCTTTCATCCCTCCGACGTAGTGACCGGGTTGGTGACAGCCGATGAGAACCGTGCCCGCTTCGGTGAAGGTCCAGCTGAGTTCAATGGTCTCCCCGGCCGGGATGGTCACCACATTGGGTTGGTCATGAGCCATACCCTCCATTTCGGCCATCTCGGCCTCATGCTCATCTTGCATAGCCTGATCACCGAGGGTGAAATCGTGGACCAGACTCCCATCGTTGACGATGCGGAAGGTCACCGTTTCGCCTGCGGTTACGGTCAGCTCGGCCGGTTCGAAGGCGAAGCTGTCGAGTGCGGCGATCTCAATGGTGCGGTCAGCGTCGGCCGGATCGGCCGGCTCACCGAAGGCGAATTCCGAGCTCATGTCGTCATCGGACACCGTGGTTGTTGTAGAGGATGTGTCGCCACCGCAGGCCGCAGCGAGAAGCAATAGCGTGGTTACGGCCGCGGCCAGCGCGACGCGTCTGAAAGGTGCGTGCATGTTGGTTCTCCAGACTCTTCGAATGTTTGGGTGACTAGCGGTTGGCGGCTCGTTCAGAGCCGCAGCACGCTGAGGTCAATAAGCCTGGAACGGCCTGCCGGCGCGAACCATGTGGGCCATCGCGAAGGACGGAACGTCGGATGTAGCGCGGCAACGAATCCGAGGCGTCGTTTCCGGGGCCACGCCGCAGCTAGCCCGACGCCTGCCATCGATGCCACGAACACGCATATGCCGAGGGCACCGTGACCATCAGGGTTGTGAGACTGTTGTCGGCTCGCCCGGCCTGTATCTGTCCAGGTGAGGGCAGCGGCTTCGAAACCGTGCATCACCAGCAGTCCGGATATGGCGACAGCGACGAAGGTCGCAGTCCAAAGCACGCTGCTCCTTGCGCCGTTGCTCCCAGACACCAGTTGCACGATATCCGGCGCCGAGGGTTCTGCCAGTCGCTGATTCGGGAGCATCGTGTGTTCACTCATTAAGCGCTGACTGAGCCGACCTTGTGAGCCCGCCTGTGCTGTCCTGGCTCAGTTCCACGGCAAGTTCGGCAGCCTGGGCGAGCTGCTGTGGCATCTCCCCTCGGCTGAGCGAGGTGAACCGCAGCCAGGCCCGATGCGGTTTGTGGTTATGCCCCTTGATCCTGGCGACCGCCTCAAAGTTCGGTTCCAGGACGATGGTCCGCTCCGGTCCCGCCAACTCGGCGATCAGGGAGTTCAGATGGCGTTCGGCAACGATAGGTTGCCGCCCCTGGGGTGCGTCTCGATCATGGAGGACCACGAAGGGGACTCCCACCGCTCTGCAGATACGGGCGAAGAGAGGGATTCCTGACTTCCCGCCACATTCGACGATGGTGATACCGATGCGATCGGGGTCGTGGCCCAGGGCACGGAAGACGAAGGGCAGGGCGAGTTTCTCGGTGGTGCCTTCGACGAGGATGGCGGCTCGGGCCAGGAAGACCTCGCTTCTTTCGGCGTCGAACTCAGAGATCAGCTTGAACTCTTCTTCGGCCGAAACCGGTTCTGGGTGGAGCACGTGGGTTCCGTTGTCGGGGCCGCGGGTCACGAACCCCAGTTCATCAAGCCGGGCCACGTTGAGGAAGGCGGGCGAGTGGGTGGAGTAGATAACCTGGTTGCCGTTGAGGGAGAACTCTCGGAGCAGACGATATAGGTAACGCTGGGTTTGGGGACGGAGATAGAGCTCTGGATCTTCGATGAGCAGGACCAGGCCACCGGCATGTGCCGTGCAGCACTGTTCCATCGCCTTGACCAAGCCGATGGCAGGCATGGTCGTCGAATGGTCGCGCTCCGCGTCGGTGTAATCGCCGAGCACGTCCCGGAAGATGTCGAACGCCGGATGTCCCGTGGGTTCGGCTCGGGTTGTGGAGACGAGGTGGCCTGCCCGGTCGGCGGCAGAAAGGAACAGCACCGGGGGGACAGGGCCAGCCGGCGTCTTTGTCTTGGATGGTGGACCGTCCACGGAGAGCGTGTCGCCGGAGGCCAGGTGTGCTCGGATGGAGATGAGAGATTCGCCCCGAGTGATGTCTGCGGTTGTCAGGGGGGCGGACTCGGGGTCGAGCACTGCCCGGATTGCCGCGAGGAGGGTCGACTTTCCGGCTCGGGCCTCTCCGACCAGGGCGCACATCCGGCGGGGCGAGAACTCGACGTGCCGGGCCGAGCGAAAGCCTCTGATCTCGATATGGCGGAGTCCGACGTCGGACTGCTGGCGCGGGTCCGTCACCTTCTCGATTCGCTTTGGGGCTGGGTCTCTTGTTCGGGGAGTCGGAGCCGCTTGAGAAGAAGGGCATTGACAGCGACCAGGAAGCTGGAGCCCGACATGGAGAGGGCGGCGATCTCGGGTCGGAGGATCAGTCCCAGACTGGGTTCGAAGACTCCGGCGGCGATGGGCAGGGCGATGGCGTTGTATCCGACGGCCCAGCCGAGGTTCTGGCGCATCTTCCGCAGCGTTCCTTTGCCGATGGAAAGGGCCACCGGGACATCGAGGGGGTCGGAGCGCATGAGCACCACGTCGGCGGTTTCGATTGCAACGTCGGTGCCGGCGCCGATGGCGATCCCGAGGTCGGCCTGGGCGAGAGCGGGGGCGTCGTTCACTCCGTCGCCGACCATGGCGACGCGTTTGCCCCCGGATTGGAGTTCAGCCACTTTGGCTGCTTTGTCGCCGGGTAGAACTTCGGCGATCACCATGTCGATGCCGAGCTCGGCGGCGACCCGTTCGGCGGTTGCCTGGTTGTCTCCCGTGAGCATTACGACCTCGATGCCCTGGTCATGGAGTGACTGCACAGCTCTCAAGGCGGTTGGTCGGGCGGCGTCGGCCAGCCCGATCAGCCCGACCGCTTGCCCATCGACTGCGACCACGACTGCGGTGTGTCCGCTCGACGCCAGCTCTTGCTGTTGTTGCCTGAGTTCGTCCAGGTCGACTCCTTCGCGCTCCATGAGGCGCAGATTGCCGACCGCTACCCGGCGGCCGTCGACCAGGGCCGTGGCCCCGTGTCCGGGGACGTTCTCAAAGTCGACCGCCCGGACCTTGGGGATCCCCCGCTCTTCGGCTCGCCGGACGCTTGCCTCGGCCAGGGGATGTTCCGATTCTTGCTCGAGGGCGGCTGCCACACTCATGAGTTCGTCTTCCGAGATGCCGCGGGCGATAACGTCAGTGACCTCGGGCTCGCCTTTGGTGAGGGTGCCGGTCTTGTCCATCACCACCACCTCGATCCGGGCGGCGGTCTCGATGGCGGTGGCGTTCTTGAACAGCACTCCCCGCTTGGCCCCCAGACCGGAGCCGACCATGATTGCAGTGGGAGTCGCCAGTCCCAGGGCGTCGGGGCAGGTGATCACAACCACGGTGATGGCAAACAAGATCGCTTCGGAGACCGACCTTCCCACTCCCAACCAGACGAGGAAGGTGGCGGCGCCGCCGATTAGGGCGACAAGTACCAGCCAGAACGCAGCCCGGTCGGCCAGCCGCTGTCCAGGCGCTTTCGAGTTCTGCGCCTCCTGGACCAGCTTGACGATCTGCGCGAGCGCCGTGTCGGCGCCCAC
>CAYYRT010000227.1:0-1959 GCA_964474055.1 uncultured Acidimicrobiaceae bacterium | reverse complement strand
CGCCCAGGCGATGAGTCCTCGCCTCTTCTCCTCATCGACGAGTGACGACGTCGCCACGCTCTTCTCGGCCGCGGCCGCTGCCACATCTTCGGCCTGCGGCGCCGACACGGACCTCGACACGGCCTCGGTCAGCGCGGCCAGCCGCGCGTCTTTCTCCGCGACCTCCGTCTTCATCCCGTCGCGCGTCGTCTCCCACGGATCCCAGCTCACGATTGGCTCGACAAGACGCTCGATCGCCTGCGCGCATATGTAAAGGACGCCGAGCACCGCGAAACCCTCGACGGCGACGATCTCGACCGCACCAACCGACCCCCGCCCCCCAAAGACGAGGAAACCTCCGCCGTTCAGACCCCAGATTGCGACCGCTGCCGCGATCAGCGCACCGTATGCGACCCCCACTGCCCAAGCCGGGATCGACCCACTCCCCTTCGAAGCCACAACCCTTCCCCTCCGCTCGATCGACCCTACCCCTTCCTTTCACCCTTAACATGACCAGCACAAGGCCCGCTGTCAACTCGCGGGCAAAGAAATCCCGCCGACGGCACTCGCACCCACCGCTCACGCCGGCCACCACCGCCCGACCCCGGCCTCCACCCCACGCAGCGCGCCCTCCACCGAGGACTGATCGCGCGACTCGAGGAAGACGATCAGGCCGACGCCAGCCAGCCGATCCCAAGCTCTCCTGAGTCTGATCGCCGTCGGCGTACCGCACTCCCCGCCAGAAATCTCGACCGGCAAGCGACCCCTGAGCGCGCGCGAACTACCGCGGCACCGACACCCTGCGGTCCATCTCTGCCCTAACGGCCTCTGGAGATGGAACCGGCAGGCCGTCGAACGCGCAGAACCGTCGAAACGACTCGATCGCAAACGCCCGAGCCTGCTCCATCGACTGGTCCCCGGTCGGCTGCGGGTCATCCATTCCCTCGGCCCATAGTGCTCGCTGCTCGGCTGTCAACTGGGTCATCATCGCTCCATCACGTAGATGCTCGGGCGGTCCCACTTCTCATAGTCCCACCCGTCTGGCGCGTAGCGCTCTTCCCACTCTAGCGTCTCCACTACACCGAACCCAAACCGCTCGTAGACGGTTCGCAGATGGTCCCCGATGCAACTGAGGCAAGTGGCGCCCTCCTCCACGAGCTTCTCGATCATCCGCCGACCAGACCCCGGCGGCCCGCCGTTGTTGAACAGCGACACGAGCTCGCCACCCGCCGGTGTCGGCCTGATAGCTCCTCCGACCCGACCCCCCTCCGCCAAGAAGCAGCGCATCCGACGGAAGTCGTCGACGTCGTAGCACGTAAGGAATGGGCCGAAAAGCGGATTGGCGACCATCAGACTGAATGCATCCGCGAAGCGTTCCGCTTCGACCTCCTCGAACCCGGTCACCGCACAACCTCGAAGCGGCGTTCAGACGGCTTCCCCCACGACATGAGGGCACCGTAGGCGAGGCCGCGTAACGGGAGAGCACGCGCGAACTACAGAACAGCGACACCGCGGGCCGGCAAGCTTCCCCTCCGCTCGATCGGACCCTCCCCCCTCTTTCCACCCCCAACGTGCCAAGCAAAAGGCCCGCTGTCAACTCGCGGACAAAGAAATCTCGGTGGGACCAGGCGAACCCACCCCGGGGCCCGCCCGCTGCGGCGGCGCTCAGTGGCCGACGGTGCGGAAGCGGACGACGGCGCGGCGGGAGAGGAGACGGGCGTTGTCGAGGGGACCGACGCCGACGATCTGCGGAAAGGCTCCGGCCGCTATCCCCACCAACACCTCCGTCACGCGCGGAACGTAGGCTGCAACCCAGCCATCCCCTCAACCAGGGACTGGTCGCGCGACTCGAGGAAGAGGATCAGCGTCACGACCAGGGCGAGCGAGATCGCCAGTACTGCAAGCCAGTAGAGAACCTTGAGCACCATCTCCAAAGAGCCGCGATCATCGCATACGTCCGCTCCGCGCTTCGACGAGATG
>CAYYRT010000226.1:0-4554 GCA_964474055.1 uncultured Acidimicrobiaceae bacterium | reverse complement strand
GGCCGACCGGGCGCGCCTTCGGGCTCGACATGACCGATGAGATGCTCGCCCTCGCCCAGCGCAACGCGGCCGAGGCGGGCGCCACCAACGTCGAGTTCCTCCGCGGCAACATCGAGGCCATCCCGCTGCCGGCGGACTCGATCGACGTGGTGATCAGCAACTGCGTCGTCAACCTGGCCGCCGACAAGCCAGCCGTGTTCCGCGAGATCGCGCGTGTGCTCCGCCCGGGCGGCCGCATCGGCATCACCGACATCGTCGCCGAGGACGGTCTCACCGCCGGGCAGCGCGCCGAACGTGGCTCCTACGTGGGCTGCATCGCCGGCGCCCTCTCGTTCGCGGAGTTCGAGTCCGGCCTGAGCGACGCCGGCCTGGCGGAGGTCTCACTCACCTCCACCCACCTGGTCGCGGACGGCATGCACAGCGTCATCGCCAGGGCCTCGAAGCCGACGACCGGACCGAAAGAGCTCCTGGCGGCATTGGCTGAGCTGCCGATCGCGGCCATCTGCGGCTGCGGTGCGGGAGGATGCTGCTAACCCGCTCTCCAACCGGTGAATGCACGCACCGCAGCACCTGCCAGTGCGTTGGCTCCGGTGCGGTTTGGTGGCATGATGCAGCACTTGTAGGCGGCCACCGGCAGCCGTGGCCATCGTGGGACTTCAACTCCAGGAGGAGCAGATATGCACGCCCGTTCCGTGCCGATTCGGCGACGCCGATCCGCAGTCGCCATGGCCATCGGCCTCACGCTCGCCTTCGCGTTTCCGGTGTCAGGCGGCAACGGCAACGCTCATCCGAGACCGAGCGTGGCCTACGTCAACCTCACTCCGTCCGTGACTGCGGCGGGTGGCTTGGTCGTCCCGCTCATCAACAGCGGCCAGACCCTCGATGGCGTGATGTTCGAGGGCATCCCGGACGGCCTGGGAGTCATGCCGGTCGGGAACGGGCGCAAGTTCGTCGATATCTTCGTTGCCTTCGAGCAGTCACACGTGCCCTTCAGCGGGTTCGCGGACTTCGAGGACTCGTCCGTGCAACGGGCCAGGCTCGACCTGGGCTCCATGCAGCTGACCAAGCTGACAGAAGTGCTGCCGCCGTCGGCTGGCTTCATCCGCTTCTGCTCGGCATTCATGGCCGGTCCCAGGGAGGGCTTCGACCGATACACCTTCTTCGTAAACGAGGAGTCGAACGACGTGCTCGACGTCCCGAGCGGCGCGTCGTACGGCGCGGATCCCGCGCTCAGCGGGTACCGCCAGGGGGGCTACAGCGTGGCCGTGGATGCCAAGACGGGATCGTTCACGGAGATCGCCGGCCTGGGTCGCCACAACCACGAGAACACGGTTATCGTCCCCGGCGGCTGGGATGGCATCGCAGCCCTCTCTGGCGACGACACGTTCGACGCGCCCGCGTCGCAGATCTACCTCTATCGCGCCGACAGCCCTGAGGCGCTGATCTCGGACAGCGGCCACCTCTTCGCCTTCCAGGTCACTGCCACGGACGCGGGACCGCTCGACGATCCGTATGACGCCTTCAACGGCGCGAACGACTACCACGAGATCAACACGGATGACACCTGGAGCGGCCGCTTCATCCGCGTGCCAGACGACATCGCGCGGGGCCTGAACGCGGGGGTGGCACCGCAGAAGGCGCTCGAGGACTGGTCGAACGCCAACAACGTTTTCCAGTTCATCCGGGTCGAGGATATGGCCTACGACCCCGACGATCCCAACGTCGTCTACTTCACCGACACCGGTGAGCGCCGGTCACTGACCGACGAGGTCTGGAGAGATCTCGACACGCGTGGTGGGACTGTCGATCGCTCGGAGACCGGCAGGCTGCATCGTGGGCTGTCGCGTGTTCCCGCGGACCTCGCGCAGCCGGAGGTCTTCCCGGCCGATCCATTCGGACCGCACGTCAATGGGCGCGTGTTCAAGATGGTCCTGAACGAATCCGACCCGCTGATCGTCGACGAGCTCAGCGTGGTGATCGACAACGACACCACGCTGGCCGACGGCGTCAACCGCATGCGCAACCCGGACAACCTCGACGTCGGCCACACCAGCATCATGGTCCAGGAGGACACCAGCAGCGCCAAGGTCTGGCAGTACACCCTGGCAACCGGCGTTTGGCGGCAGGTCGCGGGTGTGACGCATCCCACGGCTCCTTCCGCCGGCGAGTCGAGCGGGATCATCGACATGTCCGAATGGCTGGGTGCAGGATGGTGGGCACTCGACGTCCAGTCCCACGTCAACCTGGCGGGGACACAGGGTCCGTTCACGTACACGGTTCCGATCACCGAGACGCAGATCACCTACAACGCACGACGGGAGGACGGTCAGCTGCTGCTGATCAAGGTTCCAGGCAGCTGATCGACCTCACCTCGCTAGCAGAGAGCCGTCCGGTCCGCCGGGCGGCTCTCGCGTTGAGCCCGGGACGGCGCCGTGACGTTGCCTGAGCTCGGCGGTGTCGGAGCGGTGTCGGGGGGCGCAGGCGTGGGGGGCCGGGACGGGGGGCGCTGGCGTCGGCGCGGTGATCGGTTGCGCAGGCGTACCAGCCGGCGTGACCCGGGTGCGAGTGCGCCGAAGCGCCGTGCCGAACGCGGGTCTAATCATTGATGGCAAACGACTCTGCCAGCGCTTTCGCAACGGCCAACAGGTCGGCTCCGTCTACTTGGCCGCGGACTGAGATGGCGTAGTGTCGGTCGCCGTCGTCGATGGCATACAGAGTGAAGGTTCCTGGCCCGGTCTCCGCGCTACTCGTCTCCATGGTGGCCCAGACCGCGTCGCCGGCGGGCAAGCGCACCACCTCGGCCTCAACGTCATCCGCTCCCGGCCATGCGTTGAGGTCCTCCACCGTCCTCGCCTTCAGCTGCTCGAGCCCGAGGCCCCAAGATGGCGACACCAAGATCTCGGCGATTCCGCCAGCCCGCGTTAGGGCTATATCAGTTTGATCGTCCCGAGCCGTGAGCTCCCATCCGGGCGGCAGGACGACCGACCAGCCTCCGGATTCGCTCACATACCGTGCTTGTGCGCTTGCAGCGGCCGTCGGCGAAAGCGCCGGGGCGCCGCTTGCGTATGTGGTAGCCGTCGGCGACGGATCTAGCGAGGTAGGTGCTGTGGCCTCATGCACGGAGGGGCTAGCGGTCGCGGCAGGCGAGGAGTCCGGGGCGCCGCACGCACTTAGCGATAGTGAGGCGCAAGCGAGAGCTAATGGCCATGCTTGTCGCGGCTGGCAGGGCATCGACGCTCTCTCCTCGCTTGGCTTACCGCCGGCAGCACGGCAACCTTGCTAGCTTCCCATAACCCGCCGACGCACGACGGGAGGGCCCGGGTCTTGGGGCCGCCTCCCGTCTCTTTGGGACGTTGTGCTTATGGGCGCTTCAGCCAGTGCTGGACCGCGGACACAGCGCCACCACTGGATGGGCGAGATCCGGCAAGACTGCGCCCGTGGCAATCACCGTGCAGCTCGCGTACCAAACCGGTAGCGGTGTCTACTGCGACATGGTGCGTAGAGTCACCATCCGGCTTGTGCCCAT
Source organism: uncultured Acidimicrobiaceae bacterium (assembly GCA_964474055.1). Classification (GTDB taxonomy): domain Bacteria; phylum Actinomycetota; class Acidimicrobiia; order Spongiisociales; family ZC4RG35; genus JAICND01. Next base: position 1,028 of record CAYYRT010000226.1, on the reverse strand, counting down.
TGCCCGGCCAACACAGTGCCCGAAGGGAACCGAAGGATGGAGCTCCTCGTCGCACGGGACTTGCTTGTGGCACTCGCATTCGGCTTGGCCATCACGCTGACCATCCTCGGTCTGAAATTGAACACGCCGGTGAGCAAGTAAGACTTCCGCCTGGTCGCCTCGGTGTTCTGGGTGGACATGCGGCTGCGGAGCAGCCGGGAACCCTGGATCGTCTCTGCCGATACACCTCACGGTCCACGCGGTCAGCGTCTCGTGGTTTCCCGAGGATGCGCTGCGGGCGGCACTCCATAGCCCACCGGAGCCTTCGGTGTAGGTTCCCGTCCAGGTTCACGCCGCCTCCGTGATCAACCTGGTCTGACCCAGCGGAACACCCACGCGCGCGGGATCCAAATCCGACGAAACTCACCCAACGCGGGCGCGTTTTCGCGCACGCGCGCGAGGACGGCACAGCCGCCCGGTCATCGAGACCAGCGGCAGGGGCGACCCCCGTGGGTCCGTTGCGGCCACAGGCAGTTGTTGAGCGTAGAGGGTCACTGGGCGCCAGCTGGGGCGTCAACCGGCCCCGCGAACCCGTACGTCGGACGCCTGGACAGCGAGACTTGAACAAGAATCTATGAGGGCCGTGTGGGCTAACGGCCCCCGCTCACGACACGACGACTCGGCGGATCCACTGGCCTATTACGTCGCCTGACACCCGCATTCCAAACGGTACTTTGCCAGCGGTTCCTACCGGGGAATCTCCGACGTGAGGTTCCATTCCGCCGACACGCTGAGCGCGGACGCAAACGGACCGGCGCTGATCTGTTACTCCCCGGTATCGTCATGCGTAGCTGCCGTTGCGGCGTTGCGCTTGACCGAGGCGATGCCGTTATTCGCACCGGCCTTGCTCGTGTACGTCTCGGTCTGCGCGATAGTCTCGCCGTTGGCGGCCTTTACCACGAAGTGGTACTGGCACTCTTGGTCTTGCTCAATACGAACTTGCCTGGCATCGGTCGTAACCCTCCGACGCATCGCGACGCGTGCCGAAC
>CAYYRT010000225.1:0-6613 GCA_964474055.1 uncultured Acidimicrobiaceae bacterium | reverse complement strand
TCAGGGGGATGAGGAGCCGACCGATGCGCCCGTTCCCGTCCAGGAAGGGGTGGATCACCTCGAACTGGTAGTGCGCCAGGGCGAGCTGCACCAACAGGGGCATGTCCCGCTCGTGGAGGAATCGCTCAAGATCGTCGAGGGCGATACCCATGGGATCAGGCGGCGGCGGGACGAATACGGCATCGGTGAGAGTGTTCCCCCCGATCCACACCGGGCTGGTGCGCAGCTCACCGGGGAGCCGGTTCTGCCCTCGCACCCCTGACAGCAGATGGGCATGCATCTCGCGAAGGAGCCGGACCGAGACGGGGAACCCCTCACCCACTCGCTGCAGCCCGTGTCCCATGGCGACGATGTAGTTCTGGACCTCTTGGGCGTCGTCGGCCTCGTCGGCCGCGGGTGCCTGGCCGGCCTCGAAGCGAAGGAGCTGCCCGACGTCGGTCTTCGTGCCTTCGATGCGCGAACTGAGCACCGCTTCCAGGCGGAGGTGCGGCCCAATGAGCAGGTGCGGGTTGGGAATGAGGCGACCGACGCCACCCAGGCGGTGCACGGCGCCGGTGGCCTCGTCGAGCAGGGTCACGATCTCGGGCGGGAGCTGCAACCGCCAGGGCAACGGCGCGGGATGAAACGCCCAGAACCCGCCCGGATCCTTGCGGACCACACCCCGCTCCTGCGAGCTGAACGCCTCTGGCTCCACCGCGTCTCCTTGGAGAGGTGCCCTTTCCTTCACCTCACCCTAACTAAAGTAAGCCACCGATCTCTTTATTTAGATCCGGGTCGGCCGCTGCCAACCCGGCCCACCAGGCTGGGGGTGTTCGCCCACGACCCCAAGGATGGCGATGGAGTTCAGATCGGAGTCCACCTGGTCGACGGTGGCAACGAGGTAGCTGCCGCGCCAGGCCAGGCGCCTGATCGACGGCCAGGGCATCTTCCGGCGTCCGCCTTCCACGCATCATCCACACCGTGTCCGTGGACCAACTCCCCGTCGTGGATCTCAGCGATGCCACTCGCCTCGCCGGCGTGGGCCTGAGCGTCGACGACATCGAGGCGGACGACTGGTCGCCATGCCAGCGGGTTGGCGAGGCAGTGGCGTTCCTCGGCTACGAAGGGTTTGTCGCGCCCTCGGCCACGGGCTCCGGCGTCGTCATCGCCGCGTTCGAATCTCGGCTGAACCTCGGTCAGTTGATCGTGCTCGACAGCTCGGAACTACCCACTCCCGACGATGTGTGAGTGGCCCTCGGGAACACGACACCAGCACCTCAGCGGCGGCCACGACCGACCAGTGCCAATCCGTACGGGCACGCAGAGGGCACGAGATCACCACGGCCCCGCTCCGGGGTGGTAGCGACCCTGACAAGGCATGTGGTGGAGACGATGGGACTCGAACCCACGACCCCCTGCTTGCAAATGACGCCGAGGACGACCCCCCACCTGGGGATAACGGGTGAAAGTCCAGCTCAAGCGGCACTTCTGTTGTCCGCCACGACTCGTCAGTGATCGCCCTTTTCCGTCCGTACGGGCACGTGGAGGGCACGAAACTGGCCCCCGCCCGCCGGTCCACGCACTTTCAGATTTCTACTGATTTCCGCAAGGACGGGTGTAGGGTCTGCTCATGTCGATCATCGAGGTCGTGGACGACTTGATCGCCCTTCAAGAGCTGGCCCTTCACGAGGACGACCCCCAGCGGCGTCGTTCGTTGGATGAGGTTCACCGGCGGGTGGCCTCTCGCGAACGGGGTGTGAAGGTTTCCGAAGCGGCAGGGGTGCTCGGCCTCTCCCAGCCGACCGTTCGGGCCTGGATGGAGGCTGGCGTCCTGGAACCCATCCGTGACGCCTCGCCCGCTCGCGTTGAGGTGCTCTCTCTCGCGTCGGCAAAGCAGGCCCTCGATCTCGTTCGCCAGCACGCCGACGACCGCCACCTCCTCGCTCAGGTCATGCGAGTTCTCCGCGACCGGGCCGACCTCGCCGGCACGGCCGTGGATGAGGGGACCGATGACCTCGCTGCCGGTCGTACCGTTCGCCTGACCGACGACATTCTTCGAGAGCTGGCCGAAGACCCCGAGGGGAAGCCATCCAAGTCGACCTGACGGTCACCGCTCTGCGACAGCTCCGAGAGCTGCGAAGTCGCCGCAGGAAGGCGGCTGCGACCGCCCTGAGCGAACTTCGCTCCCAGGGCTGTTCAGCGGCCGGCTACCGCCTGGCAGGCTCCATCCTCGACCACCTGTGCTGCCGTCACCTCTACGGAGCCGACAGGATGCTGGTGGCCTGGCCGGCCACCGACCATGCCGTGGTCATCGCCATCGGCCGTCACGACAGCTCGGCCGAGGATGTGTACGCCATCCTCCTCGCGGCCCTCGACCTCGACGTTCCCGAAGAGGAACGCATGAAACCCCCATGCTGCGATGCCCAGCGCCTCCCACCGGCCGACGACGCCATCGCCACGGAGATTGCCGACGCCATCGCCCGCCACCACAGAACCCGCCGACGGGCACGCTGACACGGCCTACCAGGCTCGCCCGCTCAGTCGAGACGCCCGGTGTCTCGTGCCCACTTCTCGACATCGGGCCAGACCCAGATCTTCGCCTGCCTCAGCTCCGCGACCGGCTGGGGGAAGTCCTGATGGCGGCGCCGGAGGGTATGAACCGACTCCCGATGGGACAGACCGAGGCGTTCGGCGATCTCGGCGGCACCTACCAGGTCCGCGGCGTCGATCTTTCGCCCCATGAGCGGTCACCCTACGCGCCAGTCATGTAGTGGCAGTCGGCCTGTTGTCTCCGGCCAGAGACAGTGGTATAAGTATGTCTACGGCCAGAGTCGCAGGGAGGGCTTCTGGCCGCCGACAACAAAGTGGCCCCGGCGCAGCGCTAACTGCCCGGGGCCGTGGCCGGAACCCTGTAAGGAGGGCCCGACGATGGCTGAGGATACGCGTCCACACCCGCGAGGTGTGGAGGGAACTGGTGGACGACCTCACGGGCTGACGCCCACGGGCGATTATCTCGACGGGATCAAGTGCCCGCCCTTCCCTGGCCTCTGGGCCGTACCGCTTGAGGTGTGGGCCTGGTTCGTCCGCTACACGCGGCGGCGACGCGGTCTGAGCCAACTCGCACTTGCCCGTGCTGCCGGAGTCGCCCAACAGACGATCTCAAAAGTCGAGGCCGGTGTGATCTGCCCACAAGACGGCCTCAAGGTGCGGTTGGCACAAGCACTCGGCGTTCCCACCGGCGACCTCTTCCCGTGGCCCGCCCCGCCCGTCGGACGTCCACCGATATGGCCGACTCCGGCCGACTCGGAGCCGTCCGATGCTTGATCCCATTGTCGATGCCCGCCGACGAAATTCCGGCCTCGTGTGGGAGATGTTGGCCCACGATCACGCGGCCGGTGATGGGGTCTAGGTCGGACTCCGCCTGACGACGGGGGCAATACCTGTCCCCGGCTTTGACCTCTTCGACGGCTGCTCGCCCAGGTTCTGGCCTACATCTCCGTGTGAGTAACGGCTTCCTAGACCGCAGTGAGCCTCTGGGGAGTGTGCGCTTGTGGCATCCTTTCCACTGTTCGGGAGATCGAGCGGGCCCCGGACAGGCCTCGCCGAGCTGCGCCGCCGGCATGTCAACAACACGGCGTTGAGGCCGGAGTACCCCTAGACATCGTCCTTGGCTCGACGCGCCTTCTCTGCGGCTACCTCGAAGCGCTCCGTGTCAGCGAGTAGGTCGGTAATCAGGTACCGAACCAGGTCGACCATAGTCACACCTTGGAGGGCCGCGTTCGCCTTGAAGGCTCGGTGCGTCTCGTCGGTGAGATCGATGGTCAGCCGCTGCCTAGCCACGGCGGTAGCCTACTGGCAGCAGATTTCTGTGTCCACAGTTCACTAGTTTTCTGTGTTACAGTGAATCTGTGTTTCAGCACTGTCACACCAGGTTCGTACCGTGAAGACCATGGACGTCGGCCGAGAGCTGTGCGTGGGCACGCAGCGCCTGCGGCCGACTGTCGCGTTCGAGAGCTACTGGCGGTTGGCCGCCGAACGGCAGCGAATCTTCTTCCGCCGAGTTGCTGGCGAGCCGGGTCCATGGACCACCGACCCAGTCCTTACTGAGCACCGGTTCACGAACGCATACCGGGCGTCCGACCGAGTCAGTCAGTATCTGATCAACCAGGTTATATACGGCAATGAGACGGATGAAGTTTCAACGATCCTACGTGTTCTACTATTTAAGATTTTCAACCGACTCGACACCTGGGAAGCAATTGAACGACGCCTCGGCCATGTGGACAAAGACACGTTCGACCCACAGGTATTGAACTCTCTGCTCAACCAACGGATGCAAGACGGACTGTGCCTGTATTCTCCGGCCTACATCATGCCGAGCCCCAAGCTGGGAGAAGTCCGAAAACACGCGAACCATTTGCAGTTGCTGGCTAGGCTTCTTAGAGATGGGTCGCTCGAACGCTGGGTCTCTGCACCATCGCTGGCCGAGCTATATGGCCTGCTGAGCGAAGTACCATCCTTCGGACCGTTCCTCGCGTTCCAGTTCGCGATTGACCTAAACTACACGGCCATCTTTGAATTCTCGGAGATGGACTTCGTAGTTGCAGGACCGGGAGCCCGTGACGGAATCGCTAAGTGTTTTGAGGGGACCGCGGATCTGACCGCAGAGGACGTGATCCGCGGTGTAACCGAGGCTGCCGACGAATGCCTGACGGAGTTTGGAATCGACTTTCCGGATCTGTGGGGCCGGCCCTTGCAATTAATCGATTGCCAGAACCTATTTTGTGAGGTGAGTAAGTACGCTCGCGTCGTCCACCCTGAACTCACTGGTCCGAGCGGACGGACGCAGATCAAGCAGAGGTTCCGGCCAGACGCGATGGCCCTTGACCCAAGGTACCCGCCTAAGTGGGCGATTGAGTACCCCGGAATGATTCCCCTGGCTGAGCGAGTGGAACGGGACGTCGTACCGCAGCCGCGCTCTGCGTAGCTGTCAGTTCAGGGAGCTGGCGGATCGTTTCCAAGTCCGGCGTTATAGAGCCCACAAGTCCGGGCAGTCCTGCATGGGGCGGTGCAGACGCTCAGGCCGGAACGGGGCCGTCGAACGTAAGCGTTCGGTCGTCAAGGTCCGCCGTGACTATCCCACCGTTATGCTGCACCAACTTGCGGAAGACCGCGTACCCGCGAAGGATCGCAAGCTGCCAGTCGGTCCGATTTCGTACCGAAACCTCAAGGTGATTCGTCATACGTCGACAGATTTTAACAATCGCCGGCGGAACGTACTCCGACGTCTCAAAGTAACTATGGGTCTCAGCTTCCGAGAAGATGTATGCCGTGACTCCCTCCTCGATCGCAGCGGCCCGTCCGCCGTCCTGGATCCGATCGATCGCTGGATCCTCCTCCCGCTTGCAGTCGAGCAGCCTTCGCAGGACGGGGGACCATCCCAGGAGCGTCATGTGCGCGAGGTGGAACACGTCGTGATACCGATAGGCGTCTCCCCGTTCACTATTATCATCAAGCGGTTGGCCGATAGTCTCGGTCTCAGCCAGAGTGTGGGCGCCCCGAAACATCCGCACCCTCGGCAAGACTTCGCCAGCTTTATTCGGCTCTTCGGTCTCAACAAAGGTGACGGTGAGGCGACGCGGGAATTGCTGATCTTTGCCGAACTGGGCATCATAGGGCCGAATTGGCTCAACCGGCCGGTTAATATCGAACAAGTCTGCGGCCTTCTCAAGATTCTGCTCCGCGATCTGCCCTAGGTCGAGTTGGTTCCTGCGCGCGAGCGCAGCCGCGTACCATAGGATGTCGCCAAGCTCTTCTTGAACTTCGTCACGGAACGCACGGTATCCAGCGCTGTCTCGCTCTCGCTTCTTATACTCAGCCATGAGCTCGCCAACCTCTCCGCCGAGACCGATCAGCGGAAGCAGGCTGTTGTCCTGCGGAAGACGGTCGGTTCGCGCTGCGCGACTCTGGTACTCACTGAGGTCCATAGGAGCTGGCCTGCCTTTCAGTGGCTGTACATAGCTCGGGGATCGAGGACCGCAGCATCAACGGCGAAGGCGGTGAGGTAGCCGAGAGGCATCCAGCCGTAGCCACCCACACCCCAGGCCGGCCCCCAGCTGTTCCGGATGAGGAGGCGGCGGGTCAATCCATCGGGCGAGGTTGCAGCGCCAACCGCAACGACCGCGTGGTAATCGCCGAGCGGGCTGTTGATTGGGGGCACACCGATCTCACCGTGTCCGTCGGGATCATCGAACTCGTCGGTGAGTTCAACGACGAGGGCAACGGGGAGGCTGAGGCCAAGTGCGTCCTCGATGAGATCTTCGATGCCGTCATGTGCCAAGGGGACGGCGATCATGTCGGCGCCATGCCAGTCGACAGTTCCCGCGCCCGGAGGATCGACCTCGGTGCCATCGCCAAGTAGACCGTTGTAGGGCCAGTGCGTCTCGAGCGGCTGGCCCCGATCAGCGAGCCCATCCGCTGCGTCTCGGATAGTGGTACCTCGATGGCCCCCGACACCTGCGTTCACACAGTGCTGCCACAAGGGCTCTACAGCAAGAAGGTCGGCGGGCGCGCCGACCCCGAAGAGGGAACGCGCCGCCTCATTGGTGGTAGTAACCGCGAAGGGCACGCACAG
>CAYYRT010000224.1:0-12181 GCA_964474055.1 uncultured Acidimicrobiaceae bacterium | reverse complement strand
GGTGCGGCGGCTCGGGCCCCAGGTCGAGCATCACCCCGCGTTTCCGAACCGGATCAACGTGCAGTGGGCGCGGGTGGCCTCGCGCTCGATGGTGGACATCCTGATCTGGGAGCGCGGAGCGGGGTGGACGCTGGCCTCGGGATCGTCCTCGAGCGCGGTGGCCTGCGCCGCGGTCAAGAACGGGCTCTGCGATCCCGGGCTGGTGACCGTGCGCATGCCGGGCGGCGAGCTGTCCGTGGACGTGCGCCCCGACTGGTCCATCCGCCTGCGGGGGCCGGTGGAAGAGGTCTACACCGGGACCTTCTCCCGCGACCTGATGGCGGCGCTCGAAATGTCGTAGTTCAAGACCCGACCCCTCCCACTACCGGACCCCGAGGACCTTCACGTCGAAGAAGAGGGTCTTGCCCGCGAGGGGGTGGTTGAAATCGAGCACCACCGTGGTGTCCTTGATCTCCTTCACGACCACCGTGCGCGGCTCGCCGGATCCGCTGCGGGCGGTGAGCGGCGTGCCGACCTTCAGCCCCTCCTTCGGGATGGCGTCCTTCGGCACTTCCCGCTGGGCGCCCGGCACGACCGGACCGTAACCCCCGTCCTCCGGCGCGACCACGACCTGCTTCTCCTCGCCGGGACGCATGCCCGCGAGCTCGCGCTCGAGGCCCGGGATGATCTGCCGCTGGCCCTGCACGAAGACCAGGGGGGCGCCGCCCTTGTTGCTCTGCAGCACCTGGCCCCCTTCGTCCTTGAGCGTGTACTCGAGGCTCACGGTGGCTCCGTTCTGCACCGCGCCGGGAGGGGCCGCGGGGGTCTGGGCGAGCGCGGTGGATGCGGTGAGCGCCACCAGGGCGGCGGCGAGCTTCACGGTGCGAGTCATCGTCACGACCTCCGGACGCGCGAAAAGAGACGGAACGGCGCGCGTGACTCCGACTCTACACCCGGGCTCCCGGGCGAGGCAACGTGGCTCGGGAAAATTTGCGATCATGCTATGATCCACAGGACCTTGAGAGCCTTCTGCGCATGGTGCCAGCGAGAAGGAGGACCGGCCTTCCTCGGCGAGCGCGAGCCGTTCGACGATGAGGGCGAGACTCACGGGGTCTGCCGTCGGCATCTCCAGAGCATCCTGGCCGCGCTCCCCTCGCAGTCCTTCCCGGACGTCACGTACCTCTTCGTCATCCGGCCGGGCGAGACCGCCCTCTACGACCACCTGGAGCGGGCCTTCCTGGGCGTGCCGGGGGTCAAGATCATCATGGAGCGGCGCCAGGGGGATCGGCGCTCGACGCACCAGCGGCCGGGGCACGACCGGCGCCGCACCGATCGGCGGCAGCCCCGCGGGACGCCCCACGCGCTCGGCTACACGACGGTGCGCTTCAGCAGCGCGGCGGCGTGGCGGGGCGCCTAGACGGGGCATCGAGCTAGCTAGGTGAGGGGCTTGCCCAGGCGCTGCAGCGCCGCGGTGGCGAGCCGCGTGACGTGCTCAGCGATGGCCCTCATGGTCTCCGCCGCCTCGACGCGCTGCGCGAGTAGTTGACGTAGCTCCTCACGAAGCGCCTGCATCTCCTGCTGCAGCCGTCGATTCTCCGCCGTGAGCGCGTCGACCGTCATCTCGAGCTCCCGGCACCGCTGCAGCGTCCCCAGCAGTTGACCGAACACCCGCTCGCCCTCCCGCACCCAGCGCATGAGGTCCGACGAGGGATCGGTCGGCATCTCTAGCGGTCCGCGAAGGACGGCACCGCGAGGTCGTTGCGTCCGGTACCGGTCGCCACGGCGACGGCGACGGCGAGGAGGCAGGTCCGCATGGCGCGCCGATCATCTCACGGATCCTGACTCCTAGGATGGATGACCCTGTAACCAGAATGTGACGCGAGCGCACTTCTTTGCATATTGACAGCCTGTCGCTTCGGGCATACACGTATCAGTACTGGACGCAGACCAGTTGTCGTCGTTTCGGTGCTTCAGGGGAGTTCCAACCTTCGGCCACGAGCGGCGGGGCGCACCGCGAGTCCCTCGACCACAGGAGTACCATATGACAGACAACCGTCAGCAGACTGTCAGTTCCTCCCACCACGACATGCGCAGCCGCACGGAGACCCTTCCTTCGCACGCCGAGCAGAAGCAGTACTGGGACGAGCGGTGGAACCGGGTCAAGGACGACTATCCACACGCCTGGGCGCGGCGGCGCGGAGCTGCCATCCTCGACATGCTCGCTTCGCTGTCACTGCAGCATCCACGCATCCTCGACATGGGCTGCGGCATCGGCTGGTTCACGGAAGAGCTCGCGAGAATCGGCGAGGCGACGGGCGTGGAGCTTTCCGAGGCGACGGTGTCGCTTGCCCGCTCGCGGTACCCGCATGCGACGTTCATGGCGGGCAACGTGCTGGAGATGGCATTGCCGGCGGCGCATTTCGATGTCGTCATCTCGCTCGAGGTGATCGCGCATGTCGAGGACCAGGACCGCTACCTGGCGCAAGCGGCCCACACGCTCAAGCCGGGCGGCCATCTCGTCATCACGACGGTCAACAGGTTCGTGCACAATCGCATGGACTGGGAGGCGGACTCGCCCGGGCATATTCGTTTCTGGCTCGATCGAGGGTCCTTCAAGCAACTGCTCCGCCGGCATGGCTTTCGCGTACTGCAGATGACCTCCGTGATCATGAGGGGGCACCGCGGGATCCTCCGGCTGGTGAATTCCTACAAGCTCAACGCTCTGATAGCGAGGGCCATCTCCGAGCAGGCGCTCGAAGGGCTCAAGGAGCGCGCCGGGCTTGGCTGGACGAGGGTCGCCCTGGCTCGGAAGGTCCGCTGACGCACTGCGCGCGAATCCGCGTGGGGGCGGCGCATGCTTGAAAACGGGTCGCCCGAGCATTAGTATTCCCTGCACGGACGATTAGCTCAGTTGGCAGAGCACCGGCCTCACATGCCGGGGGTCACTGGTTCAAGTCCAGTATCGTCCACCATTACGGCTCGCGAAACCGGAGGGTGGGCTTCCCTCCGGTTTCGGGCCGGCCCTTCGATGTTCTGCGAGCGTCCATGACCCGAAGGCACCTCTTGCTCCGCGCGGGTTTGCTGCTGGTGTGCTTGGCGCTCGCGCTCGGAGCGTGCAGCCCGGCGCCAGGGACTCCTGTGCTCCCCACGATCACGGCCGCGGCCGCGACGGTGGCGAATGGCTCGCAACCCGCCGAGCCGGTGGCCGAGCCTGCCACATGGCATTCCCTCGGCATCCGGTGGCCGGTGCGGGGCGATGCCAACGCCACCGCAAGCATCGCGGTGCAGTACCGCCGCCGGGGCGACACCGCTTGGAAGGACGCGCTCCCTCTCATGCGTACAGACCCCGAGTCGATCTCACCGCAGAACCGGGTCCCAAACGGCTGGCTCTTCGCCGGAAGCATCGTGGATTTGGCCCTCGACATAGAGTACGAGGTCGCGCTCACGCTGGTTGATGCGGACGGCGGCAGCACGCAGCGCGTGCTCCTCATGCGCACGGCGGCAGAGCCGCGGGAGCCGGCGGGCATGCGTGTGCGTCACGTCGTGCCGGCGACAAGGACTGCCGCCGGGGCGGGCACCGGCACGGCGGAGGATCCCTTCCGCGGCATCCAGGCAGCGGAGGCCGCCGCCGCGCCCGGCGATCTATTCCTGCTCCATCCCGGCGTCTACGCCGAGGGCCCCGTGATCATCAGGCGCCACGGCACGCCGGGCCGCCCCATCATCTATCGTGGAACCGGAGACGGCGAGGTGGTGCTCGACGGCGGTGGTGGGCCCCGGCTCATCAACGCGGACGGCGTTCAACACGTCTGGTTCGAGCGCCTCACGCTGCGCCGCGCCGCCTATCTCTTCGTGGGCCACTCGGGGTCGCACTTCGTGATCCGTCGCTGTCGCCTGGAGGTGACGAAGGTCGGCATCACCGCGATCAACGGCGGCTACGAGGAGTCGCGCGGGTTCGTGATCACCGACAATGTGATCCAGGGGCCGGCCGTCTGGCCGCGGGGCCGGGGCATCGAGAGCATCAACGGCATCGAGATCACCGGGGCGGGTCACGTGATCGCCTACAACCGGCTGCTCAACCTGGGCGATGGCGTCCACGGCAACCAGGCGGGTGGGCTCTCGGCCAGCGACATTCACAACAACGACGTCGAGGTCGCAACGGATGACGGGATCGAGGCGGACTACGCGGACACCAACGTGCGCGTGTACCGCAATCGGATCGTCAATGTCTACTCGGGGATCAGCGCGCAGCCGAGCAACGGCGGTCCCCTCTACATCTTCCGCAACGTGATCTACAACGCCGAGTACTCGCCCTTCAAACTTCACAACGACACCGCAGGGATCTTCATCTTTCACAACACAGCGGCGGTGGCAGGCATTCCGTGGAGTATCCAGACGGCGGGGGAGACCGTCAGCTACGTGGTGACGCGAAACAACCTCTTCCTGGGAGGCGGGGCGCCGGCACTGCACTCGACGGGCACTATGATCCGCTGCGACTTCGATGTCGACGGCTACGCGTGGCCCGGAAGCCGCGGACTCGGCGCGCTCCTGGGTGGATTCGCCCAGTGGAACGGAGCGGTCTATGCGACCCCGGAGGCGGCGCGCCGCTCCGGTGTGCTCTACCGTCAGGGGGCCATCGTGGTGAGCCGGGAGGGCAACTTCGTGAGCGGGCTCGAGGGACCGCGGAACCCGACGACGCGCTTCCCGGCGCGGGTCGCGGACCTGCGCCTGCACCGCGAGTCGCGCGCGGTGGACGCCGGGATCGCTCTCTCTAGCTTCAACGACGGCTTCACCGGTGCCGCGCCGGATCTCGGCTGCTGCGAGCTGGGTGAGGCGCTGCCGCACTACGGCCCGCGCCCGTGATCTGGGGCGACGTTGCACTGCTCATGCTTTCGTGGATACAGGGGCGCTCTTCTTCTGCTGGCGTCGACCTCGTCAGGCATGAGCGCGCAAGGCCGCTGCGGTGTCCGACCGTTTCCCCCCGCGCGCGGCCGGGCTCGCGCATTGGCGGGGCCAGCTGATCGGTGGTAGACTGCCGGCCAAAGAATTGTGCGGGCCCTGACTCCCGCAGAACGGTGTGCAGTTCGCCATGGCGAAGATCGCTTCTCTCGTTCCATCCAGCGCCGACGCGTCGGTCGAAGACAACCCCGGATGCCGCTACTATCACGGCCCGCAGACGGCGTGGCTGGCCGCCCGGGCCGAGGTGGTTCGGCTCAGCGAGAGCATCCCCGTCCCGGAAGGTCTGCTGGATGTCCTCGGCGTAGGAGAGGATCTGCCGTTCCGCTCGGAGAGCTTCGATCTGGTCCTCTGCACGCAGGGTGCTGAACTACACGAGCGATCCGGCTCGCGTCATCCGGGAGATTCGTCGGGTGCTCAAGCCGCAGGGAGCGCTCTTCCTCAACGTGCTGGCGATCTTCCCCCGCTACCACGACCAGCGCTGGCGCTTCATGCCGGACGGGCTGTCGCTGCTGCTCTCCGGTTTCTCGTCCAAGGAGATCGTGCCGGAGGGGGGATCGATCGCCAGCCTTTTCCGGCTCCTGAACCTGTTCGTGGAGGTCTTCGTCCTCGAGACCTTCGTGCCAACCCGGGCTCAGAGACTGGTCGAACGCCTCATCTACCCGGTGTTGAATACCCTCGGGGGCCTGATGGACGCGTTCAGTCACGGGAATAGCCGGTTCACGACGAACTACAGCTGGCGCGCTCAAGTGAGCGGGCCGGGACCTCAGATCGTCGGGGGCTGTTCCCACGGGGACCTGGCTGGGTACGCCCGGGTACCGACGGCCTGGCATCGATCCTCGGATCCGGCGGTTCTCGCGATCGCGGCCCCTTGCAGCTCCGTACCCCGGACGTCGACACGTTGACCGAGCCGGAGATCGCGCGCCGTGTCGGAGCGGGTCTACCGCTACGCAGCCCTGGAGAGGATACCGCCGACGTGGTCCCGTCTGGTACCGGCACGCTTCCGTGACGCCGCCCGAGGGGATGACCCGGAGGGAGTTCGTGGGTATCACCGCGGCCGTACTGTCCGCGGGAGGAACGGCACTGGGCGCGTGCGGGCGCTCGGAGGACACGCCCGTGCCCTCATCCCAGGCCGGCCGAGCGCGTGCATCGCGCGAGGCGATCTACGGTCTCAGTTTCCCGGGATCGGCGGCCGTGTCGAAGACGATGCGCTTCCGATTCACGCGCCCACTGGCCATCTATCCGGCGACGTACATCTGGCGCGCATACCCGATCCGGCAGGCCGGCTATTACACGGCGTTCTTCTGGGGCAATGACGACGGGAAGGGGGACCTGAGCACGTTTCTGTGGGTCGACGGGCGCGACGCCGATACGTACTACGGTGCGCACCCGTACCCGAATCCTCCGCCGAACGGCACGGCCCACGACTGGGAGATCTCGATCATGCGGGAGGACCCGGTGAACGGCGCCGTCGTCTACGACCGGTGGTACACGCAGGCGTTCCGGGCCTGGTCGGACTGGACGGGCAAGCGCCACGAGTTCTACTGGAACCTGCCCCGGATCGACTCGCGTCATCGGGTGATGGTGACCGCGGCCCAGGATTACGGCAACGCGTCGCCGCCGGCGCCGACGCTCACCTGGGGCGATGCCCCGTGGAACCCAGGTCGAGAGGTGTGGTGCGGGGTGCTGCGCGGGCTGCAGATCTACGCGGCGAACCTCTCGGTCCCCGAGATCCTCAAGGAGATGCGCACACCGCTCTCGACGAGCGTCGGGGCGGCAAGCGTGTGGTATCTGAACCTCAATCCGACACCGGAGGACATCTCCGACAAGTCCGGTCGCGGGAACAATCCGGAATGGGTCGGTCACGAGCGCCCGCGCCTCTGGACCGGGACAGGCGAAGAGGCGGGCGGAGCGAAGGGGGCGGCCGGCCGCTCAGACGCCCGTCAGGAGGCGGTCCCGCCCGGGGCGAGGGCCAGGGCGTGATCGACGACGGAGCGGAGCTGGTCGAGGGAAAAGGGCTTGGCCAGCACGAAGTCGACGCCCCTGGACTGGGCGTCGTCCGGGCCCATGCGGTCACCGTAGCCCGTCATGAGGGCCACGCGCGTGGCGGGCCACCGCTCCTTCAGCCGGTTAGCGACCTCGAGCCCCGAGATACCCGGCAGGCCGAGGTCGACCATCGCGACGTCGAAGGCCCGGGTATCGAGCTCCACCAGACCGGACTCACCATCCGGAGCGGTCACGACCGTGTGGCCGTGGCGGCTCAGCAGCTCCCGTAGCACCTCGCGCACCTCTTCGGAGTCGTCCACCACGAGGATCTTCGCACCGGGAGCGGGCTTGGGGCCCTGGGCGGCCAGGGGGGCGGCGGGCCGGGCAGGTGAGGGCGGCGGCTCGACGGCATCGGAGGCGACCGGGAGCCAGACGGTGAAGGCCGAGCCCTTGCCGAGCTCACTCTCCACGGTGATCTCGCCGCCGTGCCGGTCCACGATCGCGTACGCTCCGCTCAGCCCGAACCCCTTGCCCTTCTCGCGCTTGGTGGTGAAGAACGGGTCGAAGATGCGCAGGCGGGTCTGGCCGCTCATGCCGATGCCGGTATCGGCGACCTGGCAGAAGGCACGACCCCGCTCGTAGCCGGTGCGGAACGTCAGGGTCCCCCCCTCGGGCATCGCGTCGAGCGCGTTCAGCGCGATGCTGGTCAGCACTTGGCGCATCTCGGCCATGTCACCGGACACGACCGGGGCTGAATCGATCTCGCAGTGGACCTCGCCGGAGATGCCCCGCGCGGCGAGCTGCTGGCTCCAGCGCGAGCGCGCGGATGCGGCGATCTCCTCCGCGAGCTGGTTCAGATCGAGGGGCTGGAACGCGCGTGACGGGCGCGTGCGGCTGAAATCCTGGAAGCGGCGGACCACCCACGCGCCCTCGAGCGCCACCTGCTCGATCATCCGAAGGGACCGCCGCACGTCGGGATCCTGCACGTCGGCCAGCAGGAGCTGGGCACGGGCCAGGATGCCGGAGAGCGTGTTGTTGAAGTCGTGGGCGACCTCTCCGGCCATCTCCCGGAAGGCGCGCAGCCGCTCCTGTTGCACCGTCTGCTGATGGAGCGACAGCAGATGCTCGAGCAGGCCACGTACTTGACCGAGCGCGGAGGCGTCGCGGGGATCCGCAGCCTTCGACGCGCCGGTTTCGGTGGGCATCGGGGCTTCAGGGCTGCGGGGATCGCGGCTCTCGAGCGAAGGGGCTGCTCTTCGACGGACCCTGGAACTTGTGGGCGACCTGGTTCACGAGATCCTTCATCTCCCCGAGGAGCTTGGCGGCGGTCTCGCCCGCCTCTGCCTGCTCGCCACGCAGCCGCTCGTTCTCGGCCTGGAGGGTGGCGATTTCGGCGCGGAGGTCATCCCGCTCGCGCTGGACGCCCTCGCCCGCCACGCGCTGGCGCTCGATCTCCGCCCGGTTGTGCGCCACCTCGGCGTGCTGCCGGTCCATCTCGGCCCGCAGCTGACCCAGCGCCTCGCGCAGCTCCGCATGCTCGCGCTGCGCCGACTCGGCGACAGCGCGGTGCCGCTCGTTGTCCTCGATGAGGGTCGTGATCGTGCTCATTACCGCTTGCATCTCGTCGACCCACTTCATCAGCGGGTTCTTCGCGTCGAGCCTGACGCCGGGATCGGCCGAATGGTCCATCGCACCCTCTCCTCGTGTCGGAAGTTCACCGAGCCTGACGCTCGGTTGCGGAGCTTCCATTCTAGCCCCCTGCCGGATTGCCCTCCATCGCAAAGCCGTGACCACGGTTCTACCCACGCCCAGTACCAGGCGAGGGGCAGATCTGAGCATCATGAGGAGAACAGCAACGCATGTGCCATCGGTCGTGTCTTCACTAAATCAATAGTTTGCACTGATCAGGGCGGCCTGAGAGTGCAAGAATTGTCAGCGGAAGAATCCCTGACCGTCACCCGGACCTGCCCTTGGGTAGGAAGGGAGCTGCTAGCTGAAGTGATTCAAGAAGTCGCGAAGCTTCAAGTACTCTCCGCGGGCCAGGTTGGCGAACACCACGACAGCCCCGCCCACATAAGCCTCCCAGACGAGGGCCGGAAGGCGGAGGGTGGCGCCCACCTCCGGGCCGGGAAGCTCGACCACGACTACGTCCCTGGCCGAGAGGCGCCCTTCGGTGGTCAGCCGGCTGCCGGACGTGCTCAGGTCCACGGTCCGGCCGAGGATGACATCGCTCTCCTCCGACCCGGACTCGATGCGGACCGGCAGGCTCACGGCCACCCGGCGCGCCCAGCGCCGGATGTCTCCGGGAGCGACGAAGCGAGCGACGCGCTCTGCCTCATCTCCATCCGTCGTGAGGAAGGAAACCCCGAATCCATGCGGGTCTCGACGGGCGACCTTGACCAGCACCTCGAGCCGCCCGGTGTCCTTGGGCAGCGTGATGCGCAAGATGAGGGCGGTGCCCGGCTCGATGTCGAGGTCGGTAGCGAGACGCATGCCGGACAGGCTCGTGTCAACGACCTGGCCCACGCCCACCCGGCCGTCCGCGGACTCCAGGATGACCGGCCACGCCGTCTGGATGCGTTGGAATCGCCGTCGGTCCCGCCCGGTCACCATGATCGCCCCTCCCGGCCTCATCCTACTCATTGCACTCTGCGGGCACATAGTTCTTCTCACTCTGCCTGCCGGATGATCACGGCCCCGTGAGTGCGCAGGCGGTGAGTGACCTGGGGAGAGTTGCGGGAATCGTCCTTGCGCCGGTCGAGGATAACCCGCACCTTGGTATCGTGGGAAAACGCCTGCACCAGATGGGCATAGAGATCTGCCTGGCCTCGCGCGACGATGACGAGCCAGCGCTGCCCGGGCACGTGCTTGGGATCCGAGGTCGGAAGCGGCTTCATGCTGGCAAGTGGGGCCAGCAAGGAGGAGGCCACCGATGTTATCGTAACGGAATCAGATAGATACGGAGACCTCCTCGTTGGAACATTCCCGAAACTGCTCGCTGGTTGACGACAAGTGTCGGCGCCCCGGGAGGCTGAGGCCGGCAACCATGCAGAAACGATTATTTATCAACCTCATATGCCACTCGATGGTCGCGGTCACTCTTGTAACCCCACCGTCATGGGCCCAGGCGCCCAATGAGCTGGAGAAGGCCGCCTCCGGCGTTATTGCGGCCACGCTGAACTACCGGGCGGCCCTCCAGCGAGTGCTAGCCATCTATGAACGTGATCTAGCTCGGCACGCCGAGCTGGCCGAGCTTCGCCAGGACCTGTTCGAGCGGGAGGTGCTCTCCAAGCGCGAGTACGAGGAGAGCCTGAGGGCCCAGGCCGATGCCCAGAAGAGCGTGGAAGAGACCCTGGTGGCGCTCGCAGAAACGGATCGCATGCTGGTCGAGGCGCGAGTGGCGGAGGCACTGGCCCGGCTCGCCCCTCTGCCCAGCGGGCGTTACGAGGAGACGGCCGGCCTGGCTCGCTTCAACGGCCGGGCCACGTGGCTCCTAGCCACAGGTGCCGCTCGGCTCCGGCAGTTCTTCCTGGCGCGCTTCGGACGGCCCCTGCCGGTCAGTGCCTTCGGCCAGACCGCCCTCCACGATCGCATGGGCTTCGACCATCGCAACGCGCTGGACGTGGCCGTGCATCCGGACAGCCCCGAGGGACGGGTCCTCATGGAGCATCTTCGGGAGCGGGGCATCCCGTTCATCGCGGCCTGGGGAACCATCCCAGGGTCGGCGTCCGGGGCCCATATCCACGTGGGGCAGCCCTCTCCGAGGATCACGGTGAGGCGATAGCGCCTCGAGTGGGCGCCAGCCTTCAGCGCAAGAACTTGTCGAGGACCCCCGCGATCTGGGGTCCGATGACCTCGACGTCGTGCTTCTTCACGCGCTCCGCGGCGCACCGTCCAAGCCGCAGCCGCAGCTCCGGCGACGTCACGAGCAGGCGAATGCGGTCGCAGGCGCGCGCGATGCCGAGGTAGGGTACGACGAACCCGGCGTCGTCGCCGACGAACTCGGGGACGCCCCCGGCGTCCGCGAAGCAGATGGTGGCGACCCGAGCGCGGCGGCCTCGAGGCACACGAGCGGGAATGGATCCTCCCGCGAGGTGAGCAGGAAGACGTCGAAGAGCGAGAAGTACCGCGAGGGGTCAGCCTGGGGCCCCACGAAGTGTACGACCCTGGCGAGACCCATCCGGGCGACATCGTGGTCCAGCACGTCCCGCTCCCATCCGGCCGTCTGGCCCCCCACCCACACGAAATGCACCGGCCGCGGAAGCGCTCGCTCGCCGAGCGAGCGGGCGATCTGGAGAAAGATCTCGGGCGCCTTCCGCCAATCCATCGTGCCGCAGCCGCCCACGATGAAGGCCTCGGCAGGGATTCTCAATCCTTCCCGCACCTCCCGCGCTGCCCTCGGATCTAGACGCGGGCCCGGGTAGGCGATCGTCTCGTAGATCTGGTGAATCCGCTCCGGCTCGACCCCGTGCTCGCAGATCAGATTCGAAGCTACCGCTTGCGATACCGCGATGAAGGCGGCCACGCGGTGCTCGATCTCCCGGAACCGTTCGACGGACAGGAAGCGGCGAATGGCCAGGTCGAGTTCGTGGATGTGGCCGATCACCTGACAGTGACGATCGCTCGCGAGCTCCAGCGCGAGCTCCAGGGATGGAACGCTGTTGGCGTAGACGAGATCCACCGGTTCGGAGGCCGCCACCAGACGCGGACGCCGGCGCAGCAGGCCGCGGGCCACCCGGCGCGCGAGCGACCTCAAGCGCGTGCTCCCGGCCCAAGGTGCCGGCGCGACCCGGGTCGGCAGGACGTCGGAGTAAGCGTCGACCAAGTCACCGCCGCGCTTCAGGACGAGCGAGAAGTCGGCCGGGTAATTGCCGACCAGCCAGCGGAGGTTGTGAAGCAAGCACACCTGTGAACCGGCGCGGTAGGCATCGTGCCCGATGACGACCACCCGCTTCCGAGCGCCTCCCGGTGCCTCCTTCAACTACTCTTTCCCTCTCGCAGAAGATCCACCGAGACGAGACTCTCGGCGGCGGTCGCGATCCGGTCATACGGAACCCCGGATCTCTCCGCGATGTCCAGCAGCGAGTGACGGCCGTCTGACAAGTTCAGTACCCAGAGCAGCGCCATCTCTCGAGCCCTCGCCTCCGCCGGAGCGCCGAAGCCGCGATAGAGGCCCCGCCTGCCGAGCTGCGGTTCGCCCTTGGGATTCTGGTTACGATAGGTCCGGTTTCCTTCCAGCACGCGAAGAATGCGCCCCCCGCAG
>CAYYRT010000223.1:0-2292 GCA_964474055.1 uncultured Acidimicrobiaceae bacterium | reverse complement strand
TCCCTCGCTCACTTCGTAATGAACCAACTCACCCTCTTTCGATGTGCGCCTGCTGCTATTACCGTCGGCCCCCATGCTATGGCTGGCCATCGTCCTCTTTATCGCTCTGGCCATAGCCGTCCTAAAAGGCGGTCGTCTCACAAATCTCGGTGACGTCGAGCTTCGCGCCTGGTGGTTGCTGCTGATTGCGCTTGGCCTTCAACTCGGCACGTCGCTTCTGCCCGACACAGATTGGGCCGAGGGCCTCGGCGTGGTAATGGTTCTCGCGTCCTTCTTCTTCTTGATGGTCCTCGTGCTCCTGAACCGCAGCCGAACCGGGATGTGGCTGGCAGGCCTCGGGGTGCTGATGAACTTCACCGTCATTGCCCTCAACGGCGGGATGCCGGTGCTCGCCGAGGCAGCGGAGGTGGCGAGTGGATTCACGGTCACCGAGCCCGACCTGTCAGGTTCCTTCAAGCACGTGATCCTCGACGAAACCTCCCGAATGACGTTGTTGTCCGACGTGATCCCACTTCGCCTGTGGTCGCTGGGCCAGGTGATAAGCCTCGGGGACGTCTTCCTCGCAGTCGGTCTCGGCCTATTCCTCGAGCAAGAGCTCCGGCGTCCGCGTCGTTACTTCAGACGTGGCGCCCATGCCCAGCCGGGCTCGGCGCGCCAGCCCTGATCAGCTACCACGTCGGAGCGGCCGAGAGGCTCAGGCACGCACCGGCGCCAGGACACCCCGGCTTTCCAGCAGGCGGCGCAACGAGGCCACCAGCGCGGGGTCGTACTGGTAGGCGGCTCCCGCGTGAAGGTTCTCCAAAGCCTGAAGTGGGGAAAGCCGATCTTTGTGGACCTGCCAGTCGTAAGCCGCCGCGACCTTGATGATCCGGGAGACAATGGATACATCCGGATCGGTCTGCTCACCCGGTTTGCGATAAGGCGCGTACTGATGACGGACATGAGTGGCAACCCGGCCCAGGTATGGAGACTCGGCGATGATCTCCGAGCTCCAGCGGGCGATGTCGTCGTCGTCGTAACCCATGCGCAGGATCTGTGGCTCGTTGAGGCTGACCCGGCCAATGTCGTGCATCAGCCCGGCGTACTCCACATCCTCCACCTGTACCGGCCCAAGACCTATTTCCTTGGCGATCGCCGATGCCAGCTCGGTGGTGCGGTCGGCATGACCGTCCACGCCAAGGCCCGACACTTCCGGGATGCGGGCCAGGGCCCGGATCGTCTGTTTGTAGGTGACCTTTGTCTCCTGGAATCGCCTGAAGGCGAGGTGGGCGAAGGAGTAGGGCAACAATGCGATGGGCAGCGCCCACCACTGGAGCTCGGGCCACAGCTCACCGAACAGGGCGCCGGTCAGGGCAAGACCAAGAAAGACATTGAGGTCGTGGATCAGCGCCCGGGCCAGATAAGTGCGGGACAGCTCCCGCTTGCCCATCACCAGCAAGGCACGAAGTGTCACCTCCACCGCAATCCACGCGATCAGGGCAACGCTGAATGGGAAAAGGTCCTTCCATTCTCCCGACAACTCTGAGAACGGGCCCACCCTCAACGCCGAATAGACGGTGGCATAGGTGGCGTAACCGGTAAATCGTCGCACCACCGTCGGCAATAGATCGTCGTGCTTCTCGCCTCGTGAATAGCGGAGCACCCAAACGATGGCCACGCCGATCCCGTAACTTGCGATCGAAGCCTCCAGGTCGACTCCGCTTGCGTCGCCGAGCACGAACGGGACGGCTGCAGCCACGGCCAAACCGGTGGTGAACTGGTTGCCCGAGTTCGATGCGGCAACCCCGACCAGCGAGGCAACGACCAAGGCCGTGACCGCCACGAGGATCTTCAACGGGTCCGCTGTGGCCAGTGTCGCCGCATAGAGACCGATTCCGCCGATGAACAGGACGAACAACCATGAGGTGATCGACACGGTCCGACGGCTCCAACTAGCCACGAAGGGTCAACTCCGGCTCTTCGGCGAGACGGCGTGCCATCTCCTCGTCGTTGACATGCGGAGCACCCCAGCGTTGCCCGCTCTTGTCGAGGGCCCTCTGGAAGGAGTCCACTACCTCGGGATGAAACTGCCCACCGGCGTTCCGTCTCAGCTCTGCGAGCGCGTATTGCTGAGACAGCGCCATCCGGTAGGGCCGGGCCGAGGTCATCGCGTCGAAGGAGTCGGCTACCGCCACGATGCATGCCTCGAGACTCGGTGTATAACCGTCGTTGTGGCCACGGCCTCCATACCCGGTGCCGTCGAAGTTGCTGTGATGACCGGAGGCGATCACGACCATCGGCTGGAGGAAGTCG
>CAYYRT010000222.1:0-23417 GCA_964474055.1 uncultured Acidimicrobiaceae bacterium | reverse complement strand
ACGACCACGGTGCGCCAGGCAGCCAGTTTGTAAAGCGACCGCAATGATCGTCCTGACCAGTCGCCGTAATCCACCTCGAGCAGACCGTTGTGGTCGGTGACCAACCGCCCGCTCCTGGCGGTCTGACGGGCTGCGATCGCATCGGCGGTCTGGCGAGTCCGTTCCAGGGGGGACGAGTAGATCGCATGCAGGCTCACACCCGCCAACCGCTCACCCAATGCTGCGGCCATTTCCCTACCGGCCTCACTAAGTGAGTGCCCGGCCAGCCTTCCGGTCAGAGACCGACCGGTAACGGGAGTGGGCGCGTGGCGGATCATGAGCAAACGGGCCATAGAACTTGGAGGGTACCCCTCTACAACAAACGGGTTTGAGGCTCGGCCTCGAGAAGCTCGGGGCCGTTGTTCTTGACGGAATTGACCAGCTTGGAGACTGCCTTTTCCATCCACAATTCCGGATCGATCGGTCGAAGCAGCAGCCGGGCCTCATTCACATCCGTCAGCTTGCGGTCCAGCCAGGCGTCCCAGACCTCGGGCGACAACGCCACGGGCATGCGATTGTGAATCGAGGAGATGACGCCTGCCGCCGGGGCTGTGACGATGGCACAAGTCCTCACCCATTGGTCGTCGGCCGGGTTGCGCCAGGTCGCCCAGATTCCCGCAAAGCCAACGGGATAGCCATCAGCCCGAAATATCCAGTGCGGGCTGCGACCAAGTTCCTTGGGCTCCCACTCATAGAAACCATCGGCCGGCAAAAGGCATCGTTTGCGGCTGAAGGAGTCACGAAATACGGATCCGGTGGCGACCGTCTCCGAACGGGCGTTGATGTGAATCGATTTCGCATCTTGAGACCAGTGGGGGATCAAACCCCACCGCATCGTCTCGAGATGGCGCTGTTCTTCGCGCTCGGCGACGACGTATACGGGGTCGGTGGGAGCCACGTTCCAGGACGGTTTGACCGCCTCGGTGCCGAGGGCCCCCGCCCCGAAGTAATCCGCGTAGAAGTCGATCTCACCCGACAACGAGAATCGGCCGCACATCCGGGTGACGGTAATGGGGCTTCGACCAACTGCTGGCCGGCAAAAAGGTGAGGGCCCCCTAAAGGGGGCCCTCACGAGTTGCGAGTCCGCCTGTAAGCCGGATTCTGTTCGGTGCCCGTAGGCATCGAGACGGCCATCCATCTGGGGTGACGGTCACCCGTCACCTCGTGCGACCTACCCGGGACTTGATCGGCGGGCCACCGGTGTCCCTGCTCGGCCTTGCTCCGGACGGGGTTTGCCAGCCGGCCGGTCACCCGGCACGCTGGTGGGCTCTTACCCCACCGTTTCACCCTTGCCTGTGCTCATCGAGCCATCGGCGGTTTGTTCTCTGTTGCACTGTCCGTCGGGTCGCCCCGCCTGGGTGTTACCCAGCGTCCTGCCCTTGGGAGTCCGGACTTTCCTCGACACCTGAGTGCCGCGGCCGTCCGGCGGGCTCGCGACCGCATTCTAACGACGGCGCCCGCTCCACCACCCGGCGGCGCCGCCGACGACAATCGCTAGGGCGGCAAGGATCAGCACCTGGGAAGCCGGGGCCGGGCTTCCACCCAGACGAGCTACGACCACAACCACCGCAGCGATCGCAAGTCCGCAGACGGAGCCGTTGAAACGCCCGTTGAACGGTGCAAGGCGTCCGGCCATCCATCCCCCGGCCACCAGTCCACCCAGAAGGGAAACCATCAGGACCAGTTCGCCTGCACTTGCCGAAGCCAGGACGAACGCGATCAGGTAGATGGCGGCCCCGACCAGGGTGCCCGCGGCCGTCCCGGCCAACAGCGCACGCGCTGAAATCGCCCCCAGCATCACGATCCCGTCGGGACGCGCTCTGGGTGCGTAGTGTGAGCACCGCCGAACCGACGAAGGTCGAAAAAGGAGATCGAATTGGTCATCAACAAGTACCTGGCCGAGGTAGTCGGCACCTTCATTCTGGTGTTCATGGGCTCGATGGCGGTGTTGGCCACACAGGCGACGAACGGACCCCTGATGGTGGTGGTCCCGCTTGGTTTCGGATTGGGTTTGCTTGCTGCCATCTATGCGGTCGGGCACGTATCGGGTGGCCACTTCAACCCCGCTGTCACCCTGGCCATGTGGCTCGACAAACGAACCTCCTTTTCCGATCTCATCGGATATTGGATCGGACAGATCGTGGGAGCGTTGCTGGCATCGGCAGTTGTTCTAGCCGCCTCGAGCAAGGAGGCGGTCGCCACGACCATCACGGGTTTCGGGAAGACGAGCACAGGCCTCGCGATGGAGTTTGTGTTGAGCGTGGTTTTCGTTCTGGTGATTCTGGCGGTCACGCGCAACGCCCCGGCCATCGCCGGGGTCGTGATATCGCTCACTCTGGTCGCTGTCCATATCGCCGGCATCCCCTTCAGCGGTGCTTCCGTCAACCCCGCCCGGTCCTTTGGACCTGCCCTCATCGGTGGGAGCTTCAACGGGTACTGGGTATACGTGGTGGGTCCACTCGCCGGGGCCGCCGTTGCCTGGGTGTTCTGGCGCATGTTCGGCGGAGGGGACGAGGAAACCGCCTGACCCGCGGTCATCCCATGATCACCCGGACCTGATGGGTGGCCCCGTCGTCAAGCAGCGCTAACTCGGAGTCGGGTGCCAATTCGGTGTCGTCCATCGTCAATCCGACCACGCCCTTGGTCACTCCGTTCGGGTTGCTGACCTGGATCTCGTAGCGGGCGGAGTGATAGCGAAAACCGATCTCAAACCCCCGCCAGGCGCGCGGTATGCACGGGTCGATCACCAGGCGGGTCCCTCGCAAGCGAAAACCGAGGATCCATTCCACCCCGGCCCGGTACATCCAACCGGCCGAGCCCGTGTACCAGGTCCAGCCGCCTCGTCCGACATGGGGAGCTTCCGAGTACACATCGGCAGCCGCCACATAGGGCTCGACCCGATAACGGTGGACTCCGGCCCGGGTGCTGGCGTGGTTGATCGGGTTGAGCAGGCTGAACAACTCGCCCGCCCGGTCACCATCACCCAGTGTGGCAAACGCGATCACACACCAGATGGCGGCGTGGGTGTACTGGCCGCCGTTCTCGCGGACCCCGGGCAGGTACCCCTTGATGTACCCGGGATCAACCTCCCATTTGTCGAAGGGTGGAGTGAAGAGGAGCACCAACCCGTCCCCCCGGTGGACCAGGTACTCCTCGACCGAAGCCATTGCCCGTTGAGCGCGAAGGTGGGCCGCCCCGCCGTGAATGACCGACCAGGATTGAGCGATCGAGTCGATCCGGCATTCAGGGTTGATCGATGAGCCGAGCGGAGTTCCGTCGTCGAAGTACGCCCGCCGGTACCAGTCTCCATCCCATGCTTCCTCCTCCAGGCTCGACCGGAGCCGTGCAGCCCCCTCCCTCCAGGTACCGGCAAGCTTGGTCTTCTTGATGCTGTCGGCAATGTCGGCGAAACGCCGGAGGTTTGCCTCCAGGAACCACCCGAGCCAAACGCTCTCGCCCTGACCCTGGCGGCCTACCCGATTGAAACCGTCGTTCCAGTCACCAGTCCCGATCAGAGGGAGGCCACGACTTCCGACTTTGGACAGCGCCCGGTCGAGGGCCCGCCGGCAGTGGTCGAACATCGTCCCCTCCACCGGCCCGGTTTCAGGTGTGAAGTAGACCTCTTCTTGATCCGGCTCGAGTGCGGCTCCCCGAAGATATGGCACCACCTCGTCAAGCAACTCAACGTCACCGGTGACCTCGATGTAGTGGCCAACCGCATAGGGAAGCCACAGATAGTCGTCGGAGATCCTCGTTCGCACGCCTCGGCCGGACGGTGAGTGCCACCAATGGAGAACGTCGCCCTCGGCAAACTGCCGACTGGCCGCATTCAACAGGTGCTCTCGTGTCACGTTTCGCAGTGGAACCACCAGTGCCATCACATCCTGCAACTGGTCGCGGAAACCAAACGCGCCTCCGGCCTGATAGAAGGCGGATCGCGCCAGGACGCGGCAGGCAACTGTCTGGTAGAGCAGCCAGTGGTTGATCATCAAGTCGAAGGATCGATCCGGAGTCTTCACCCGCAACGCGCCGAGTACGTCGTTCCACCGGGTTGCGACGGCCTTCTGCACATCCTTGGTGTCGGTTCGGCGATAACGCTCGACCAGGCTCCGGGCCTCGTTGAGGTCCTTGCCCTGGCCGAGGAGAAAGACAACTTCTACTTCGGAGTTGGGGGCGAGCACGATCCGTCGTTGGATGGCCGCACATGGGTCGAAGCCCACCCCGACCTTGCCCGACAGATCCCGGGTCCGCTGCAATGCGGCCGGCCGGTCGAGCGTGCCGTGCCTCCCGAGGAACTCCCCCCGGTCGCTGGTGAAGCTCTGTTCGCCACTTCCGAAGTCGGCGAATTCGACCCGGTTTGCGAAGTCGCCGTTCCATGGATTGCGGGCGAGCATCGCCCCGGTCTCCATGTCGCGCTCTGTTGCGACCTGCATCGACGGGACCGAACTCGTGTTTCCGAGGACCCACTCGACATAGGCGGTAATCGAGAGACGGCGCCGCCGGACCGTGTCGTTGCGGATGCGTAACCGCGAGATCTTGATCGGATCGAACACCGGCACCGTCTGATGAAGCTGGAGGGTGATTCCGCGGGAACTGTGCTCGAACTCGGAGTAGCCGGGACCGTGGCGTGCCAGATAGGGAATGGCCTGGTCCCGAATGGGCAAGGCGGTGGGTCCCCACACCTCGCCCGTTTCTTCGTCGCGTAGATAGAGCACCTCGCCGGGTGGGTCGGAGACAGGGTCATTGGACCAGGGAGTGAGCTGGTTTTCCCGGCTGTTCTCGGCCCAGGTATATCCGGAACCCGACTCAGAGACACAAAAGCCGAACCAGGAGTTGGCGACGACGTTGATCCAGGGTGCCGGGGTCGACTGTCCTTCGCCCAGCACCACCACATACTCGGTACCCTCGTTGGCAAAGCCACCGAGACCGTTGTGGAACTCGCGATCAGGCCGCGGTTGTGCTGCACCGACCGGAGAAGCAGCCTGTGGCTTCTCGCGGGTAACGGCCCCCGGCTCCCGGCTGGTAGGTCGGACCAGTTGATCGGCCAGGCTGCCGCGGTGGCTCAGGAGTATCGCCCGCGCCGCAGACTGGATGGTGTTGCGCTCGTCTGCTCCCAGCGAAGGACCATTGAGGACGAAAATGCCCCCTTCCGTCTCCTTGCCGATCGGGCGGCCGCTCTCCCGAATCATCTCCTCCAGTGCGGCCTGCAGATCCTGGGCGTACCCTCCGGGCTTCTCGTTGATGATGACAAGGTCGGCGAACAGTCCTTTTGTTCGCCAGTACTGCTGGGCACGCAGCAGATCCCTGACCAGACCACGTTCTTCGGGTTGATCGATCCGCACGAGGACGATGGGGAGGTCCCCGGAGATGCCATGGCGCCACAAGCTGTCCTTGCCAATCGGCCGCGTTTCTGGTTGCCGATGATTGCCCCGTTGGTCTGAGTAGACAAGCATGGCGCCGAGCTGCTGGAACACGTGGGCCTGGTCAGGGTCGACGTTCAAGTGGTGGAGGCGAACCTGAGCCTGGGTCCATGCCAGGGTCAGACTTCGTTCGAAAGCCGCCTGGTCGGAGAACTTGTCGATGAGGTCGAGCGCTTCGACCCGGGTCCTGGCGATCACCGTCGTGAAGTCGAGATGAGCCGTTGCTCCCGGCAGGATCCGCACCTTTCGGCGCAAGCTGAAGACAGGATCGAGCACTCTTCCCACCGAGTTGGACAGAGGACGATCCACGGCGGCGGCCCGATGGATCTGGTTGCCGCGTCCGAGGAACCGTGCCCGATCAGTCTCGAACTGGACTCCTCCCACGACTTCTCCCGTGACCGAGAGCACGTGGCCGGCCCATATCGTTTCTTCCTCTGCGGAGCGGGGCCGGCGGGTGGCCAGCAGTGCGTCGTAACCATGCACCGCCTCGGTCTGCACGAAGAGATTCGAGAAGGCAGGGTGGGCGAGGTCCACCGGGGGAGGGGCCAGGACCAGTTCCGCATAGGACGTAACCTCGATCTCCCGGGCAAACGAGCCCAGGTTGGTCAAGCTCACCCGGCGGACCTCGGCGTCGTCTTCCTCTGATACCACCACCGTCAACGCGGTAGAGATGTTGCCGTCGCGGCGCCAGATCTCGGCCTTGTCCTCGCTGAATGCGACCTGGTACGAGTCGGGTTCGATCAGGGTTGGTTGATAGCCGGCCGACCACACCCGTCCCGATCCGTCCTTGACGAAGAGATACGTGCCGAAGTTGTCACGGGTGGAATCCTCCCGCCAGCGGTTGACGGCCAGGTCCCCGAACCTGCTGTAACCCGAACCGGCGGCGGTCAAGAGCGTGCTGTAGCGGCCGTTGGACAGGAGGTGGGCCACCGGAGTCGGACCGTGAGGCGACCAGACGCGGCGCACGACACCTTTGGCCTCCTCTACCGGGTGGGCTGCCTGGGCGACTTCTTCAGCACGGGGCCGGGCCACCTCGACGTCGCGGGGGACCTTTTCGTGCAGCAACAGTTCGGCAGCCCGCACCATGGGGTCGGCGTGAAACAGGTCGCGAACAAAGCCGCCGAGTATGACGTTGGCCACGGCGACGAGGGACATAGCTTGATGGTGGGCCATGTAGGCCTGCACCAGAACCGACTCAGCGTTTTCCGGTAGACGGGTGGGGGTGAAGTCGAGGGCCTCGTAGTAGCCGTATCGGCCGAGCGCTCCTTGCTTGTCAAGGCGAGTCAGGTTGGCGACCGCCTCGCCTGGCTCGACCATTGTCGCCAGCATGGTTGCGTACGGCGCCACGACGAGGTCTTCGCTCAGGCCTCGTTCGAATCCGAGGCCGGGAACTCCGAACGCCCGGTATTGATATATAAGGTGGGTATCGCGGGCCGCATACGCTGACTCGGAGATTCCCCATGGAACCTGCCGGGTATTGCCGTACTCGATCTGACGCTTCACTACGGCCCGGTAGGTGGAGTCGAGGATGCTTTCGGGCGGCGACCGCATGATCAGCAGAGGCATCAAGTACTCGAACATCGAGCCCGACCACGAGATGAGGGCCGCCTCGGTCCCGATTGGTGTCATCGACCTCCCCAGACGGAACCAGTGACTGGGTGGCAGATCGCCTTTGGCGATGCCCACGAAGCTGGCGAGCCGCGCCTCGGAGGCGAGCAGGTCGTAATGACTCTGATCCAGGCTGGAGTCACCCAGGCGGAACCCGACGGCCAGCAGCTTGTTCTCCGGGTCCAACAAGAAGGAGAAGTCCATGGCGGATGCCAGAGCGGCGGACCTCTCCGCCAGGGACGTGAGACGAATGGCCTGGAGTTCCCGGCTGGGAGCGTCGCCGAGGAGACGGTCGTCACGCAGATGTCCTTCTACCGTCGCCACCAGCGCGTTCGCCACGTCCGCGAGCTCATCGGCTCCTTTCCCGGTGGCGAGGGTCCGGGCGATATCGGCCACCGTCTCCGCATGAGCGAGGAGCGCGAGCAGCCGCTGTTCCCCGGTGGCTCCGTGGTCCTTCAACGAGGTCAGCAGTTCCACCATGGCCAGGTCGAGGTCGCGGGCCGATACCACTTCGATATCGAGGTTGACGGCCAGCCGATCGGCCGCTTCGCGAATTAGCAGCACTTGATCTCTGATCCCGGCTGCCACCTCGCGACCAGGTCCAACCTGGCGCAAGAGCGAGCAGCCCTGGGCGACTGCGAGCAAGTGCCCCGCCAGGTTGCCGCTGTCCACGGTCGACACGTAACGCGGGGCCATCGGCTCGGCTGTGGTCGTGTCGTACCAGTTGAGGAAGTGGCCCCGGTACCGCTCGAGCCTCTCGAGGGTGGAGACAGTGGATTCCAACCTGTTGACGGTCTCGTCCATGCCGATCCAACCAAACTCCCGGGCCGACAGTACCGCCAGCAGATAGAGACCGATGTTGGTCGGGGAGGTCCGGTGGGCAACCTGATCCAGGTCCTCCTGGTAGTTGTCGGGAGGGAGCCAATTCTCCTCGGCGGTGACGAAACGCTCAAAGAATCTCCAGGTCCGCCGGGCGGCCAGGCGCAGGACGTCGGCCTCATCAGCCGTCGGGGGATCCGCGACAGTGATCGGGCGGGGGATGCTCGCCAGGTGGGCGATGAAGGGGGCCAGGACCCAGAGCCCCGACCAGACCAGAGCGGCAACCATCGCTTCTGGCTTCACATAGGCTGCGGCGGCCGTCGCCGATAGCCCGACCACCATCGAGGGTCCCATCCGCTTGATGAACCCCACCTGCTCGAGTCCGAACTGACGCTCCGCCTCTTCAGCGGTCACCCAGGTGAGCAATCTCCGGCGTGAAACGGTCAGGCGCCACAACGTCACCACGATGGCCTCGGTGATGCTCAGGGCCTGATGGGCGACAAAGGCCGCTTGCAGTACGAGGCGGCCGATCACCTTTCCCAAGTCCGTCCACCAACGCCGCAGTCGAACGGCTCCCGGGGTCGTGGTTTGGCGAGGGATGACCCGCTCGAACAGCGGCAGCAGACCCGGCAGAGCCATGGCGATGAGGATGAAAGCCACCCAGGGCACAACAGGTATCCCGGGGACTACGAGAGTTGCAAGCAGCGTGAAGAGGACCGCCGCACCGCTGAGACTCCTGCGCAGGTTGTCCAGCAT
Source organism: uncultured Acidimicrobiaceae bacterium (assembly GCA_964474055.1). Taxonomy (GTDB): domain Bacteria; phylum Actinomycetota; class Acidimicrobiia; order Spongiisociales; family ZC4RG35; genus JAICND01. The sequence continues at coordinate 14,775 of CAYYRT010000222.1, read as the reverse complement.
TTTCAGGCGCGCCACCGGAGGCAGGGGTCCATGCAAACCGAGAATCCAGGGGAGGAGTTGCCAGTCGCCTCTCACCCAGCGGTGCTGACGGGAGAGCGCCACCTCGTAGTGGCTCGGGAATTCTTCGAACACTTCGACGGTGTTGACCAGGCCCGCCCGGGCGAATGATCCCTCGAATAGGTCGTGGCTGAGCAGGGCGTTCTCCGGGACCCGGCTCTCCAGCGCCGCTTCGAAGGCGTCGATCTCGTAGATCCCCTTGCCGGCATACGACCCTTCTGCAAACAGGTCCTGATAGAGATCGCTCACGGCCGCCGCATATGGGTCAATCCCGGCAGGCGGAAAGAAGACGCTTTGGAAGAAGCTGTAGCCGCGCGCCCCGAGAAACGCGGTGATGCGCGGCTGGAGAATCCCGTAACCCTCCACTACCCAGCCGAGCGGCTCGTCGACCCGAGCGCGGTTCAAAGGATGGGCCATAGTCGCCACCAGCCGGGTTGCCGCCCCCGGGGCGAGACGCGAGTCGGCGTCGAGCGCGATCACATAACGGACGTCGTTGGGCGGCCCGGGATCCATCCGGATGAACGTGGTGTCGGTGGCTCCTCGGAGGAGGCGGTTGAGCTCGTGGAGCTTGCCCCGCTTGCGCTCCCATCCCATGTGCCGATCTTCCCCGGGGTTGAAAAGCCGTCTCCGGTGGAACAGATGAAAACGGACGACTCCGGAATCCGTCGACCCGTGTCTTCTGTTCAAACGGTCGATTCCATTGGAGACCAGGGACAACAACTCGGCGTCGTCGACCATGTCCGGTCCCTCGGCATCGCGCCAGTCGGTTACCAGCGCGAAGCAGAACTCGCCTTCGGGGTGAGCGAGGAAGTGGACTTCGAGCTGATCGACCAGGCCCTGAACCTGTTCCGGTCGCGACAGGATTGTCGGAATCGCGACCAGGGTTCGGAGGTCCGCAGTCGGTCCATGCCGCAATGCCAGAGATGGGAGGCCTTCGGGTTTGGTGAGCACCGCGACGACGCGATTGACCACGGTGACCCCGATGTCGGAAGCAGGTATGACCGCCAGAATCGTCATGAGCACACGCAAACCCCACGAGCCTTCGATGATGAGGAGGGGAATCAGCAGTGCCAGAGCCGTCACCAGGGCAACCGAACCCAGATAGGTCGCGGCGGCGTGACTTCGAACGAACCGGGACAGCGACAACCCGGGTCCGGGCCTAAAACCTACCTTGCTCTCGAGCATGGCCCGCCCCTCGCCGATCAGGTAGTAGCCGGGTTCGCGTTCGCGGCGGTCGACGAGTTGGGTTGCGGCGAGCCCGAGGGTGGCTTGAGCCACTTCCAGTTCGGAAGTGCCGGAGCGCTTGGAGAGTCCTTCAATGGCGTGGCGGTAACGGTCGCGGGTGGCGAGACTCATGTCGCTATAGGTGCTGGCGGCCGCGAGGGCCTGGTCGACCAGGCTGACCCCATCCACGAACTCCGCCCAATCGAAGGCCGAAATGTGGCGAAGGCTGGTGACGATGTTGCGGACGGTGACGTTGGTGGCCGCCTGCCGACGGTGGGTCTCGGTCACCACCTCCTCCGGAGTGGTTCCCTGGGCCGCCAGCTGGTCAACCAACCAGGTCAAACCGGGAGTGGTCTCCGGATCGCGTTCGCGCAGTCGTTGCAACAGCTGGACGGCGAGAGGCTGGGGCAGCTTCGCCAGGCCGTAACGATCCATAGCCGCCCTGGCTTCTAAGGAGTGGCCGTCGCCAACGTCAAGCAGCCCGTCGGCGATCCTGTCCGCCTCCCTGCGAAGCCTGCGAGCGCTTACGATCGGCTCGGCCATCCTCCGGAGGTTCTCGATGAGGAGCAGGCGCAGGGTGATCGGGATCGCCCATAGTTCACCGATCGTCAACGGCTGGGTCTCCTGGTAGGCGACCACGAACCGCCGAAGGCCCTCGGGATCGAATCGACTGTCGAGGTGGGCCACAAACGCCCAGGCGATCTCGTACACCCGCGGATAGCCGGCCAGATGACCGTCCTTGATCTTGGGCAACTCGCGGTAATAGGAAGGCGGCAGGTTCTCGCGTATTTCACGCAGCTGTCGTTCGATCAGGTGGAAGTTGTCGACCAGCCATTCCGCCGCCGGGGTGAGGAGCAATTCCTCTCTGATGGCCTTGGACAGCTCCCGGTAGGAGGCAAGGAGCACCTCGCCGTTGTCCGCCAACCGGTGAAAGATGAGTCGCATCTTTCCCGGCCGGTCGCTCAACTCGTGGGTTTCAGCCAGGCTCCGGGCGTGTTGCTCCAACCGTTCGAGGCTGAACAGCTCGGCCCGGATGGGCTCGTCGATTGCCCCGTATCCGGCGTTGCGCGGAGTCAACACCCTCGCACAATACGGTTGACAGACGCCGAACTTCTAAGGCTCAAGCGTGGGCGTCTTCGGCAAGCTCCTGCAGGCCAACGACCCACCCGGTCGGGAGTCCCCAGTGGCGCGCACCGGCCACCACGGCCGACATGTACTCGCTCGATGGCGGGTGGTCGCGGCCCTTGGTCGGATGGACAAAGGTGACTACGTCATACTTCTTTCCAGCCCGGTCGACTGCCTTCAGGTCTTCCCGGGGATGGCGCCCTTCAATTGCTTCGAGGTCGGTGATTCCCGACATTTGCTGTCCGGAAACCTCAAAGATCCCACCCCACACCGTGTGACCGGTGGCCGGCTCGACTGAGGGCAACCCGTTCGGGGTCGGAAAAGTGAGCCGCGTCTCGGGAAGGTGGGCTACCAGCGCAACCTTGATGCCAGGCGCCACTTGTTCGAGCCGGGCCGGGTCGAGAAGCGCCCCATAGGCGAAGTAGAACATCGGTGCTTCGATTGTACCGACGAGTTGTCGGTGAGCCTGGCGATGCCCAAGGACGCCAATACTTGCAACCTGGCCGGGGATACACTCCGCCGTCCTTGGAATGGCCCTTGATCCTGTCGAAACTGGCCTCCTCGACCGATCTGTCCCGGTCCGAGGCTCGCCTGGCCATGGCCGAGGTGATGGCCGGTACTACCACTCCTGCCCAGATCGCTGCCTTCATCGTGGCCCTGCGCATGAAAGGGGAGACGGTTGAGGAGATGACCGGACTGGTCGAGGCGATCCGGGAGGCGGCCGTGCCGGTAGAGGTGGACGACCCCGGGCTGGTCGACGTGGTCGGGACCGGTGGTGACGGTTTCGGGACCTTCAACATCTCAACTACCGCGGCCCTGGTCGCCGCCGGCGCCGGCGCCCGGATTGCCAAGCATGGGAACCGTTCGGCCTCCTCCCGGTGCGGGTCGGCCGATGTGCTCGAGGCGTTGGGGGTCCGCATCGACCTTCCCCCTCCTGCCAATGTCAGGCTGCTGGCTGAGACAGGCTTCGCCTTCTTCTTCGCGCCCCACTACCACCCTTCCTTCCGACACGCGGGTCCAGTGCGGCGCGAGCTCGGGATTCCGACGGTGTTCAACTTCCTCGGCCCACTCGCCAACCCGGCCCGAACCCGGCGCCAGGCCATCGGCGTGTCCGATCCCCGTATGGCTGAACGGGTTATCGGAGTCCTGGCACGTCTCGACTCGGTCTACTCCTTTGTTTTCCATGGAGAGGACGGCCTCGATGAGATCACCCCGGCCGGCACTACTTACATCTATCGACTCCGGGCCGGGGAAGTGACGCATGCCGAATTCACCCCGGAGGACTTCGGGATCGAGCGATCCAGCATCGAGATGATTCAAGGCGGGGACGCTGCCGAAAATGCAACCATCGTCAGACGGGTCCTGGCAGGGGAACTCGGTCCCTACCGCGACGTCGTTCTCATCAACTCCGCTCCGGCGCTGGTAGCCGCCGGGGTCGCCCCGGGTTTTATGGAGGCGATGGACCTGGCCAGGAATAGCATCGACAGCGGGGCGGCCGGGGCGGTGCTCGAGCGGGTGGTCGACCGCAGCAACAAGCTGGCATCTGACTGACCGGCCTATCCTTGGTCATGCACGTCACCAGTGATGAACTGGTCGCTTCGCTTCGCAGCCGGGGTTTGCGGATAACCGCTTCACGCCGGGCGGTCTGTCGGGTATTGGCGGCCTCTCATCTCGAGCATCTCACGGCCTCCGATCTTGGTTCCCGGGTCGAGGACGAGCTGGGTAAGGCCGTGGACCAGTCGACGATCTATCGGACCATCGAAGTCCTGGAACAGGCCGGCCATCTCCACCACGTCCACTTCGGGCACGGTCCCGGGGTGGTGCATCTGGTCGAGAAACCGGATCACCATCACATCGTTTGCGAGATTTGCGGGCGTACGGAGGACATCCCCTTCGTTGAGGTGGGCCGTCTGCTCGAGGGCCTCGAGGATCGTTACGGCTTTTCAGTGGGGTCGGTCCACTTCGCCCTGATGGGTCGATGTGTTTCCTGTCTCACGCCGGCCTGACGCCATTATTGCAAGCGACTTGCAGTAACGTGTCAGCGGAGGTCGCGTGCACATCCCAGACGGCTACATCAACTTGGTCACTTCGGCCGGATCCGGGGTCCTGGCTGCGGGCGGGTTGGGGGCTGCACTCAAACGGACAGGTCGGGTGATGGCCGAGAAGCAGATCCCGCTGGCCGGTTTGCTTGCAGCTTTTGTCTTCGCCCTCCAGATGATGAACTTCCCCGTGGCGGCGGGGACCGGCGGCCACATTCTCGGAGGGGCACTTGCCGCGATTCTGCTGGGCCCGTCGATGGGAATCCTGGTAGTTGCCGTAGTGGTGATTGTGCAGGCGCTGATCTTTGTCGATGGTGGCGTGAGCGCCCTCGGCCTCAACATCCTCAACATGGCGATCGTCACGGCACCGGTGGGATGGGGAGTATTCCGCTGGCTGATGAAGATCCTTCCGAAGACGACTGCTTCGGCGCTGGGGGCGACGATGGTGGCGGGGTGGGTCTCGATGATCGCCTCGTCAAGTTTCTTCGTCATCGAATACGCCATCGGTGGTCAAGGAGGGGTGCCGGCCGGGACAGTCTTCGGGGCAATGACGGGGGTGCATGCCTTGATCGGAATCGGGGAGGGACTGATTTCGGCTGTGGTGGTGGGTGCGGTGCTGGCGGTCCGGCCCGATCTTGTGCTGGGGAGCGCCGATCTAGGGTTGACCCGGACAGCCACGACTCCCTCAGGGAAGGCGGTGGGAGGATTTGTCGCCGCCGGTCTGGCGGCCACCGTCGTCCTGGTGCTGGTGGTGGCGCCGCTGGCGTCATCAGCTCCGGATGGCCTTGAGATGGTCGCCGAGGAAACCGGATTTGCGGCGGCTGCCGAGAATCATCCGGTCGAGTCGCCGCTGGCCGACTACGGGGTAGCCGGGATCCAGAACGAACGGGTGGGAACCGTGCTCGCCGGTGGAATCGGCGTGGGAGTCACTTTTCTGGTTGGGTTCGGTTTGATCGCACTGGCACGTCGGCGCACCGCTTGAGCGGCAGCCACAGCCACGCGCTCCACTATCACGGCCACAGTCCCGTTCATCGAACCGCGCCGCAGGTCAAGCTCGTTGTACTGGCCGTGTATGTGCTCGCGGTGGTGGCGACTCCACCCGAAGTGGTGTGGGCCTTCAGCGGGCATGCAATGGTCTTGCTCGCGGTCCTCGCTCTGTCCGCTGTGCCCGTCAGGTTCTTCCTGACGCGGCTGGCTATCGATCTGCCGTTCCTGCTCTTTGCGTTCTTGCTTCCGTTTGTAGGTGCCGATCCACGGGTGGACCTGGGCCCCATCTCGGTGTCAGAACCCGGGTTGTTGGGTGCCTGGAACATTCTGGCCAAGGCCACCCTGGGCGCCGGCGCATCGGTGCTGCTGGTGGCAACGACCGAGGTGCCGGCAATCCTGGCGGGGCTGCGTTGCCTGCGGGTGCCGGCCGCATTGACCGCGATCGCCGCTTCCATGATCCGCTATCTGGAAGTGATCGCGGCCGAGTTGGCTCGCACGCGTGTGGCGATGACCGCCCGCGGCTACAGCCCTTCCTGGTTTGCCCAGACCCGGCCGATGGCAGTTGCCGCAGGCGCCGTCTTTATTCGTTCCTATGAGCGGGGCGAACGGGTCCATCAGGCCATGCTGGCGCGGGGCTTCACCGGTGACATGCCTGCGGATGACGCGGAGGAGATCGCCCGCTGGTGGCCGGCCATGCTGGCCCCCGGGGCGGCCGTAGTTGTCTCCGTTGCGGCCAGAGTCCTTGCATGACCACCCTCGACGTCGAAGGTCTGTGTTTCTCCTACCCGGATGGCACCAAGGTCCTTGACGGTGTCGATCTTGCAATTGGCGCGGGTGAAAGGGTTGCGTTGCTAGGCCCCAACGGGGCCGGAAAGACCACGCTCCTCCTTCACCTGATCGGAGTCCTGCGGGCCACGGCCGGCAGGATCCGGGTGGGAGGGGTTGAGTTGGCGGATGCCAGCCTGAGTCAGATCAGGCGGAAGATGGGTCTCGTGTTCCAGGACTCGGACGATCAGCTTTTCATGCCCACGGTGCGTCAGGACGTGGCCTTTGGACCGGCCAACTTCGGGCTCAAGGGTCCTGACCTGTCGGAACGGGTGCTATTGGCGCTGCGGGCGGTGAGGGAGGAGGTCCTTCTCGACCGCGCACCTCACCATCTGTCCGAAGGCGAAAAGCGCAAGGTGGCCATCTCCACCGTCCTGGCGGTCGAGTCCGAATTCCTGGTGCTGGACGAACCCACGTCCAACCTCGATCCCGCCGGGCGTCGCGAGCTTGTGGGGTTGCTGGCGAGCCTGCCCGCCACCCAGCTGGTGGTAACCCATGACCTGCCCTTTGCCCTGGAATTGTGCGGCCGGGCAGTGATCATCGATGGGGGCCGGATCGTCGCCGACGCCGACACGTTCGCCCTCCTTTCGGATCGGGTCCTCATGTCCCGGCATCGGCTCGAACTTCCGTACGGGTTCGACCCTGCCAACATCAGGCGGCTTTGAGGCGTCTTGAGCTGGTTCTCACCGTCGTCTGTGCGGCGGCCATCGTTTGGCCCGCCCTCTTCGGAACACGCTCCCGACGGGGTTTGATATTTCTGGCGGCCATTGGTGCCGCCACGGCCCAGCTCGTGGTCGAGGGGTATCGCTGGCAGCTCTTTCCGATCTATGTGGTGGCGCTTGGCCTCGGTTTGGGCGACCTGCTCTCAGTCGAGCGGGACTTGCCCTGGTGGAGGAGAGCATCCCGGCCGGTGCTCGGTCTGGTTGGTTTGGGCATGATGGTCCTGCCGGTGGTCCTGCTCCCCGTGCCCGTGCTCCCCGAGCCTGGGGGTCCACTCGACGTGGGCACCATCTCTCTCGTGTTGACGTTTCCCGAGCGTCTCGAGGCGTACGGTCCGAACCCGGACACCGAACCACGCCGGATCATGGTCCAGGTCTGGTATCCGGCGGAGGCGGTGGAGAATCCGGCGGCAGTCCCGTGGACCGGTGACCTCGACATTGTCGGACCGGCTCTTGCCCGGCGCATCGGCTTTCCCTGGTTCTTCCTCTCCCACACCCGATACACCTCCGCCCACGCGGTTCCGTCGGCGCCGTCGCTGCCGGGCACCTTCCCGGTGATTCTCTACTCACACGGTTGGACAGGTTTCCGGGCGATCGCGGTCAACCAGATGGAGATGATGGCCAGCCACGGCTACATAGTGATCGCTCCCGATCACACCTACGCAGCCATCACCACCCGCTTCCCGGACGGCGAGGTTGTCGCCTTCGACCCTGAGGCCCTTCCCCCTGAAGAGACGGTGGAGGCTGACGTTTACGCCGACAAGGCGGTTCAGTTGGTCGACACATTCACAGATGATCTGGTGGGGGTGGTCGATGCGCTCACCCTCGGTGGGACCGGCCCTTTCGCCGAACTCGCCAGCCACGTCGACCTCGGCCGGATTGGCGCCTATGGGCACTCCACCGGCGGCGGCGCAGCACTGCGCTTCTGCCTGTCGGATGAGCGGTGTGACGCCGTGCTGGGCATGGATGCCTGGGTCGAGCCGGTGCCCGACCGCATCATCGCGGTGGAAGCAACGATCCCCATGTTGTTCATGCGATCGGACGAGTGGCGGGGCACCCCCAACGACGGGCGGTTGCGCGGACTGGCTGAACGAAGCGGGGCGACGACCTACTGGATCGGCATCGAGGGGGCCGGGCACAACGACTTCGTCGTTACGCCATTCATCTCACCGGCCGCGGCGCGCCTTGGCATGAAAGGCCCCATTTCGGCGGGTCGGGTGGTTCCGATCATCGATCGTTTCTTGCAGGGGTTCTTCGACAGTTCGCTGTTGGGAGCTGGCACAGCAGCCGTGGAGCAGAACCCGTTTGAAGAGGTGATGCTCGAGGTGCTTCGCCCCTCCGAGACCTGATTCAGCCACCAGGCCCGGTGAAAGTTTCCCCCACCACCAACTGACCCGGCGATGCCCCGGCCAACACAGCATCGATCGTGCTTCCGAGGATCAGTGCATCGGCAGCACCGACGATCTTGCGTACGACCGTCCCGTCGGCGCCGATGACGAACGTCTCGGGGATTCCGAAGACCCCGTAGGCGATGGCAGCCCGCCCACCTGGGTCGTCCAAATAAATCGTCGCCGGAGAGCTGCCGTATTCGTCCAGGAACGCGGCAATATCCGCCGGGTCGTTGCGGTAGGCGATGCTGACAAAACGAACCCCGCGGTCGGCAAAGGCGTTGGCCGCCGCCACCAGGTGGGGCTGCTCCTGCTGGCACGGAAGGCACCAGGACGCAAAGAAGTTCACCACCACGACTTCGGCGTCGATGGCCGACAGGTCGACATCACCCTGGCCGTCGAGGCGGGGAAGGGTGACGGCGGGGGCCGGTTTTCCCAACAGTGGTGAGTCGACTATGGCGGGGTCGTCCCCGAAGCGGGTGATGAAGACGATGGCAAGGGCCACCGACAGCACGACCATTCCACCCGCCGCCAACTTGACGAGTTTCACTCGCACGGCTCCCCGGCCCGGGTGGCGTCGAGGTCGGCGTCGACGCTGGCGCGGATCTCGGCGTCGAGATCGGGCGCGGCCAATACCTGCTCAAAGATTCCAGCGGCAGTTGCCGCATCGGCCCGTCCACACCAGATGACCCGTGCCTTGAGATAAAGGGCGAAAGGATCGGCTGGCACAGCCTCGAGGGCCTGATCCATGAGGTCGATGGCCAGATCCACTTCGCCGTTTCCGTCAAAGACCATCCACCCCAACCGCGTGAGGGCGGCGCCTGCCTGAACCGGGGTCGGCTCCCCGTCTATAACCGCTTCGTAGTGGGGAAAGGCCCGCTGGTAGTCACCATCTTCGAAGTAGCGATTGGCCAGGGCCAGGCGCATTCCAGCGATCTGGGGGTCGTCGCTGTTGGCGGCGATGACTGCCTCGAGAGTCTCGTTGGAGATGGTGGCGGGGTCGATAGGCTCGGAGTCGTCGACCCGGGCCTGACGGAACTGTCCGACCACCACCACGGTTATGGCGCCAGCCGCGAGCACGGCCAAACCTCCCATCGTGGCGCGGCGGAATCGTTGGGGGGGTGGCGCGGTATCGCTGGCGGATCTCGGACGGATCCGAGTCACTACGAGGCCTACCCCGACAGCCAGGGCTGCGATCGGCAGGAGCCAAAGCCAGAGAGTCGTCCCGCCGACCGGAGGATCGAGCAGGACGGTTCCGCTGAACGAGCTCACCAGTTCATCGATGATCTCCTGGTCGGTGCGGCCTTCAGCGATGCGGCTGCGCACCAGTTCCATCATGTCCCGGGCAGCATCGGAGGGAGACTCGGCGATCGACTCTCCCTGGCAGACCGGGCAACGGAGACGCTCGCCCAGGGAACGGGCACGGTCTGCAGCCGGGTCGGGCGCAGCCACGACCGCGATCACGACGAAAACGGCCAGGGCGGCGCTGATGGCCCATGACCAATACCGGCCCGCGCGTTCAGACATTTGAGGTCACCAACGCCCGACGCCGGGCGGCTAGTGACCAGGCACCTCCGCTGGCGGCGATCAGCCCTCCCGCCCAGAGGAGCCAGATGCCCGGTGAGGTGTCCATCCGCAACTGGATCCCGGTGGCGTCGATGTTCAACAACGTGAGATAGAGATCTCCGGTGAAGGCGCTGTGGACCGCCGGGGTGCTGATGCCGGCGGTGTCGCCTCCGTAGAAGTTGGCGCGGGGGCGAAGCTCGGTGACCACCCGGCCGTCTACCGATATTTCCATCGTTGCTCCCTGCACGCGCCGGTTTGGCTCGGTCACGAGAAAAGGTGATCGATAGTGGAGGACGTAGCCGGCGAAGTCGATGCGGTCACCCGGCTCCAGGGCGACCTCCCCATGTTGGGCAAGGTTGGCGGTGAAACCGATGCCGATGGCAATCAGAGCAATGCCCGCATGGGAAAGCTGTCCGGCCCAGAACGAGGGCTCGGCCGCCAATTGTCTTCGAATCTCCCGGCCCAGCGTTCCCGAGGCCCGGGCGCGGGCGGCCCGCGCCGCACGACCGATCAGCATTGATGCAGCGGAAGCGATGACAAACGTGCCGGCCACGACTGCGGCAACGACGTAGCCGATGCGAGAGGCGACGAGCACCGTCAAGACCCCGGCCGCCAAAGCCACCTGAATCGGTACTCGGAGATTCTCGGCTAGCCGTCCCGCATCTGCCTCCTTCCACGGTGTCTGGGGACCAATCCCCATCGCCAACAACAGCGCGAAGGCCACCGGAACCACGAGTCGAACGAAAAACGGGGGCCCAACCGATACGCGGTCACCGGAGACCGCCTCGACCACCAGCGGATACAGCGTGCCGGTCAACACCACGAAGGCAAAGATCGTCAGGAGCAGGTTGTTGAGCAGGAACGAGCCTTCCCGCGATATGAGCGAGTCGAGGCGCGGTGAGTCGGCAACCAGGTGGCTGCGGGTCGAGAAGAGCCAGAACGAACCGGCCACCACCAGGAAGAGGAAGCCGAGCAAGACCGGTCCGATGGCCGACTGGGTGAAGGAATGAACCGAACCGATCACTCCGGACCTGGTGAGAAAGGTGCCCAGGATCGTGAGGGAGAAGGCACCGATGACGAGGACGAAGTTCCATGCCTGCAACGCACCCCGGCGGATCTGCACCAGGGCAGAGTGCAAAAAGGCAGTGGCGATCAGCCATGGCATCAGCGAGGCGTTCTCGACCGGATCCCAGCCCCAGTAACCACCCCAGGAAAGAACCTCGTACGCCCACCATGCCCCGAGAACGATCCCGGTCGTGAGAAAGGTCCACGCCACCAGCGTCGCCCGGCGGCTTCGTCGCAGCCATTCGACTCCGGCCTGCTTGATGGCGAGGGCCGAGATGGCATAGGCAAAGGGGACCGTGAGACCTACAAACCCGAGATACAACATCGGGGGGTGGATGGCCATGAGGATGTGGTTCTGGAGGAGGGGGTTGGGACCGGGGCCATCCGGGGGAGCCTGGGCCGCCGCCCATGGCCAGGGACTGGCATCGAGGCAGCCATTGGCGGCGGCTTCGACGCAGACCTGGAAGGGGTTGGCAACGGTTGCCTGCAGGCCAAAGAAGAACACGGCAACCAGTCCCATCACCGCTATGGCACCGGCCCCAAGCCGGTCACCTTCGATTCGTTCGGTCCCTTTCACACTGCGCAGGGTCACCCAGATGAAGACCGCCAGGACCAGGCCCCACAGCACGATCGAACCTTCGAGGGCTGCCCAACCCGTGGCGATGTTGAACGGAAACGGGGTGGACCGGGCATGGTGGTTGGCGACGTACTCGAGGCTGAAGTCGTCGGCCAGGAGCGCGGCCTCCAGCGACAGAAACGCCAGGATGGCTCCAGCGAGCATCGTCTGCACGGGCCGGGTGAGTCCGGCCGTGATCCCGCGGGGTGTGCCGCGGACTCCGGCGACCACCAGCCAGATCGAACCGGCCAGACCGGTGAGGATGCCGGCGATACCCAGGAGGGCGAACATCAGGAAGCCTGCGTCGTGGAAGGAGCTTCGTAGGACTCGTCATGGCGGATCAGGGCCCTGTCGGCCTCGAACCTCGAACCGCTCCACGCTCCCTCGACCACCACTCCAACGTCCTCGGCGAACAACGGGGGAACCGGCCCGGTGAGTTGAACCTGAATTGTTTCGGCACCATCGGTCACGTCGAAGGTTTTGACGCCGCCCGACTCGGAAAGGGATCCAACCATAACGAGACCTCCGAGGCGGAACCTCTGTCCGTCGGGGAACTCGGCGCGTCGCTCAACCGCTTCCTGGGGCGTCAGGTAATAGGTGAGGCTGTCGCCGAGGTTGGTGGCGATCAACACCATTACGGCCGCGGCCACCAAAGCGAGCGCCGGCCAGATCAACTTGCGCGATGGCATGGTCAGCGTCGACGGGTGAGACGCCGGTACCGCTGATGGAGCCGGAGGGCGTACCAGGCGATGACACCGTAGGTGACCGAGTAGGCCAGGGTGACGACTGCGTCTTCAGACATCCACGGCTCCATCGAGGCGGGGGGGAAGTACCGCCGCGCCGGCCAACGGCACCCGCTCGGTTTGCTCCTCGAGGCGTCCGACCACCATTCGTCCGGCGAGGAGGGCCAGATAGATCAGCGTAAAGGCAGCCAGGTTGACCAACAGCGCTCGCAACATCGCCGGATGGATCGGTGAGCCTTCCGGCCGGATGGTCTGGGTTTGATGGAGAGTGCGGACCAGGTTGACCGAGAAGTAGACGAGCGGCACTTGCACGACCGCGACGATGCCCAGAACCGAGGCCCGCGCCGCCCGAGTCGATGGGTCCGGAGTTGCCCTTCGCAGAGCCAGATAACCCAGGTAGACGAGAAGCATGATGGCGGTGGTAGCCATGCGGGCATCACCCCAGTCGAAGAAGACGCCCCACACCGGCTTTCCCCAGATCATCCCGGTGGCCAGGGCGATGGCGGTGAAGAGGACGCCTATCTCGGCCGACGACGCCGCCAGCCGGTCCCAGAACTCCTTGCGTCGTATCCGCCACATGATCGAACCGAACGCAGTGACGAAGAAAGCGAGAAACGCCAGCCAGGCCGAAGGGGCGTGGATGTGGAGGATGCGGGCGTAGGTGCGCTGGACGGCCTCCGGGGGAGCGGAGATCGCCAGATACAGGCCGACGCCGGCGGCGATAGCGGCCAGAGCCATCAGGACACGCACCTTGGTCATCGAACTGCTTCCTCCAGGGGTCTTGCGGCCAGGGTGCCGGCGACAGCGAGAACGATCTCCACCGCGCCGAGCATGAGCAACCACGCGAGGATACCGCTGCCCCGGGTTAGCGATTCCACTGCCCGGGCGGTCCCGACCAGGAGGGGGAGGGCCAGCGGCACCACCAGCACCGAGGCCAGGGGAGCGCGGCCCGAAAGCCCGCTGGTGATGTCGGCGGCCAGCGTCGCGACCATGGCGAGGCCAGTCGCGAACAGAAGGATGATCAAGAGCAGCCATGGTGAAAAGGGGAGCTCGGGGCTGAAGAGGACGATGGCAGCCACCCCCAACAACAGCATGAAGCCGAAGAGCAGGACTGCCGACGCGGCGGCCCGTCCCCAGAAACGGGCGACCGGGGAAACGCCGAGCAGGATGATGAGATCGCGGTTGGGGCCGGTATCGGCTGCGCTCTGACGCCAGGCGATCTGCATGCCGAAGAGCAAAGCCGTCGACCAGAAGGCAGCCGGACCGATTCGGGAGATGAGCGGCAGATCGATACCGATGGCCATCGGGAGGGCGATCAAGGCCGCCAGACCAAACGGCACTACGACCGTCAGGGTCTCTCTGGCGCGCCGTTCGATGATGAGATCGCGGCGGGCTATCTCGTAGGCGTGGGCGATCATTGGCTCAGGATCCCTGTGCTCAGGGTCATGTGCTGATCGGCCAGATCGACCATGGTGGTGGGGTCGTGGGAGACGATGATGGCCGCGCCTCCCTTGCGGGTGGTGAGTTGGACCAGGCCGGCAACTAGAGGCGCGGCAGACGAGTCGAGACCGGCGTGGGGCTCGTCGAGCAACAAGAGGTCGGGTTGGGTCAGGAAAAGCCGGGCGAGGTCGGCCCTCTTGTGCATTCCATGGGAGCAGTGTTCGGCGAGCCGGTCGGCTGCTCCGGCCAAACCGACCGTTTCGAGTACTTGGGAAACCCTGGTTTGAGGCTGGCCGCTGATCCGGGCGACGAACTCGAGATTCTCCTGCAAAGTGAGGTGACCGCTGAGAGCCGGGAGATGTCCCGAGAGGCCGATTCGGCGACGGACCTCGTCCACTTGGGGGGTGGCAAGATCCGCACCGAGGACCAGGCCTTTCCCGGAGGTCGGCTTGAGCAATGTCGCCATTACCCGCAGGAGCGTGGTCTTCCCGGACCCATTGGGCCCGGAGATGCCGAGGCATTGACCCGGTTCGACCACGCATGATGCCGAGGCGACCACCGGCACGTTGCCGATGAGCACCTCGATGTCTTCGAATGCGAGGACGGCTGGCACTTGGCGGCGGAGTGTATGGCGGCGGCCAGCGGGCCAGGGGTTCTGTTTCTCCCCCCAGGAGCGAAGCGACGTTGGGGGGAGTACCCCGTAGGGGGGAGGGGGGTGGTTAACCCGTGGTATTGGTTTCGGACGGCTTCGCCGCCCCCTCCGGCCCTCCGGGCCACCTCCCCCAACGCTCACTCCGTTCGCTGGGGGAGGAAAAGATCATCTTGCTTCTCCCCCCCAGTTTACGGACGGCCTCGCCCCCCCGTCCGCCCCCCCGCCCCACCTCCACCCACGCTCCCCCCTCTCGCTGGGGCCGGCATCTGTTTCTCCCCCCAGGAGCGAAGCGACGTTGGGGGGAGTACGGCGTAGCCGAGAGGGGGGTG